>JALHPY010000129.1 GCA_022842305.1 Rubrivivax sp.
CGGCACCATCGTCCACCACCAGCACGTGCGCGGCCGGGAACTCCCAGCGAAGCGCCGCCGCGGGCGCTGCCGCCACCGGCGCGCGCGCCAGCGCGTCGGGCTCCAGCAGCGCCACGGCCCCCGGCTCGCCGGCGTCTAGCCAGACGGTGAAGACCGTGCCCTGGCCGAAGACGCTGCGCACGGTGATGTCGCCGCCCATAGCCTGCGCGAAACCGCGGCTGATGGTCAGACCCAGCCCGGTGCCGCCGAAGCGGCGCGTGGTCGACGCCTCGGCCTGCACGAAGGGCTCGAACACCGAGTCCAGCTTGTCGGCGGGGATGCCGATGCCGCTGTCCTGCACGTCGATGCAATAGCGCGTGCGGCCCTGTGCCGGCTCGAGCCGCAAGGTGAGATCGATGGCGCCGTGGTCGGTGAACTTGATGGCGTTGCCCAGCAGGTTGGTGACGATCTGGCGCAGCCGCACCGGGTCGCAGGGGATCGTCGCGGGCAGGGCCTGCGGCCAGTGCATGTTCAGCGCCAGGCCGCGCTGGGCGGCACGTTCGGCCAGCGTCTGCACCACCTCGTGCACCACCAGGTGCGGCGCCACGGCCGAGGCTTCCACTTCCAGCCGGCCGGCCTCGACCTTGGACAGGTCCAGGATGTCGTTGATCAGGTTGAGCAGGTGGCGGCCGCTGCGGTGGATGGTGTCCAGGTGCTGAGCGGCGTCGGTGGTGTGGCGCAGGCCGCCGCGGCGCAGCACTTCGGTGAAGCCCAGGATGGCGTTCATCGGGGTGCGGATCTCGTGGCTCATGTTGGCCAGGAACTGGCTCTTGGCCTGGTTGGCGGCATCGGCTTGCTCCTTGGCCGCCTGCAGCGCCGCGCCGCGCTGCTCGAGTTCGGTGATGTCCTGGAAGCTGAGCACCAGAGCCTGCAGCTGGCCGCCGTCGTCGAAGATGGGCGTGCAGTTGGCGCGCAGCGAGTAAGCACGGCCATGGCGTCCGGTCACGTTGAGGTGCACGTCGCGTTGCGGCTCGCGCGAAGACAGCGCCAGCCGCCACGGCAGGCCGTCCTGCGGCAGCGGCGCCCCGCCGGCGTCGGTCCAGGCAAACTTCGACGGCGAGCGCCCGACCAGGCGCTTTTCCTCGACGCCCAGCATCACGCTGGTCGACTTGTTGGCCAGCACGATGGCGCCCTGCCGGTCGAGCACGACCATGCCTTCGGTCAGCGTGTCGTAGGCGGCGCGCACCCGCTGCGGCACGGCGCGGCCCGGGTCCAGTTCACGCAGCATCCGCCGCAGGTAGAAGTAGAACCCCAGGCCGCAGGTGGCGAACATGAAGCCCACCAGCTGCAGGCTAGCGTCCTGCAGGTGCTCACGCCAGCCCGCCGGCCGCAGCGGCTCGAAGCGCAGCTCGATCGTGCCCCACTCCTGCCCGTCCTGCCACACCGGCACCAGCAGGTTGCTGCCGCTCGACCGGGCGCCATCGACATGCGCCCAGTGGGCCGCGTGCGGGCCCACCTCGAAGAGCAGTTCGCCGCCCTGGGCGCGCAGGCCCAGCGACAGCAGGCCCGGGCTGCGCTGGCGCATGAACTCCAGCGTCTCGGCCAGCGCCTCGGGCTGCGTCTCGTCCAGCAGGGACGAGGCGGTGATGGCCAGGGTCTCGGACAAGGCCGCGCGGTGGCGCCACTCCAGGGCCTCGGCGTCGGGGATCAGGCCGAGGTAGGTGGCGCCCATCAGCGCGGCCACCACGAGCCCGGCCAGGCCCATGGCCAGGTGCACGCGACTGGACAACAGCCGCAGCGGGTTGAGCGAGATCTTCAACGCTGCTCCTTGGCATCGATCAGGGCCGGCCGGGGTGCCTGGGGCGCAGCGCGCGCCGGGCTGTCCGCGGCCGCAGGCCCGGGCTTGTCGAACAGGCGCTCGACCTCGGCGTCGTCCTCGTCGGCAGGGCCATCGTCGGCGCGGCGCGGCTTGGCGGCGGCCAGGATGGGCATGGGATCGATCATCTGCCAGGCCGGCAGGGCCGAGAGCATCGAACTCATCAGCACCCCGCCGCGCACCAGCCACACGACATAGCCGACGGACAGGCCGCTGGTCACCGCGATCGACTGCGCGACCGCCGTGCGCTGCAGTTCGGACGGCATGGCGAGCTGCTGTCGAATGGCGTCGAAGCGGCGCAGCAGTTCGTCGCCGCGCAACAGGTTGGACATCGGCGAAGCGTCCAGTTCGCCGAACACCAAGGCTTCCTGCGT
This sequence comes from Rubrivivax sp., assembly GCA_022842305.1. Lineage (GTDB taxonomy): Bacteria > Pseudomonadota > Gammaproteobacteria > Burkholderiales > Burkholderiaceae_C > Rubrivivax. Next base: position 2,230 of record JALHPY010000129.1, read on the forward strand.
CAGGAGCACGGTGTCGCTGCGGCTGGCCAGGCGCGGCGCGGCCGGCGCCTCATCGGCGTTGTCGCGTCGCACTTCGGCCGGTGGCGGCGCCTCGATGACGGTGGGCGCCAGCAGCGGCGGGGGCGGCGCAGCGGTCACCACCGCAGCGGGCAGGGCCGGCGCCGCAGGCGCGGGCTTGGAAACCTGCGCCACAGGCGCTTCGGGCTCGGGCTCGGGCTCGGGGGCCGTTTCGACAGGCGCCTCGACCACGGGCGCCAGCACGGGTGACGTGACCGGCAGGGTGATGATCTGCAGGCTGGCCTGGGCGCTGAGTCCCTGGCCGTCGGTGGCCGTCACGCGAAGGGTGATGGCGCCCAGGCCGCCGCCGCCCGGGGTACCGCTGAAGCTGCGGGCTGCCGGATCGAAGCCCAGCCAGGCCGGCAGCGCGGCACCGGAATCGAGCGTGACGCTGTAGCTCAGCGTGTCGCCGATGTCGGGGTCGCTGAAGCTGCCCGCGGGCAGCGTGAACTGGAAGGGGATGCCCTGTGTCGCCGATTGCGCGACAAGGGGCGCCGACAGGACCGGCGCTTCGTTGACGCCGACGACGGCGGCGCTGGCCGCGCTGTCCAGCGACTCGGCCGCGCCCTGGCCGTCGGTGTACGACACGCGCACGCTCATCTGCGCACCGACGTCGGCGTTGCCGAGCAGGTAGGTCGACGCGGTGGCACCGCCGACCACGCTGCCGTCGCGCAGCCATCGGTAGCTGAAGGCGCCCAGGCCGTCGGCGTCGGCAATCACCGCCACCTCGGCTGCGAGCGTCTGGCCCTCGATGGCCGTGCCGGTGATGGTCGGCAGGCCGGTGGGCGCTTCGGGGACATTGGCCACCGCCGTGGTGGCCGCGCTGCTCACGCTCTCGGCCTGGCCAAAGCCGTCGGTGTAGCGGGCCGCCACCGTGATCAGCTTGCCGACCTCGGCCTGGCCCAGCACCAGGGTGCCGCCGGTCGCGCCGCTGATCGCCGTGCCGTCGGCCAGCCATTGGTAGCCGATGGCGCCCAGGCCGTCGGCGTCGGCCAGGGTGTTGCCGGCGCTCAGCGTCTGGCCTTGCGTCGGCGTGCCGGTGATCGTCACGCTGCCGGTGGGTGCGTCGTTGAGGTTGAGCACCGCGCTCGTGGCCAAGGAGCTGACCGATTCGGCCGCGCCATGGCCGTCGGTGTAGCGGGCCGTGACGCTGATGAGCTTGCCGACCTCGGCCTGGGTGAGGATGTAGGTTCCTCCGCTGCCGACCGTCGAACCGTCTGCCTGCCAGGTGTAGGTGATGGCGCCCAGGCCATCCACATCGGCCAGCGTGTGGCTCGCGCTCAGCGTCTGACCTTGCGTGGGCGTGCCGCTGATCGTCACGCCGCCGGTCGGTGCGTCGTTGACGTTGAGCACCGCGCTCGTGGCCGCCGAGCTGACCGATTCGGCCGTGCCATGGCCGTCGGTGTAGCGGGCCACGACGGTGATGAGCTTGCCGACTTCGGCTTCGGTGAGGACGATGCTGCCGCCGATGCCGATGGTTGCGCCGTCGGCCTGCCAAGTAATGGTGATGACACCCAGGCCGTCGATGTCGGCCAGGGTATGGCTTGCCCTCAGCGTCTGGCCTTGCGTCGGCGTGCCCGCGATGTTCACGCTGCCGCTGGGCGCGTCGTTGAGGTTGAGCACCGCGCTCGTGGCAACCGACCTGACCGATTCGGCCGCGCCGTGACCATCGGTGTAGCTGGCCATGACGGTGATCAGCTTGCCGACCTCGGCCTCGGTCAGGAGGTAGCTGCTGCCACTGCCGACCGTCGAACCGTCGGCCTGCCATGTGTAGCTGATCGAACCCAGGCCGTCGATGTCGGCCAGCGTGTTGCTCGCCGTCAGCGTCTGGAACTGCTCAACCGTGCCGCTGATCGTCACGCTGCCGGTGGGCACGTCGTTGACGTTGGCCACCGCCGCGGTGGCGGCGCTGACGCTCTCCGCCTGGCCGAAGCCGTCGGTGTAGCTGGCCACGACCGTGATCGCCTTGCCGACATCGGCCTGGGTGAGGACATAACTGTCGCCGCTGCCCACCGTCGCGCCGCCGGCCTGCCACGTGTAGCTGATGGCGCCCAGGCCGTCGATGTCGGCCAGGGTGTTGCTCGCCGTCAGCGTCTGGAACTGCTCAACCGTGCCGCTGATCGTCACGCTGCCGGTGGGCACGTCGTTGACGTTGGCCACCGCCGCGGTGGCGGCGCTGACGCTCTCCGCCTGGCCGAAGCCGTCGGTGTAGCTGGCCACGACCGTGATCGCCTTGCCGACATCGGCCTGGGTGAGGACATAACTGTCGCCGCTGCCCACCGTCGCGCCGCCGGCCTGCCACGTGTAGCTGATGGCGCCCAGGCCGTCGATGTCGGCCAGGGTGTTGCTCGCCGTCAGTGTCTGGCCTTGCGTCGACGTGCCGCTGATCGTCACGCTGCCCGTCGGTGCATCGTTGACGTTGGCCACGGCAGCAGTGGCGGTGCTGATCACGGCCTCGGCCGTGCCCAGGGTGTCGGTGTAGCCGGCAGTCACGCTGATGGCCTTGCCCACCTGCGCCTGGGACAGGGTCAGCGTGCTGCCGGTCGCGCCGCTGATGGCCACGCTGTCGGCCAGCCACTGGTAGCTCACCGCCAAGGTCGCCGGGCCGTCGGCGTCGGCCAGCGTGTGGCTGGCCGTCAGTGTCTGGCCTTGAGTGGCCGTGCCGCCGATCGTCACGCCGCCCGTCGGTGCGTCGTTGACGTCGCTCACGACGACGCTGGCAGTGGCCACCGCCGTCGAGAAGGCCGTGCTGCCGCCGCGCACGCTGGCGTCGGCACGCACCGGCAAGGCCTGCGTCGATGCGGCGCCAGACGTTCGGTCCCAGGCCACGATCTGCAGCGTCGCGGTCTCGCCGCTGCGGGCGTCGGGCAGGTAGCGCAGCCGGGCGTCCGGGGCCAGCAGCAGCGCGCTGCCCGGGGCCACCGTTCCCACCGCCGTCCAGGTGCTGCCGTCGGTCGAGAACTGCCAGCTGCCGCGCCCCGTGGTGGCGGTCACGGCGATGCCCTGCAGCGCCTGGGAGTCGACGTCGTTCCTGCCGGCGGCGGCCAGCAGATCGGCCACCGTGGTCGGCGCGTTGGCGTTGTCCTCGTCGGTGGCCGGCAACGTGAGGCTCGTGTTGTCGAGCGTGGGTGCATCGTTGACGGCCGTGACGTCGATCGTCAGCGTGCGCGGCAAGGGATCGGTGTCCACGCCGCCCTGGTCGGTCCCGCCGTTGTCCTGGACCTGGAAGGTGAAAGCCGCGTGGCCGCTGCCGCTGGCGTTCGCCGCGGGTGTGAACACGAGCCGGCCGAGGGCGATGTCGCCAGCCGTGACGACCTGGCCGGCGCCCACGTCGACGCCGGCCAGGAGCAGCCTGCCGGCCGCCGGCAGCGTGGTGATGCGCACGCCGGCCAGTGCATGGATGCTGCCGGAAGCCGCGTCGACGGGGTCGGAGAAGCCGAAGTCCAAGACCCCGAAGACATGGGCACCGTCTTCCTCGATGGTGACGACCCTGTCGCTGCCCGACGGCGCGTCGTTGACCGCGCGCACCGTGATGTCGGCACTGGCCTGCGCCGCACTGAAGGCGCTCGCCGGTCCGGGGGTGCGCGCGTCGGCGGTGCCGCCGGCGCTGCCGGCCGACAAATCCCAGGCGCGGAAGGTGATGCCGGCAGCGACGCTGCCGTGCCAGTTCGCCACGGGCAGGAAGCGCACGCTGGTCAGCGCATCGGCAACGAGCAGGCGGGCGTTCGCCTCGTCGACGGACCCGAAGTCCTGCCAGACGCTGCCGTCGGTGGTGTACTGCCAGCGGCCGCGCGCGTTGTCGTCGACGACGCTGGTGACGGCGATGCCGACCTGCGTCCCGGCGTCGACGTCCGTGACCTGGCCGGCGACCATCAGCGCGATGCGCGTGCCGGTGTTGGTGGTGGCGTCCTCGTCGATCGCGCGCATCGACCCACTGCCGCTCAGGACCGGGGCGTCGTTGACGGACTGGACCTGGATGGACTGCGCCTGCTGGGAGCTGTCGGAGGTGCCGTCGTTGACGGTCAGCCCCACCGTGCGGGTGTCGCCGGACGGCGCTTCGCTGAGGTTGAGGTAGGCGACGGTGCGCAGGGCTGCCTGCCACTGGAGCAGGGTCGCTCCGCCGGCCGAGTTCAGCCGCAGCACGCCGTTCGCATTGCTGGTGACGACGATGTCACCCGTGTCGGCACCCAGCACGACGCTCAGCCGGTCCTCGTCCGCGGCGTGGTTGCCTGTGATCCGGACGGTCGCGGCAACCAGGGTGTCGGTGTTGTCCGCATCGCTGAGCGTCAGGCCAGGATCCAGCGGCGTGGCCGCGTCGCCTTCGGTATAGGTCCAGACACTGCGCGTCAGCGACAGCAGCGGTAGCTGGTTGGGACTGACGTTCACCCCCACCGAGCCGGACTCCACCATGGCCCCACCGGCGCCGCTGTTGCCGAGGTCGTCCAGCCTGAAGTCGATGCGGGCGGGGTCGCTGCTGGTGGCGGTGAAGACGAGGCTCTCCAGCGTTGCGTTGAGATCGGCCTGGCTGCCGCGCACCACGAGCAGGCTGCTGCCGTTGGCGCCGCCGACCAGGCTCGCGCCGCCGCTCAGCGTGAGCGACAGGGTGCCGTTGCCGAGTGCGTCGGTGCGCAGCGTCAATTCGAGCGCTGCCGTGCCGGCGTCGACGTCGGCCACGCGCACGGCATTGCCCGTGGCAAACTGCAGCGGCGTGCCCTGGGCCGTCGACTGGGTGCCTGGCAGCGTCAGCACCGGCGCGTCGTTGACGGCCTGCACCGTGAGGTCAAGACCACCAGTCGTGATGCGGTTGCCGCCGCTGCCGCTGTTGCCCAGGTCGTTGACCGTGATCTGGATGCGGTCGGTACCGGCAAAGTTGTCCGTCGGCCTGTACTCCAGGCCGCTCAGCGCCAGGTTGACGGCTTCCAGGCTGCCCAGAAAGCTCATGCTCGAGGCGGTGGCGTTGGCGTTGGGGCTGCCGCTGACGAAGGACAGCCCCGTGGTCTCGCCGAGCCTGATCTTGCCGATGGCCACCGACAAGCTGACCTGGACCTGTGCGCTGCCGGCGTCGACGTCGGCGATCACCGGCGCCAGCGCACCCGCCAGCGTGAGCTTGCTGTCTTCGTTCAGCACCTGCGGGGCCGGCAGGCTGATGCTCGGCGCGTCATTGACGGCGCTCACGGTCAGCGTGAAGCTGGTGCTCGTGAGGTTGCCGCCGTCGCTGACGGAGACGGTGATCACCGCCGTGCCGCTGGCGTTGGCCACCGGCGTCAGGGTCAGGAGACGGCTGCCGCCGCTGCCGCCGAGCGCGAGATCCTGGTTGCGCACCAGCGCCGTGTTGCTCGACGTCGCCGTCAGCACCAGGCTGCCCGGGTCCGTCTCCGCGTCACCGATCGTGAAACCGACCGCTGCCAGCGCCTGGTCTTCGTTGATCGTCTGGTTGGCGACTGTGCTGATCGTCGGCGCGGCACCGTAGGGGTTGTACTCGTAGGCGCCGATGTCGGACCGGCCGCCGAAGGTGACCACGCCGCGCTGGTCGGCCGTCAGCGAACTGACCGGGTTCGCGGCGTCGCGCGCCGCGCTGCCGGCACCGATCGACACCGTGCGCGTGAAACCGCCGTTGCTGGCCAGGGCCCCGGCGTCGGCAGCCACGTTGCGCAGGTCACCGACGCCCACGAACCCCAGCGAGTTGTCGTCGCTGAGGTTGTAGCCGAGCGAGATCGAGACATGGTTCGCGTTGCCCCCGACGTTGCCGGCGAACAGCGAGTTCCGCACCTGCGCATTCACCCCGTTGTCGAACAGGCCGCCGCCCTCGCCCGCAGGCGCCGCGTTGCCGGCCACGGTGACGTGGTCGAAAGTCACGAACCTGTCGGTCCACAGACCGCCGCCTTCCGACGAAGCCGTGTTGCCGCTCAGCGTGACATTGGTCAGCGTTGTCCAGATGTTGTGGTTGAAGATGCCGCCGCCGCGCTTGGCCTGGTTGTCCGCGAGCGTGGTGTTCTCCAGCGTCGCGAAACTGCCATTGCCGACGTAGACGCCGCCGCCGTCCTTGTTGCCGGCGGCCAGGTTGCCGCGGATCTCGACGTCGCGGGCCACCAGCGTGCCGGCGCTGTAGATGCCGGCACCGTCGATGTCGCCCGATCCCGCGTCACCGTTGTTCTGCACGATCGTCTGGCGCAGGGTCAGCGAACCGTCGGCGTAGATGCCGCCGCCCTTGCTGGCCCCGTTGCCGACGTTGTTCTGGACCACGGCGTCCAGCATCGTCAAACTGGCGCTGTTTCCAACGCGCAGCCCGGCGCCTTGATTGCTGGCGCCGCCCTGGATCGTCATGCCCGTCAAGCTGACCGCGGCGGAGTTGCGCACGTCGAACACGCGATCCAGGCCATTGCCGTTGATGACCGTGCTGGCGCTGCCGTTGCCGACGATGTCGACACTGTCGGTGATGTCGAAGTCGCCGGTCTCGTTGTTGTCGCCGCCGCTGGATCCCGCTGCGATGTTGAAAGTGCCGTTGACCGCGAAGACGATGGTGTCGGTGCCCGCGTTCGCGTTGGCCTGGGCGATGGCCCAGCGCAGCGAACCGGTCAGCAGGCTCGAGCCGACGACATCGACCGTCGTCGTCACCGTGTAGGTGGCCAGCACGCCTTGCCACTGCGCCTGGTCCCACCGGCTCGGCGCCAGCGCCGCCTCGATCGAGCCGGTCGTGAACTCGAGCGTCCAGTTGCCGCCGAGTGCAGCCGCGCCGGTGAGGTCGGCGCTGGCGGCCACGTCGGCGCCGGTCAGCGCCGCCAGATCGCGCACGAACTGCCTGCCGGCGTCGGTCTGCGCCAGGTCGCAACCGTAGAGCAGCAGGTCGGCGTCCGGCGCCAGCGCCGTGCTCCAGGCCGCCACTTCGCCGGCGCGCTGCATCAGGGTCTGCGCGTCCAGGCTGGTGCTGCCCAGTTGCAGCAGGCCGTCGGCGCCGTGCGTGAGCACGTGCACGGCGGCGATGTCCTGGCGGCCTGCCAGCGTGCGGCCGATCGTCAGCAGGCCGTCCTCGCCGCCGGCCAGCGTGACGATCTCCAGCGGCCGGCCGGCGCTGCGCTGCGCCTGCAGGTCGGCCAGCAGTTGGCCGGCGTCGGGCAGCGTGGCGTCGACGAAGACGATCTCCTGGCGCGCCACGGCGATGTCGGGCTGCGCGGTTTGCAGCGCGGCGGCGTCGTACACGCCGGCGCCACCCAGCAGCAGCGGCGCGATGTCGGCCGAATGCAGGATGCGCCGCTCCATCGCCTCGGCCACGGGGCGCAGGCAGGCCGGCAGGGATCGCGTCACGGTGCCTCGGGCGCCGGGGGGCGGTTCAGAGCGATCCGCGCGCTGCCGCCGGCCGGGCCGCCGGAGCCATGGCGGGCTTGATGCCGGCCGCTGCCGCAGGCGCCGCCGCGCCCGCCGTGCCGGGCAGGTCGGCCTTGCAGCGCAGTCCGGCGGGCAGGCGGTAGCGCGGGTTGGGCAGCGACAGGCGCACGCGGAAGCTGTTGCTGGCGGCGTCGAGCACGCGGTCGACATGGCGCACCGTGGCCACCACGGGCTCGGTGCCGGGCAGTTCGGGGCGGATCGTGACGCGGTCGCCGGGGGCCAGCGTGCCGTACTGGGCCGTGGGCACCATCAGCTCGACGCGCAGGGGGTCGATCACCGCCACGCGCAGCAGCGGCCGCTCTTCCACCCGCTCGCCCAGGCTGACGTAGCGCTCGACCACCACGCCGGCAAACGGGCTGCGCACCGTGCGCAGCGCCAGTTGCGCCTCGGCGACGCGGCGCTCCTCGACGTAGACACGCTGCTGGCCGCGCACCTGCTGCAGCTTCTGGTGTGCCAGTTCGGCCTCGCCGCGCGCCTGGTCGGCGGCCTGGTCGGAGACGAAGTTCTGCGCCACCAGCGCCTCGGCGCGGCGCACCTTCTGCTCGGCCAGCGCCAGGCTGGCCGCGGCCGCCTGGACATCGGCGTCGATGCGCGCGCGGCTGTCGGCGGCGGCGGCGTTGGCACGCTCGACGTCGGCGCGCAGCGTCAGCAGCGGCTGCCCGGCGGCCACCGACTGTCCGCGCTCGACGTGCAGGCGCTCGACCAGCCCGATGACCTGCGAGCCGACCTCGGCCACGCGGTCGGGCTCGATCAGGCAGCCCAGGGCCTTGGACGGCAGCGCCCCGGGCGCGGCCAGCGCCGTGGCGGCGGCGACGGCGGCGGCGCCGGCCAGGCTCAGTCGGAGGGCCCGGCGAAGGAGAGCCGGCGCTCCCAGTGTCGGTCTTGTTCCAGCAGTTGGGCTCGCGCCGCGGCACGCCGGCGTTCTTCGAGCCGCTGGCGCCAGCGTTGCGACATCTTGATGATCCATGGCGGTGGGTGCTTCGTGCTTGAGGAGCTTCCTGGTCTCAGGTTATCGACACCTGGCCCCAAACCTTGTGGGGTACCGCGGCACAAAGTCCAGGCTTCGGCGCTGCCGGGGTCGCCCTGGCGGGCGGCGCGGCCGGCAAGCTGGCGGTCCAGCCGGCGCGAAGGGTTGTGCTGGCACGACAGCACGTGCAGCCCGCCGGCGGCGCGGGCGGCCTCGTCCAGCGCGATGTCGGTGCCGCGCCCGGCCATGCGGGTGGCCACCGTCACGCGGCCGGCAAGGCCGGCTGCGGCGACGATGGCGGCCTCGTCGGCGTCGTGCAGGGCGTTGAGCACGCGGTGCGCGATGCCCTGCCGCGTCAGGCAGTCCGACAGCGCCTGCGAGTCAGCCACGGAGTCAGTGCCCACCAACACCGGCCGGCCGGCGCTCTGCAAGGCGGCCACGCGCAGCGCCGCGGCCTCGAACATCGCGTCGGCGCCGTCCCACCTGCGCGGCGGCAGCGTGAGGCGCTGGCAGGGGCGGTGCAGCGGCACCCGCAGCACGCTGGCGCCGTAGACCCGGTGCAGTTCGGCGCGCGCTTCCCACAAGGTGCCGCTGATCCCGCACAGGCGCCAGTAGCGCTGGAAGAAGCGCTGGAACGTGATCTGCGCCACGGTCTCGGTGTCGGGCGGCGGGTTCAGGCCTTCCTTCAATGCGACCAGGGTGTGCAGGCCGCGCGACCAGACGCGGCCGGTGGCGACGCGGCCGGTCACCTCGTCCAGCAGTTCGATGGCGCCGTCGCGCACCAGGTAGTCGAGGTTGCGGCGGCAGGCGTGCAGCGCCGCCAGCGCCAGTTGCACCGCCTCGCGCCGGTAGCGCGGGCGCTGCCAGGGCCCGCCCAGGCCGTGGGCCAGCGCGGCCAGCCGGTCCTCGCCCGCGGGTTCGAGCACGGCGCTGCGCTCGGCGGGCAGCGGCCTGAAGTCGCGCCCGGGCTCGAGCTGCCGCGCCAGCGCCAGCGCCTGCCACAGGAAGGCGCGCCGCGCCGCCTGCGGCACGCCCTGCGACAGGATCAGCGGCACCTCGGCCTCGTCGAGCAGGATGCTGTCGGCTTCGTCGAGCAGCGCCATGCACAGGCCGCGCATCAGCGGCGGCGGCGCGGCGCGCCCGCACAGCGCGGCGGCGGCGCGCTCGAAGTCGTGCGTGCGCGCCTGTGCATGGCGGTCGCGCAGGTAGTCGAAGGCCAGTGCCTTGGCGGTGGCATACAGGATGTCGTGGCCGTAGGCATGGCGCCGCGCCGCGTCGTCGCCGCCCGCTGGCAGCGCGCTGGCGCGCAGGCCCAGCGCCGTGTACAGCGGCGCCAGGCCGGC
>JALHPY010000130.1 GCA_022842305.1 Rubrivivax sp.
GCCGGCCCGCGGCACGCCAGCGCAGGGCGGCGTCGCGCAGGGCCGCGTCGCTCACGCGGCGGCCTGGACGAAGCTGACGGCGCGCAGGATGGCCTCGGGCGTGGCCGGGGCCTGCAGCGGCGGGTCGACGCGGTGCCCGGCCACGGCTGAGATGGCGTCGCGGATCGCAAAGAACACCGAGAACGGCAGCAGCAGCGGGGGCTCGCCCACGGCCTTGCTGCGGTGGATGCTGTCCTGCACGTTGGGGCGCTCGAACAGCCGCGTGTTGAACTGCGCCGGGCAGTCGTTGGCCGTGGGGATCTTGTAGGTGCTGGGCGCGTGCGTGCTCAGCATGCCCGTCTGCGGGTGCCACACAAGCTCTTCCAGCGTGAGCCAGCCCATGCCCTGGATGAATGCGCCCTCGACCTGGCCGATGTCGATGGCCGGGTTGAGCGAGCGCCCGGCATCGTGCAGGAGGTCGGCGCGCAGCAGCCGCCACTCGCCCGTCAGCGTGTCCACCAGCACCTCGCTCACCGCGGCGCCGTAGGCGTAGTAGTAGAAGGGCCGGCCCTGCAGCGCCTGGCGGTCCCAGCTCAGGCCCGGCGTGGTGTAGAAGCCGTCGCTCCAGAGCTGCACGCGCGCCAGATAGGCCTGGTTGACCAGCTCGGCAAAGCCCAGCGTCTGCCCGTTCACGGCCACCGTGCCGGCGGCGAACTGCACGTCCTGCGGCGCCCCGCCCCAGCGGCCGGCAGCAAAGACGGCCAGGCGATCGCGCAGCTGGCGCGCCGCGTCCTGCGCCGCCTTGCCGTTGAGATCGCTGCCGGTGCTGGCGGCGGTGGCCGAGGTGTTGGCCACCTTGCTGGTGTCGGTGGCGCTGCAACGCACCTGCGCCAGCGGCAGGCCCAGCTCGTGCGCCACCACCTGTGCCACCTTGGTGTTGAGGCCCTGGCCCATCTCGGTGCCGCCGTGGTTCACCAGCACCGAGCCGTCGGTGTAGATGTGCACCAGCGCGCCCGCCTGGTTGAGGTGCACCACGTTGAACGAGATGCCGAACTTCAGCGGTGTCAGGGCCAGCCCCTTCTTGAGGACCGGGCTGGCGGCGTTGAAGGCGGCCAGCGCCGTGCGGCGGGCGGCGTAGTCACTGCCGGCTTCGAGTTCAGCCACCAGCTCGTGGATGATGTTGTCGTCCACCACCTGGCCGTAAGGCGTGACGTTGCGCTCTTCCACGCCGTAGAAGTTGGCGCGGCGCACCGCCAGCGGGTCCTGCCCGAGCGCGCGCGCCACGCTGTCCAGCAGGTATTCGACAGCGATGGCGCCCTGCGGCCCGCCGAAACCGCGGAAGGCGGTGTTGCTCTGCGTGTTGGTCTTGCCCGAAAAGCCGTGGATGGCGACGTGCGGCAGCCAGTAGGCGTTGTCGAAATGGCACAGCGCGCGCGTCATCACCGGGCCCGACAGGTCGGCCGAATGGCCGGCGCGCGAGACCATCACCACCTCGGCGCCCAGGATGCGCCCGGCGTCGTCGTAGCCGGCGCGCAGTTCGTAGTGGAAGCAGTGGCGCCGGCCGGTGATCAGGAAGTCGTCGTCGCGATCGGGCCGCAGCTTGACCGGGCGCTGCAGGCGCTGCGCGGCGATGGCGGCGATGCAAGCAAAGGGCGCCGACTGCGATTCCTTGCCGCCGAAGCCGCCGCCCATGCGCCGGCACTCGATCTGCACCGCGTGCGCCGGGCGCTGCAGCGCGTGCGCCACCAGGTGCTGCATCTCGCTGGGGTGCTGGGTCGAGCACCAGACCTTCATGCCGCGGTCCTCGGTGGGCACGGCATAGGCGATCTGGCCTTCCAGGTAGAACTGCTCCTGGCCGCCGACCTCGAAATCCAGCGCGATGCGGTGCGGCGCCGCGGCGATGGCCGCGGCCGCGTCGCCGCGCGTCAGGTGCATGGGCGGCACCACGTACTGGCCGGCGGCGTGCGCCTGCTGCGGCGTCAGGATGGGCGGCAGCGGCCGCGCCTTGATGACGGTCTTGGCCTGCGCCGCGGCCTGGCGCGCCGCGTCGCGCGTGGTGGCGATCACGGCAAACACCGGCTGGCCCAGGAAGCGCAGCGTGGCGCCGGCCTCGCCGGCCAGGATGGGCTCGTCGTGCACCAGCGCGCCGCAGTCGTTGGCGCCGGGGATGTCGCGCGCGCTGAACACGTCCACCACGCCGGGCAGGGCGCGGATGCGGTCCAGGTCCAGCGCCTCGATCACGCCGTGCGCCAGCGGCGACAGGCCCAGGGCGGCGTGCAGCGTGCCGGCCAGCTCGGGCAGGTCATCGGTGTAGGGCGCGGCGCCGGCCACGTGCAGGTGGGCCGATTCGTGCGGCCGGGACACGCCGACCTCGGCAAAGGCCGCGGCTTGCGGCGGCAACTCGATGGGCTTGTTCATGGCGCCTCCACGCGGGCCCAGACGCTCAGGGCTTGGGGCGGCAGCGCGCCCTGGGCACGTGTTTCCAGCCAGAAGCGGCGCATGAGGTTCTGCGCCACCTGCAACCGGTAGGCGGCGCTGGCGCGCATGTCGGTGAGCGGCGTGAAGTCTTGCGCCAGCGCGGCCTGCGCGGCCTGCAGTGCGGCCTCGTCCCAGGACTGGCCGACCAGCGCGGCTTCGGCCGCCGCGGCGCGCTTGACGATGGCCGCCATGCCGCCGAAGACCAGGCGCGCTGCAGTCACGCGGCCGGCCGCATCGAGATCCAGCGCCAGCGCGGCGCACACCGCCGAGATGTCGCTGTCGAAGCGCTTGCTGATCTTGTAGACGCGCAGCCGCGCGCCACCACCGCGTGGCACGCGCAGCGCGCGCACGAACTCGCCCGGCTCCAGGCGGTTCTTCATGTAGTCCACATAGAAGTCCTGCAACGGCAGCGTGCGCTCTTGATCGCCACGGCGCAGCACGATGTCCGCGCCCAGCGCGATGAGCACCGGCGCCGAGTCCCCGATGGGCGAGCCGTTGGCCACGTTGCCGCCCATGGTGCCGGCGCGGCGCACCGGCAGCGAGGCGAATCGCAGCCAGACCTCGCGCAGCGCTGGCCACTGGCCAGCCAGCGCCTGCCAGGCGTCTTCCAGCGTGACGGCGGCGCCGATCTCGATGGCGTCGTCGCTCAGTTGCACGCGGCGCAGCTCGGCCACCTCGCCCACGTAGATCAGCTCGCCCAGGTCGCGCAGCTGCTTGGTCACCCACAGGCCCATGTCGGTACCACCGGCCAGCAGGCGCGCGCCCGGCAGGGCCAGGCGCAGGGCGGACAGCTCAGTCAGCGTGCGCGGCGCATGGAAGCGGCCTGCCTGGTGCAGCGGGGCATCGGCGGCCAGGCGCTGCAGCGCCTGCACCACCGGCGCCAGCGCGGGCAGCACCGCCGGCAGCTCGAACATGCGCTGGCCGGCATCCAGGATGGGGCGGTAGCCGGTGCAGCGGCACAGGTTGCCCGACAAGTCGTCGGCCAGTTGCTGGCGCGTGGGCCGCGTGCCCGCGGCCTGGTGCTGCAGGTAGCAGGACCACAGCGACATCACGAAGCCGGGCGTGCAGAAGCCGCACTGCGAGGCGTGGCAGTCGACCAGGGCCTGTTGAACGGGGTGCAGCGGGTCAGCGCCCACAGGATGCAAGGCAGGCGCCGCCAGGTCTTCCACCGTGAACAGCGCCTTGCCGTCCAGCGTGGGCAGGAAACGGATGCAGGCGTTCACCGGCGCCAGCGCCAGGCCGCCCTGTGCATCGAGCTCGCCCACCACCACGGTGCAGGCACCGCAATCGCCTTCGGCGCAGCCCTCCTTGGTGCCGGTGCAGCGCGCGTCCTCGCGCAGCCACTGCAGCACGGTGCGCGTGGCGGGGGCGTCGGCCAGCTCGACCAGGGCACCGCGGTGGTAGAAGCGGATCGGGCGTTCGCTCATCGGGGCTGGGCTCAATGGGAAGGACGGGGTCAGGCCTGGGCCTGCGTCTTGCGGATCGGCCGCATGCCGGAGTTCGGCCTTGGTACACAGATCAGCATACTCACTCTATCCTCGCCGCCATGCCACACCGCATCGATGCCCCGCCGCAGGGCTTGCAAATGTCAGGCCTGCCAGGCCCGGCCCGAGCGGCGCACTGACGCGATGCTCGCCATCCGCGCCGACCTGCTGGACTTCACCGGCGCCCCAAGCTGGGGCAGCACGGTGCTGCAAAACGTGCGCTGGCGCCCCGATCACTGGCTGATGGTGGGGCGCGACGGGCGCATCGTGGGTGCCCAGACCGAAGACCCCGGCCCCGACTGGCAGCGCCACGACCACCGCGGCCGCCTGCTGATGCCGGGCTTCATCGACACCCACGTGCATGCGCCGCAGCTGGACGTGATCGCCAGCTACGGCACGGGCCTGCTGGACTGGCTGGACACCTACACCTTCCCGGCCGAGCAGCGCCATGCCGATCTCGCCATCACCACGGCGGCAGCGGCGCAGTTCCTGGACGCGCTGCTGGCCCACGGCACCACGTCGGCGGTGGTATTCCCGACGGTACACAAGGCCTCGGCCGAGGCCTTGTTCAGCGCCGCCACGGCGCGCGGCATGCGCCTGGTCACGGGCAAGGTACTGATGGACCGCAACGCCCCGCCCGCCCTGTGCGACGACGTGGCCGGCGCCGAACGCGACTGCGAAGACCTCATCCATCGCTGGCACGGCCAGGGCCGCAACCGCTACGCGGTGACGGTGCGCTTTGCCGTGACCAGCACGCCCGAGCAGTTGGCCATGGCCGGCGCCCTGGGCCGGCGCCACGCCGGGCTGTATATGCAGACGCACGTGGCCGAGAACCGCGACGAGGTGGCGCTGGTGGCGCGCTGCTATCCCGAGGCGCGCAGCTACCTCGACGTCTACCACCGCCACGGCCTGCTGCACGAGCGCGCCGTGCTGGCCCACGGCATCTGGCTCGACGCCACCGACCGCGCGCTGCTGCGCGACACCGGTGCGCACATCGCCCACAGCCCCAGCAGCAACCTGTTCCTGGGCAGCGGGCTGTTCGACTGGCAGGCGGCGGTGGACACCGGCCACCGCGTGTCCCTGGCCAGCGACGTGGGCGGCGGCACCAGCCTGTCCATGCTGCGCACCCTGGCCGAGGCCTACAAGGTGCAGGCCTTGCGCGGCACCCGGCTCACCGCGTGGAGCGCACTGCACGCTGCCACGCTGGGTGCGGCCCAGGCCCTGGGCCTGGCGTCGGAGATCGGCCACCTGGGCACGGGCGCCGTGGCCGACCTGACGCTGTGGGACTGGGCCTGCGGCCCGGTGGCCCTGCACCGTGACGCCGTGGCCCGCGGCGCCCTGCCCGGCTGCACGCCGCAACCCCTGCACGCGCGCGTGTTTGCCTGGATGACGCTGGCCGACGAACGCAACCTGGCGGCCGCCTGGGTGGCCGGCCGCCCCCTCTACCAGCGCGACGCCCGCCCATGAAGCGCGGCCTCCCCAGTGGTACGGATATTGCGAACGGGTGCTCCGGACCCGCAGCCGCAACCATCCCAACCAACCAAGAGGATTCGCATGAGCTTTCGCACCCCCTTCACGCGCGCCGCGCTGACCCTGGGCACCCTGGCCGCCACCTTTGCCACCGGCAGCCAGGCCGCCGACTGGAGCGACACCTACATCGGCTACCGCACCGGCAGCAGCTTTGCCGAGCCCTTCAACACCCAGGACATCAAGAAGAACATCTTCAACCTGTCGCACGCCAGCGGCTACAAGTACGGCAGCAACTTCTTCAACGTCGACTACCTGATGTCCGACAAGAAGGACCCGGCCTTCGCCGGCTCGGGCAACGGCGCCAGCGAGATCTACATCGTCTACCGCCACACGCTGGACATCGAGAAGGTCTCGGGCATGGCGCTCAAGATGGGCCCGGTGCGCGGCTTCGGCTTCACCGCCGGCTTCGACATCAACACCAAGACCGACGCGGGCTACAACTCCAAGAAGCGCATGTTCGTGATGGGGCCGACGGTGTTCTTCGACGTGCCCGGCTTCCTGAACGTCAGCCTGCTGCAGCTGTGGGAAAGCAACGCGCCCTACAACACCTTCAGCGGCACCGGCCTGCCGCGCTACCAGTACAAGGCACACCCCATGCTGACGGCGGCCTGGGGCATCAAGCTGGGCGCCACGGGGCTGTCGTTCGAGGGCTTCGCGAACTACATCGCCAGCAAGGGCACGAACGAATTCGGCGGCGGCACCGCGCCCGAGACCAACATCGACATGCAGCTGATGTACGACGTGGGCAGCCTGATGGGCGCCCCGGGCAAGTTCAAGGCGGGCGTGCAGTACCAGTACTGGAAGAACAAGTTCGGCAACAGCGCCAAGGGCCCGGCCGGCAGCGGCGCCTTTGCCAAGACGCCGATGCTGCGCGTGCAATACCACTTCTAAGCGACGTCCGCCGCCGCCCGGGCCCCCGGCCCGCGGCGGCGCCCCCTTCCGGATCCGAGCGCCCTCGCGGCGACGCGAGGGTGAGGCCATGCTCCGCCTGCAATTGACCGGCATCAGCAAGCAGTACCCTGCGGTGCGCGCCAACGACCGCGTGGGCCTGTCCGTCAAGCCCGGCGAGATCCACGCCGTGCTGGGCGAAAACGGCGCCGGCAAGAGCACGATGATGAAGATCATCTACGGCGCGGTGCAGCCCGACGAGGGCGAGATCCGCTGGAACGGCGAGCCGGTCAAGATCACCAGCCCGGCGCACGCGCGCCGGCTGGGCATCAGCATGGTCTACCAGCACTTCTCGCTGTTCGACACGCTGACCGCGGCCGAGAACGTCTGGCTGGGGCTGGACGCCACCATGACGCTGCCGCAGGTGCACGAGCGCATCAAAGAGGTGGCGCACAGCTACGGCCTGGACGTGGACCCGGCGCGCCCGGTGCACACGCTGAGCGTGGGCGAACGCCAGCGCGTGGAGATCGTGCGCGCACTGCTCACCGGGCCGCAGCTGCTGATCCTGGACGAGCCGACCTCGGTGCTCACGCCGCAGGCGGTGGAAAAGCTCTTCGTCACGCTGCGCCAGCTGGCCGCGGGGGGCTGCAGCATCCTCTACATCAGCCACAAGCTCGACGAGATCCGCGCGCTGTGCCACCACTGCACGGTGCTCCGCGGCGGCAAGGTCACGGGCGAGGTCGACCCCACGCAGGAAAGCAACGCCAGCCTGTCGCGCCTGATGATCGGCGCCGAGCCGCCGCCGCTGCGCCACGAGCGCCGCGCTGCAGGCGCCGCGGTGCTGCAGGTCAACAAGCTGAGCCTGGCGCGGCAGGATCAGTTCGGTGCCGACCTGCACGACATAGGCTTCGAAGTACGTGCCGGAGAGATCGTCGGCATCGCCGGTGTCTCGGGCAACGGCCAGCAGGAGCTGATGGCCGCACTGTCGGGCGAAGACCCGCGCGCTGCGCCCGGCAGCATCGTGCTCGAAGGCCAGGACATCGCCCGCGCCGGCCCGCGCCAGCGCCGCCACCGGGGCCTGTACTTCGTGCCCGAAGAACGCCTGGGCCGCGGCGCCGTGCCCACGCTGTCGCTGGCGCAGAACACCTTGCTCACACGCCGCCAGGGCGTGTCGGCCCAGGGCTGGATCACGCCCGGGCGCGTGCAGCGCCTGGCCGAGGACATCATCGCCCGCTTCAACGTGCGCGCCGGTGGCGCCGGTGCCAGCGCGCGCAGCCTGTCGGGCGGCAACCTGCAGAAGTTCATCGTCGGGCGCGAGATCAGCGCCGGGCCGCGGCTGCTGATCGTCTCGCAGCCCACATGGGGCGTGGACGTCGGCGCAGCCGCGCAGATCCGCGGCGAACTGCTCAAGCTGCGCGACGAAGGCTGCGCGCTGCTGGTGGTGAGCGAAGAGCTGGACGAGCTGTTCGAGATCTCCGACCGGCTGCTGGTCATCGCCAAGGGGCGCTTGTCGCCCAGCGTGCCCATTGCCGAGGCCACGGTGCCGCAGATCGGCGAATGGATGTCAGGGCTGTGGGCGCCCGCGGCCGCCGCTGAAACGGTGGCCCGCGCATGATCCGCTTGGAGACCCGCCCGCAGCCGTCCAGGCTGATGTCGCTGGCCAGCCCGCTGCTGGCGCTGGCCATCACCGTGGCCATCGGCGTGCTGCTGTTCGTGCTGCTGGGCAAGGACCCGCTGCGCGGGCTGCAGATGTTCTTTGTCGAGCCCGTGCGCAACCTGTACCAGCTGAGCGAGCTGTCGGTGAAGGCCACGCCGCTGATCCTGATCGCGCTGGGGCTGGCCGTGTGCTTCCGCTCCAACGTGTGGAACATCGGCGCCGAGGGCCAGTTCGTTGTGGGTGCGCTGGCCGCCGGCTGGGTGGCCATGCAGGCCGGGTCCGAATCGGCCTGGATGGCGTCATGGGGTAGAGGCATCGTGCTGCTCATCCTGCTGGCCGGGGTGCTGGGCGGCATGTTCTGGGCGGCCATCGTGGCGCTGCTGCGCGACCGCTTCAATGCCAACGAGATCCTGGTGAGCCTGATGCTGGTGTACGTGGCCGAGATGATCCTGGGCTACCTGGTCTACGGCCCCTGGAAAGACCCCAAGGGCTACAACTTCCCGCAGAGCATCACCTTCCTGCCGGTGACGCAGGTGCCGCGCCTGGTGGACGGGCTGCGTGCGCACATCGGCGTGCTCATCGCGCTGGTCAGCGTGGGGGTGTTCTGGGCCTTCCTGTTCCGCACCTACCGCGGCTTTGCGCTGCAGGTGGGCGGGCTGGCGCCGGCGGCGGCGCGCTACGCCGGCTTCTCGTCGCGCAGCGCGCTGTGGACGGCGCTGCTGGTCAGCGGCGGCATGGCCGGCCTGGCCGGCGGGCTGGAAGCCGCCGGGCCGCTGGGCCAGTTGACGCCCTACGTGCCGGCCGGCTACGGCTTCGCCGCCATCATCGTGGCCTATGTCGGGCGGCTGCACCCGGTGGGCATCATCTTCTCGGGCGTGCTGATGAGCATGTTCTACATCGGTGGTGAACTGGCGCAGTCGCGCATGGGCCTGCCCAAGTCGCTGACCGGGGTGTTCCAGGGCCTGCTGCTGTTCACGCTGCTGGCCTGCGACACGCTGATCCACTTCCGCGTGCGCATCGGCCGCCGTACCTCCACCGTCAAGGGAGCTTGAGATGGAAGGTTTTGCATTGCTGCTGGCCGCCACGCTGAACGCCGGCACCGTGCTGGCCATCGCCGGCCTGGGCCTGCTGATCAATGAACGCGCCGGGGTCGTGAACCTGGGCGCCGAAGGCCTGATGCTGGTGGCGGCCATCGCCGGCTTTGCCACGGCCGTGGCCAGCGGCAGCGACTGGCTGGCATTCGGCGCCGGGGCGTTGGCCGGAGGCGCGCTGGCGGCGCTGTTCGGGCTGCTGGTGATCTGGCTCAACACCAACCAGGTGGCCACGGGCCTGGCGCTGAGCCTGTTCGGCGGCGGCTTCTCGGCCTTCGTCGGCATCAACTTCGTGCAGGCCAAGCTGGGCGAGCGGCCGCAGTTCAGCATCCCGCTGCTGGCCGACATCCCCTTCGTCGGGCCGGCGCTGTTCCGCCAGCACCCGATGGTGTACCTGGCCATGCTGCTCACCGTGGCGCTGGCCTGGTTCCTGTACCGCTCGCGCGCCGGCCTGGTGCTGCGCGCGGTGGGCGAATCGCCCGAGTCGGCGCACGCCCTGGGCTACCCGGTGCGCCGCATCCGCCTGGCCGCGGTGGTGGTGGGCGGCGCGCTTTGCGGCGTGGCGGGCGCCTACCTGTCGGTGGTGTACACGCCGTTGTGGGTGGAAGGCATGGTGGCCGGCAAGGGCTGGATCGCGCTGGCGCTGACCACCTTCGCCACCTGGCGGCCGGCGCGGCTGCTGCTGGGCGCCTATCTGTTCGGCGGCGTGACCATGCTGCAGTTCCACCTGCAGGGCCAGGGCGTGCAGGTGCCCAGCCAGTTCCTGAGCATGCTGCCCTACGTGGCCACCATCGTCGTGCTGGTGCTGATCTCGCGCAACGCCGCCTGGATCAGAGTCAACATGCCCGCTTCTCTGGGCAAGCCGTTCGTCCCGGGTGGATGAGGCCCCCAGCGCAATAATTCCCGGTTACCCCTTTCGAACAACCCCAGGAGCGAGAAGTCCATGACCCGTCTGAACAAGCGTTCTGTCCTCAAGCTGGCCAGCTGGTCGGCCATCGCCGGGGCCGCGGCCCTGGTCGGCTGCGGCAAGAAGGAAGAAGCCCCCGCGCCCCAGGCCGCGGCACCGACACCGGCCGCCTCGGCACCAGCACCCAAGCCCGAGCCGCTGAAGATCGCCTTCGCCTACGTGGGCCCCGTGGGCGACGGCGGCTGGACCTTCGCCCACGACAACGGCCGCAAGGCGGTGGAAAAGGAATTCGGCGACAAGGTGGTCACCTCCTTCGTCGAGAAGGTGCCCGAGTCGGCCGACGCCGAGCGCGTGTTCCGCGACCTGGTGGGCCAGGGCAACAAGCTGATCTTCGGCACCACCTTCGGCTACATGGAGCCCATGCTCAAGGTGGCCTCGGACGCCATGGGCACCAAGGGCGTGATGTTCGAGCACGCCACCGGCTACAAGCAGGCGCCCAACATGCGCACCTACGACAGCCGCACCTATGAGGGCGCCTACATGGCCGGCGTCATCGCCGGGGCCATGACCAAGAGCAACACGCTGGGCGTGGTGGGCTCCATCCCGATCCCCGAGGTCATCCGCAACATCAACTCGTTCACCATGGGCGCGCAGAGCGTCAACCCCAAGATCAAGACCAAGGTGGTCTGGGTCAACGAGTGGTTCAACCCGCCCAAGGAGACCGAGGCCGCGCAAAGCCTGGTCAACGGCGGCGCCGACGTGCTGTTCCAGAACACCGACAGCTCGGCCGTACTGCAGACCGCGGCCAAGAACAAGAAGCTGGCCTTCGGTTGGGACAGCGACATGACGGCCTACGCGCCCGAGGCCCACCTGGCCAGCGCCATCATCAACTGGGGCCCGTACTACATCAAGGCCACCCGCGACGCGCTCGAAGGCACCTGGACCGGCGGCACCGGCGTGTGGTGGGGCGTGAAGGAAGGCGCCATCGACATCGTCTCGATCAACGACAAGGTGCCGGCCGAGATCAAGGCGAAGGTCGACACCATCAAGGCCGGCCTGAAGGACGGCAGCTTCGCCATCTGGAAGGGCCCCATCGTCGGCCAGGACGGCAAGGAGATCCTGAAGAAGGATGAAGTGGCCGACGACAAGTTCATGGGCGGCATCAACTTCTACGTGAAGGGCGTCGACGGCAAGGTGCCGGCGGGCAAGTAGCAGGCCGGTCGCGGTCCGCGCGCGTCCAACAGACGCGCGATCAAGCAACGGGGCGCCGCGGGCGCCCCGTTTTCATGGGTGCGGCGGTTTGACGCGGGCGCGGGCCACCTACCCATCGCCCCGGCCCCGGTCGCGCGTGACAAATGCGTCACAAATCGGCCGCATCTCGCCCGTTCTGCCGCCCCCGGGGCCTCTGCGGCGGCCGCATGCGCCTGCCGCGGGCACCGGCACCGGGATCTGAGGGGTAGCGCCGGCCAATTCCGGCTAAAGGCCACCGTTGCGGCGCCGATACACCTTCGGAGCGGGAATCGGTACAGGTCGCATTGCGGCCCTGCCTTACCCCACATCTTTGGTCCCAGAAGGTCTACCCGCGCGAAGCGCGCCGAAGGATTCAGTCATGGCTTCCATCATCCTCAACTTGTCCAGCACGCAGATCGCCGGGCTGTCGACACGGACGATTGCCGGGTTGACCTCAGACGACTGGACGGCGTTCATCCCCACGAAGATGGCGGCACTGACCACCGCGCAGGCGGCGGCGATCAGCACAGCCCAGATCGGCGCCATCACGACGGACAACTTGAACAGTCTCGGCACTGCGCAGTTCGGCGCGCTGACCACCGCCCAGGCCGCCAGCCTGACCGTCGGTCAGATGGCCAAGCTCGACACCGATGACCTGCGCGCCTTGACGACCGCCGCCGTGCGCGCCATGTCCACCGCCCAGATCGACGCG
>JALHPY010000131.1 GCA_022842305.1 Rubrivivax sp.
CGGCGGCGTGAGCAGCGGCAGGCCGGCAAAGGCCGCGTCGTACTGCGCCGCGATCTGCGCGCGGCGCTGCTGGAAGGCCTGCGCCTTCTTCAGCTGGTGTATGCCCAGCGCCGCGGCGATGTCGGTCAGGTTGTACTTGAAGCCCGGCGCCACCACCTCGTAGTACCAGCTGGGCACGGTGGCGGTGAAGCGGTCGAAGGCGTCGCGGTTCATGCCGTGCAGCCGCATCACGCGCGCACGCCTGGCCAGCGCCGCGTCGCGCGTGACCAGCATGCCGCCTTCGCCGGTGGTGATGGTCTTGTTGGCGTAGAAGCTGAACACCGTGGCGTCGCTGGCCAGCGTGCCCACCAGCTGCCCGCCGCAGGTGGTGGGCAGGGCGTGGGCGGCGTCTTCCACCACCTTCAGGCCGTGGCGCGCGGCCAGGGCCAGCAGCGCGGGCATGTCGGCCGCCAGGCCGGCGTAGTGCACCGGCAGGATGGCCTT
The DNA here is from genome assembly GCA_022842305.1 of Rubrivivax sp. Classification (GTDB taxonomy): domain Bacteria; phylum Pseudomonadota; class Gammaproteobacteria; order Burkholderiales; family Burkholderiaceae_C; genus Rubrivivax. The sequence goes on from JALHPY010000131.1 coordinate 484, forward strand.
GGTACGTGGCGTGATCGCCGCAGCCACCGCGGCCACGGCTATGTTCATCGTGGCTGGATCGATGTCCACCAGCTTGACGTCGGCGCCCAGGTAGCGCACCACCTCGGCGGTGGCGGTGAAGGTGTGGGTGGTGGTGATGACCTCGTCGCCCGGACCTATGCCCAGGGCTTCCAGCGCCAGGTGCAGGCCGGCGGTGGCGCTGTTGACGGCCACGCAGTGCAGCGCCTCACCGCGCGCGGCGTCGCCCAGGAAGGCGGCGAAGTCGCCTTCGAAGCGCCGCGCCTTGGGGCCGGTGGTGACCCAGCCCGAGCGCAACGCGTCCACGACCTCGGCGATCTCTTCTTCGCCGATCTCGGGCAGGGCAAAGGGCAGGAACGGCAGGGCGGCTTGCGTCATGGGGCTTTCTCGATCCAGGCCAGCAGGTGCGTGCGCAGCGGCGGCAGCGCCTCGAAGGGCAGGCACAGCGCCGGGTGCAGCCGGCACAGCGCGCGGGCCAGCGGCGGCGCCAGCGTCAGCCGCTGCGCCTGCACGCGGCCCTGCGGGAACAGCGCGCGCACGCGCGCCAGCGGCACGCCGCGCACATCGGCATTGCGCGGATTATCGATGCTGAAGTCGTACCACAGCACCGCGCCGCCGGGGCACAGCCAGCGCCACATCGCGTCGGCCAGGCGCTGCTGGAAGGCGTCGTCCAGCAGCGAGCTGAAGACCGTGGCCGCCAGCACCAGGTCCTGGCTGGCGGGCGGCACCGGCGCCTGCGTCGCGTCGCCCAGCCACAGCGGGGTGTCGGGCGGCAGCACGCGGCGCGCCGCGGCATGGCGCTCGGGCAGCAGTTCCAGGCCCAGCAGGTGCTCGGGCGCAAAGCCGAACTGCAGCAGCTCCAGCAGGTTGCCGCCGCTGCCGCAGCCGACCTCGACCAGGCGCGCGCCAGCCGGGTCCACGCGGTGCTGGCGCAGCAGCCCGGCCAGGGCGCGCTGGCGGCCCTGGCGTTCGCGCAGCGCCGCCGCGTCCAGCAGGCTGTAGCGCCCGGGCGGCAAGCCGGCACGGCGCGCGTAGCGCTGGCGCACGCCGTCGGTCTCGTCGGGCGGGCTGCTCATCGCGTGAGCGCTGCAAAGCGGCGGATCATCGGGTTAGGGCCGCAAAGCGGCCCGGGCGGCCGCGCAGCGCGTCCCACCAGCCGGGCAGCGAACCCAGGCCGTAGCCCAGGTGGTAGGCGGCGATGACGCCAGGCACGCGCCAGGCCACGGGGCGCGGCAGCCGGGCCTCGCGCGCCACGTTCAGGCCCAGGCCAGCCAGCACGATGGCATAGGCTGTGACCAGCGCCAGCAGCGGCCCGTACCAGCCGCCCACCAGGGCAAGCGGCAGTGCCAGCAGCACACCTGCCACGAAGGCACCCGGCACCACGTGCCGCGCCGACGCCGCCTGGCCATGCTTGACCATGACGAAGGGCTTCCAGTAGCCGTACTGGAACCACTGCCGCGCCACCTGGCGCAACTCGCCGCGCGGGCGGTAGAAGCTGCGGATGGTCGGGCTCTGCCAGATGCGCCCACCTTCGCTGCGGATGCGCAGGTTGTGCTCGTCGTCCTGGTTGCGCACCAGGGCTTCGTCGAAGGTGCCGAAGCGCTCGAAGGTCTTGCGCGGCCAGCAGCCCAGGTAGACCGTGTCCACCCAGCCGGCGTAGTCGAGCTGGCGCGAGCGCGCGCCGCCGGCCACCCAGCTGGACTGGAAGGCCGCGACCACGGCGCGCTCCATAGTGCCGGCGTCGGCGCCGGCCTCGGCGCACCAGGGGCCGCCCACGTTGTCGGCGTTGCTGTTGGCCAGCACCTGCAGGCAGCGCGCCACGTAGTTGGCGGCATAGCGGGTGTGGATGTCCATGCGCACGACGACCTCGCCCTCGGTGGCTGCCAGCGCGCGGTTGAGGCCGGCGCTGACGATGCGCGCCGGGTTGTCTATCCAGCGCAGGCGCGCGTCCTGCGCCACCTGCGCTTCCAGCCATTCGCGCGTGCCGTCGTCGCTGCGGCCGTCGGCCACGCACAGCTCCAGCCGCCAGCCTGCGGGCAGTTGCTGGGCCAGCGCGTCGCGGCAGAAGGCTTCGATGTGCGCGCGCTCGTTGCGGCAGGGCGCGATCAGGCTGACGCAGTGCGAAGTCGTCATGCCGTCAACCCTAGCAGGCGCTTGTACTCGCCCAGGATGCGGTCCATCTGGTGCTGGCGGCTGCCCTGGGCCTGGATCAGTGCGCGATTGCGCGCGCCCATGCGCGCCGCGGCGTCGTCGTCCTGCGCCAGGCGCTGCAGCGCGTCGGCCAGCGCGTCAGGCGTCACATCCGAGACCAGCACGCCACCCTCGTCGCCCAGCCATTCGCGGTTGGCCGGCAGGTCGGCGGCCACCAGGGCCAGGCCGCAGGCCATGCTTTCCAGTACCGACACCGAGGTGGCGTCGGAATCGGGCACCGACACGCTGAGCTTGCAGCGCGCCAGCACGGCGGCCATGCCGGTGTCGTCCAGCCGGCCGTGCAGCGTCACCGCGTCCTGCAGCCCCAGCGTCTGCACCTGCGCCGCCAGCGCCGTGGCGCCGCTGCCACCGCCCAGCAGGTGCAGGTGCACAGCCAGCGCGGGCAGGCGTTGCCGCAGCAGCGCCAGGGCGTCGACGATGGTGGCGATGCGGTAGTTGGGTTCCCAGTTGCGCAGGCTGACGATGTCCAGCCGCGGCTTGTCGGCCCAAGGCTGGGCATCGAACCGCGCCAGGTCCACGCCCCAGTGCAGCAGCAGCGGCGGCTGGCGCAGGCCGTGATCGGCCGCGGCCTGCACCAGGTCGGCCGAGTCGCCGGTCACCAGGTCGGCCCGGCGCAGCGTCCAGCCGGTCAGGGCGTGCATCAGGCGGCTGTTGCGCGGCGTGACCAGCAGGTCGCTGCCCCAGGCTGTCAGCACCAGCGGATGGCGATCGGCGCGCGCCGCCAGGTAGCCGTAGCTGGTGACGTAGTGCGCGTGCACGATGTCGGGCGCCAGGCGCCGCAATGCGCGCGTGCATTCGCCCACGCGGAACAGCCAGTCGGACGGGCGCCGCACCGGTGCCAGCACCACCTGCTCGGCCACGCCGGCGATGGGCGCGGGCCGCGCCGTGACCACGCTCACGCGCAGCCCGCGCGCCAGCATCTCGTGCGCCCAGCGCTGCAGGTGCACGCTGTTGGCGTCGCCCAGCAGGCACAGGTGGATGGTCATGCCTTCTGCCCCAGCGCCAGCAGGTGCGTCTTGAACAGGCCCGTGAGCTCCAGCGCCACCATGCCGCGTTCACCCAGGGCGGCATGCACGCGGCGCAGCAGTCCCAGGTGGGTGCTCAGGCGCCGCAGTTCGAGCGGCAGGCTGGGGAACAGCGTGCGCAGTTCGGCTTCGGGCAGGTCGCGGAAATGCGGGTCGCGGTTGCGCGTGCGCGCCGCGTCGTAGCTCAGCAGCCAGCCGCCGGGGCGCAGCACGCGCAGCATCTCGCGCGCCACCGCGGCGCGCAGGCCGGCATCGGTGATGCTGCTGAAGACCACGTTCTGCAACACCAGGTCGAAGCTGGCGTCGGCAAAGGGCAGCGCCGCGCCCGAGGCCTGCACCACGCGCGGGCCCCAGGCCTGGTGCGCCTGGCGCGCGCGCGGCGCCAGCAGTTCCACGCCGTACAGATGGTCCAGCTGCGCGCCCCAGCGCAGCCAGTTGGCAAATTCGGCACCGGCGCCGCAGCCTACGTCCAGGATGCGCGCCGGCGCCAGATCCACGGCGTGGCGCGTCAGCAGCGTCAGCACCGCGCGTTCGCGCTCCTGCGCCAGGTGCAGCACCACCGGGTTGGCCAGGGTCCAGAAACCCGACAGCGCGGCACTGGCGTCGCGCGCTTCATAGCGCTCGCGGATGCGCTGCAGCTCAGACACGGCCGGCCTCGCGGCATTCGGCCAGAAAGCCCGCCAGCGTGCCGGCCAGCGCGCGGCGCTCGAAGCTGGCCACGCTGGCCGCGGGGGCGCGCTGTTCGGGCGCCGCGTCCATCATCTGCTGCAGCGCGGCGGCGATGGCCTCGGGGCGGGTCTCGTCGGCGATCCAGCCCTGGCCGTGCTGGCGCAGCAGCGCGGCGGCGTCGCCGTGCTCGTCGCCCAGCAGCAGCACGGGGCGCGCGGCGCGCAGGTATTCGAAGATCTTGCCCGGCAGCGTGCCGGCCACCACCGCGCCACCCTGGCCCTGGCGGCCCTGGCGACCGGCCCCCACCACCAGCATCAGCGCGTCGGCGGCCAGCATCTCGCTGATGGCCGCGTGGTGCGGCACGTAGGCGCATTGCTCCACCACACCCGGGTGCTGACGCTCGAACTGCTGCAGCAGCTGCGCGAAGCGGCCGCCCATGTTGCCGACCAGGCGCAGGCGCAGCGGTCGCGCCGCCGGCACGCCGCGCTTCAGGTAGCGATCCATGCCGTCCAGCAGCGTGGCCGGGTCGCGCGGGCCGTAGAAGGTGCCGGTGTGCAGCAGGCGGAAGCAGCCGTCGCTGCGCGGCGCCGCGCTGGCGTGGGCGAAGTCGGCCTCGTCGTAGCCGTTGGGAATGAAGGCGATGGGGCAGCGCGTGCCGATCTGGCGCTCGAAGCGCTCGCGCCAAGAGGGCGTGACCGTCACCACGCCGGCCGCGCGGCGCAGCCAGCGGGACTCGGTCGCGCGGTCGATGGCGGCGCGCCAGGCGGGCGCGGCGTAGCCGGGGTTGTCGGTCCACAGGTCGCGGTAGTCGGCCACCCAGGGCAGATGTGCCTCACGCGCCAGGCGTGCGCCCAGCCAATGGGCCGACATCGGTGGCGCGGTGCTCAGCACCAGATCGATGCGCTGCTCGCGGATCAGCGCGTGACCTGCGGCCAGCGCGCGCCGCGCCCAGCCGCCGCGGTCGTCGGGGAACTGCGCCGCGGCGTACAGGCGCAGTGCAGCGTCGCGCAGGCCGGCGCGGGGCGGCGCCGCGCCGGCAGTGGTGGGCGGCGCGGCATTGGCAACATCTGCAGGCCGCGCCGGCCGCAAGGCCATCAAGCGCTGCAGCAACGGCCGATGGGCCACGCGCCGCACGGCCAGCGCGGGCGGCACCTCGGCCAGCAGCGAAGGGTCCTGCACGTAGCCGGCGTTGTCGGCGGCCAGCACCGACACCTGCACGCCGAAGTCGCCCAGGTACTTGCTGAACTTCAGCGCGCGCTGCACGCCGGCGCCGCCCAGGGGCGGGTAGTAGTAGCTGACCAGCAATACGTTCATGCGCCCGGCGCGCCCGGTGCTTTCAACACCCAGTAGTCGCAATAAGGCAGCTGGGCGAAGCGTTCGTTCACCAGGCCGGCGTCGTGCAGCCGCGCCTGCACCTGTGCGCGCGTGACGTGGCCGTCGCCGATCTCCCAGCAGTGGTGCGGGTCTATCCAGATGCGCCGGCGCACGAAGCGGTTCCACGCTTCGGACAGGCTGGTCAGCCCCACCGGAAAGCGCCACTTGAGCAGGCGCTGGCGCGGCGTGACCACCAGCATGTGGCCCTTGCGGTGCGGCAGCGTCAGGTACAGCCGCCCGCCCGGCCGCAGGAAAGAACGCAGCTGACGCAGGCACAGCGGCAGCTCGTCGAAGGGGATGTGCTCCAGCACCTCGGTGCAAACCACGGCGTCGAAGCGCCCCACCAGCGCCGGCTGCGGCTGGCGCAGGTCGGCCAGCACGTCGGGCTTGAGCTGCGGGTTGATGTCCACCACCGTGTAGCTGCGCACCAGCGGCAGCAGGCAGCGGCGCACCACGCCGTCGCCGGTGCCGACCTCGAGCAGGTCGCCCGACTCCTGCGCGCTGAGGTCGCGCAGCACGTGGAAGTGGCGCGTCCAGGTGTAGAAGTCGATGTGCGCCAGGTAGTCGCGCTGGCTCAGCTGGTACTGCGCGTCGAAGGCCTCGGTGCTCATGGCGCGGATTCTCGCCCTGACAGCGTGCGCAGCAGCGAGCCCGGCCGCGCCAGGTCCAGCACGGCGTAGGCCAGCACGCCCAGCGCCAGCGCCAGGCCCACCACCGTCCACGTGGGCGCCATCAACGCCAGCAGCGCACCCGCCGGCAAGGCCGCCAGCGCGGTGCGCCCGGCCGAGGGCGCCAGCAGCGCCCAGGGAAAGCGCCAGGGCATGATGCGCCGCGCCAGGCGCGAGGCCACGGCCAGCATCAGCGTGTTGGACAGCGCCGCCGCCGTGGCCGCGCCCACCAGACCCAGACGCGGCGTGAGCAGCAGGTTGAGCACCAGGTTCAGCGCCGCCGCGGCCATGGCCAGCAGCAGCACCTGGTGGCTGCGGCCCGCCAGCAGCAGCGTGTACAGCAGGATCTGGTAGCCGCCGAAGGCCGTGACCGACACCCCCAGCAGTGCAAACACCGCGGGCGCGGCGCGGTACTCGGCCGTGGTCAGCAGCGGCAGCAGCGCCGGCCCTGCCAGCGCCAGCAGCGTGGCCGCGGGCAGGCACAGGAAGACGAAGACCTGCAGCGACTGCCGCGTCAGCTGCGCCGCCTGTTCGAACTCGCCCGCGTTCCAGTGGCGCGCCAGCACCGGGAACAAGGTGTAGCCCAGGACCGTGTAGAACACCGCGGGGATGCCGCACAGCGCGGCCGCCGCGGCGTACACCGCCACCTCGCCCAGGCCGAGCACGTGCACCAGCAGAAAGCGGTCGAGCCCGGCACCCAGCAGGGTGAACAGCGCCAGCGCCACCAGCGGCGCGCTGAAGCGCAGCAACTCGGTCATGCGCGGCGGTGGCGCCGGCATCTGCGGCGGCGGTTCGCGCCGCAGCACGATCAGGCTGTGGCCCAGCACGCCAGCAGCCAGCAGCAGCTGCGCCACCGCGTAGCCGGCCAGCCACTGCGCCAGCGGCGCCTGCGGGCCCAAGCCCAGGATCGCCAGCAGCAGCGCATAGCGCCAGGCGCAGCGCGCGGCGGTCCAGGCCGCGATGCTGCCCATGCGGCCCAGCGCGCGCAGCCAGGCCAGCGCGAACTCGGCCACGGCATCGGCGGCGGCCAGCAGCAGCAGGGCCGGCAGCAGCGCCAGGCCGGCGGCATCGCCGTAGACAAGACCGGCCACGGCATCGCGCGCCAGCCAAAGCGTCAACGCCACCGCGGCAAACAGCGCCAGGACCAGCGCGCCCAGGCGCCGGAAGAAGCGCAGGCGCACCGCGGCCCCCAGTTCGGCGGCGAACGAGCGCACGATGGTCGTGGGCAGCGCAAACAGCACCACCGGCATCAGCATGCCGGCGGCCACGGCGGTCTGCGTCCAGGCGCCGTAGTCGGCGCGGTCCATGGCGCGCGCCAGCAAGGGCAGCAACAGCAGGCCCAAGGCGCGCTCGAACAGCACGGCCGCGCCGTACAGCGCGGTGTCGTTGCGCAGCCGGCTGCGCATCAGCGGATGCGCCGCGCCACAAGCAGAGGCAGCGGCGCGCAGGCGGTGGGTGGCATCGCGCGGCGGCTCGGGTGGTGCCGCGCCAGGGGCGCGGAGCGGGGGTTTGCACCGGGGTGGCGCGGGGAAACCCTATTTTACGGTGCGGCGCTTTGGCGCAGGGCAACGGGCCCGGTGCCACCTAAAATCGCCGACCCACTCCACCCATGCCGATGTCCGCCGAACAAGACAACCAACTGATGGCCGAACGGCGCGAGAAGCTCCAGGCGCTGCGCGCCGCGGGCGTCGCCTTCCCCAACGACTACAAGCCGCGCCACCACGCCGCCGACCTGCACCACGCGCACGGCCAGACGCCCAACGAAGAGCTCGAACCGCTGGCCGTGCCCGTGGCCGTGGCCGGCCGCATGATGCTCAAGCGCGTGATGGGCAAGGCCTGCTTCGCCACGCTGCAGGATGGCAGCGGCCGCATCCAGCTCTACATCACGCGCGACGCCGTGGGCGAGGAAGCCCTGGCCGCCTTCAAGCACTGGGACCTGGGCGACATTATCGGCTGCGAGGGCACGCTCTTCCGCACCAAGACCGGCGAGCTGTCGATCAAGGCCAGCCGCGTACGCATGCTCACCAAGAGCCTGCGCCCGCTGCCCGACAAGTTCCACGGCATGACCGACCAGGAACAGAAGTACCGCCAGCGCTACGTCGACCTCATCACCGACGACGACGCCCGCGCGCGCTTCGTGGTGCGCAGCAAGGCCGTCAGCTCGATCCGCAGCTTCATGGTCGAGCACGCCTTCCTCGAGGTCGAGACGCCGATGCTCCACCCTATCCCGGGCGGCGCCAACGCCAAGCCCTTTGTCACCCACCACAACGCGCTCGACCAGCAGATGTTCCTGCGCATCGCGCCCGAGCTCTACCTGAAGCGCCTGCTGGTGGGCGGTTTCGAGCGCGTTTTTGAGATCAATCGCAACTTCCGCAACGAAGGGATCAGCGTCCGCCACAACCCCGAGTTCACGATGATGGAGTTCTACGCGGCCTACTGGACGCACCATGATCTGATGGACTTCACCGAGGCCGTGCTGCGCCACGCGGCGCGCGCCGCCACCGGCTCGGCCGCGCTCAGCTACGCCGGCCGCCCGGTGGCACTGGACCAGCCGTTCGCGCGCCTGTCGGTGCGCGACGCGCTGGTGGCCCACGCCGGCCTCAGCGCCGCCGAGGCCGGCAACGCCGAGGTGCTGCACGCACGCCTGCGCGCCCAGGGCGAGGAGCCGCCGGCGCACTGGGGCCTGGCCGAGCTGCAGTTCGGCCTGTTCGAGGCGGTGGTCGAAGAAAAGCTGTGGGACCCGACCTTCATCATCGACTACCCGGTCGAGGTCAGCCCGCTGGCGCGCGCCTCCGACACCAACCCGGCCGTGACCGAGCGCTTCGAGCTCTTCGTCACCGGGCGCGAACTGGCCAACGGCTTCTCGGAGCTGAACGACGCCGAGGACCAGGCGGCGCGCCTGCAGTCGCAGGTGGCCAACAAGGCCGCGGGCGACGACGAGGCCATGTACTACGACGCCGATTTCATCCGCGCGCTCGAGTACGGCATGCCGCCGGCCGGCGGCTGCGGCATCGGCATCGACCGCCTGATCATGCTGCTGACCGACAGCCCCAGCATCCGCGACGTCATCCTCTTCCCGGCGCTGCGCCGCGAAGGTCCGTAGGACCGCCATGGTCGACGAAAGGTCGTGCACGATGAGCCCTCGCCTGGAACAGCTCGAAGCCATCGAAACCGCCATCTGGCACGAACTCGAATCGGCCGCACACATCCGCAACCACCCCTGGCGCGTGGCCGTGCTGGCCACCATCGACGGTGAGGTCGCCGACGCGCGCAGTGTTGTCATCCGTGACATCGACCCGGCGGCGCGCACGCTGCTGTCGTACCTGGACCCGCGCAGCCCCAAGGCGCGGCAGATCGCGGCACACCCGCTGGGCACGCTGGTGATGTGGTCGGCGCCGCTGGGCTGGCAGCTGCGCCTGCGCGTGCACCTCACGGTGCAGGCGTCGGGGCTGGAAGTCTCGTCGCGCTGGGCGCGGCTGAAGATGACGCCCGGCGCACAGGACTACCTCTCACCGTTGCCACCGGGCAGCCCGGTGGAGCGGCCCGACCCGGAACGCGGCAGCCGCGAGCACTTCGGCGTGATGGCCGCCCGCGTGACGGCGCTGGACTGGGTGGAGGTGCACGCCCAGGGCCACCGCCGCGCGGTGTTCGACGGCGACGGGCGGCGCTGGGTCACCGTCTAAGAGCGCAGCGTTCAGCGGTGCTTGAACACCGGCTTGCGCTTGTTGACGAAGGCGTCCATGCCTTCCTTCTGGTCTTCGGTGGCAAACAGCGCGTGGAAGATGCGGCGCTCGTAGCTCACGCCGTCCGACAGCCCGCTCTCGAAGGCGCGGTTCACGCATTCCTTGGCCAGCGCCGCGCTGGGGCCGCCCATGGCGTTGATCACCTCGGCCGCGGCCAGGACCTCGGCCAGCAGCTTGTCGGCCGGCACCACGCGTGACACCAGGCCGGCGCGTTCGGCCTCGGCCGCGTCCATCATGCGCGCGGTCAGCACCATGTCCATGGCCTTGCTCTTGCCCACGGCGCGCGGCAGGCGCTGCGTGCCGCCGGCACCGGGGATCACGCCCAGCTTGATCTCGGGTTGGCCGAACCTGGCCGTGTCGGCGGCGATGATGAAGTCGCACATCATCGCCAGTTCGCAGCCGCCACCCAGGGCAAAGCCGGCCACTGCGGCGATGACCGGCTTGCGCACCTGGCGCACGGTCTCCCAGTTGCGCGTGATGTAGTTGCCGTTGACCGCGTCCATGAAGCCGAAACCGGCCATGGCGGCGATGTCGGCGCCGGCGGCAAAGGCCTTCTCGCTGCCGGTGATGACGATGCAGCCGATGCCGGGGTCGGCGTCCCAGGCCAGCAGCGCCGCGCCCAGCTGGTCCATCAGCGCGTCGTTCAGCGCGTTCAGCTGCTTGGGCCGGTTCAGGGTGATGAGGCCGGTGCGGCGCTCGCCCTCGCCGCGCGTCTCGGTCAGGATCAGGGCTTCGGACATGGTGTCTCCTGGGGCTGGTTGGGGGTTGCTGCGGCACTATAAGCCGCGCCCCGGTGGCATCAGCGCCCGGTCAACGGCCGGGCGCGGCCTGCTCGGGCAGGCGTTCGATCAGCAGGTCGATGTAGACCTCGGCGTCTTGCCGGATCAGGATGCGCACCGGCAGGTACTGCAGGCTGGGCGCCACCCAGAACTCGGCCGTCAGGTCACCGCCGGGCTTGGCCTCGCGCCGCGGCTTGACGTGCAGCGTGTCCACCGGCCCGGCCGGCGTGTCCAGGGTCGCGCCACCCAGCACGTCGTAGATCCAGGGCTCGATCGAGCGCGGCAGGGCCAGCGGCAACTCGATGCTGCGGCCCACCTGCAGCAGCTGCGGCTGGGTCGTGAACAGCCAGGTCATCTGCACGAACTGGCTGGCGCTGTCCTGCACGCCGGGCGGGCGCGGCAGCTCGCGGCCATTGCTCAAGCGCACGCGGTCGGCGTCGAGCAGGATGCTGCGCTGCTGCGGCGGGCGCAGCACCACGCGCGTGGACTCGTCGTAGCGCTGCGGGCGCAAGCCCTGCGCGGTGATCTCGCCTTCGCTGCTGACGCGGCGCGTCATCAGCGGCGCGAACGCGGGCCCGATGTCCACGTCCATGAAGACCTGGTAGCGCAGGCCGTCGCGCAGCCATTCCACGCGCGCCTGGCCTTCCACCGGGCCGCGGTAGTTGCCCGTGAGGCGGTAGCTCAGCCGGGTGGACGGCGGCCACTCCACGGCCACGGCGGGCGGCTCGGCGGCGGCCGAGGCAGCCGCCACCGGCGGCGTGGCCACCGGCTCGGGCAGGGGCGCCAGCTCGGCCAGCGGCGG
>JALHPY010000132.1 GCA_022842305.1 Rubrivivax sp.
ACCGGAGCAGGCATGGAGGTGACGAAATGTCTGAAGCCTTCGGGTAAAGCGTGCCACGAATTGGTGGCAGCGCGAGTGTGCGGGCCGTAACGCGAGTGAACGCTGAGCAAGCCTCGAAATTGACATTGCACAGGCCGACCCGGCGACCCTTTCGGGGAAGGCTGACATCACTGGACGGATGAGCGAAGCAGTGCCGCCAGTGGCTGTGCCGGGGTAGTGGCGACAGCACGTACACAAGGAAAGCGCGCGCAAGACGGGAAGCCCCTTGGCGTGGTCGGGGACGACCAACCGGACGCCGGCGACGGCACAGGCCGGGCGCCCTGGGGTGGCGGAGAGGCCCGTAGTACCGCTGAAGCCGGGTAATGCCGGTGGAGGGAAGGGGCCTCAGTTCAAGACAGACGCAGCACGTAGCGAGGGACCTGGAGATTGGGCAACCTATCAACTCCGACAAGTGTTCAGAAACTGCAGATGGCGTTACACGCGAAAGCGAAGGCCGAAGCCGGCTACCGCTTCTACGCGCTGTACGACAAGATCAGCCGTGAGGACATCCTGGCCCATGCCTGGGCCCAGTGCCGCTCCAACAAGGGCGCACCGGGCGTGGACGGTCGAACTTTGCGGATGTCGAAGCGTATGGCGTGCAGCGGTGGCTCGGCGAACTGGCGCTTGCGCTCAGGAACGAGGACTACCGACCGGATCCGATCAGAAGAGTGTTCATACCGAAAGCCAACGGCAAACTCAGGCCGCTGGGCATCTCGACCCTGCGGGATCGGGTCTGCATGACAGCAGCGATGCTGGTGCTGGAACCGATCTTCGAAGCCGACCTTCCACCCGAGCAGTACGCCTACAGGCCGGGCCGCAAGGCCCAGCAGGCGGTGATCGAGGTGCAGGAGACGCTGTTCCGCGGCCACCCGGAAGTCGTGGACGCCGACCTCGCGGACTACTTCGGGTCCATTCCACACGCCGAACTGATGCTGTCGCTCGCGCGGCGCATCGTGGACGCGCGTGTGCTGCATCTGATCAAGATGTGGCTGGAATGCGCCGTGGAGGAAACCGACGACCGAGGAAGGAAGACGCGCACGACCGAGGCCAAGGATCAGCGGCGCGGCATCCCGCAGGGCTCACCCATCTCTCCACTGCTGGCCAATCTGTACATGCGTCGGTTCGTGTTGGGATGGCAGAAGCTCGGGCTGGAACACAGCCTTGGCAGCCGGATCGTGACCTACGCCGACGATCTCGTGATCCTGTGCAGGAAGGGCAAGGCCGAAGAAGCCCTGTCTCGAATGCGCGAGATCATGGGCAAACTGAAGCTGACGGTCAACGAAGAGAAGACACGAATCTGCAAGGTGCCGGAAGGGCAGTTCGACTTCCTGGGCTACACGTTCGGGCGGGTGTATTCGAAGGCGACCGGCAAAGCCCGACTGGGCATGTGGCCGTCCAAGAAGAGCATCCGTCGCATGGTCGAGAAGGACCATGACCTGACCGACCTGAAGACGGGTTGGCAAGAGACCACGGTAAAGGTGGCGAAGTTGAATCGCGCGTTGCGCGGCTGGGCGAACTACTTCCAAGTAGGGACCATCAGCCAGGCGTATCGAGCACTCGACAACTACACCGCTTCGCGGTTGCGCCGGTGGCTGCGCAACAAGTACAAGGTCAGGCGACGACGGGGCGGAACCTATCCACCCCAGCACCTCTACGGGCACTTCGGGCTCGTGCGTCTGGCCAACCTGAAGCACGGCGGGTCGTCGGCGAAGGCGTGAGGTCTTGTCCGAGAGCCGGATGCGGGAAATCTGCATGTCCGGTTCGATGAGCGGGATGTGGAAACGGAGCTACGGCGAGGTTACTCGGGCACCGCCAGACGAAAGGGGCGGCAACAGACAAACCGGACCTACTGCCACCGCGCCACATCTCGACTCTACCGGCCAGCGCCGGTCGGGCGCGCGATCTCACCGCCGGAAGGCTGACGCCCAAGTTGAGCCACCGGACAGCCGACGTCGGGGGTCGGCAGTGGCCGACCCGTTGCCGTCGTAGCACTCACGGATTTGACTGCCGCAGAGCGGCCATGAAATGGTAAGCGGTCAATTGACCGCGCACTTGCATCGAGCAGCGCTTGGTGAAGTCCTACGACGGCCGTTGGCAATTCCGAGCACGCCCAAGCTGAGAGCCACCAGCGCGGACGTGGAGGGTTCAGGAACCACTGCCATGGAGAAACCTACAAACCCGTTGGCGCCTCTGGGGCCGAACAACACCCGCCCATTGCCGGAACTGAACTTGACCGGGTCCAGATCGAGAGGGATGTCGGTGTTCGTCAAAGCCGTCGCCGAGTCGTTGTAGACATTGGCATTGCCGCAGGTGTCGTCTATCAGCCCGCATGCCTGCGTGAAGCCGTTCAACACAATGGGAGGTGAACTCAGTTGCCTGAGCACGAAGCGCACCCCGTCCATGCCGACCGCGGCACCATTCCACCAGGGATACGCGGAGGCAGACCCGCAATTGAGTGAGGTTGAGTCGGGTGAGTCACAGACCAGGACGTCCCCGCCGACTCCGGTTGTCACGAAGGAGCCGATTTCCATGGTCCAGGACTCGATGGCGCCGAAGTACGAACCGACACTCGAGGCTTGGTCGGAGTCAGACACCGGCGGGCCCAGTGTCATGGTCATGCGTACCGTGTCGCCCAGCACGAGGCCACCCCCGATCATCGCGGGGTTGGAAATGGTCGTCACCGCGCCGGCGAACCTGTAGATGCCGGCGGCCCATGCCGGCTGGGCAAGCAAGGCGAGCGTCGCTGCAGCGGCAAACGATGTCAGGGTAGATGCAGTTCTCATCGCCACCTCCTGTGTATCGCATCACATCTGCGTTACCGAGTGGGCTTGTGTACACGCTACACGCACCGCGTCGTAGCAGACGCGACCAGTAGACTCCCTGCGAAGCGCTCAGTGAATGCCCGCTGGTCCAGAGGCGTTGAGGTGGATCAACGCTCCTTGGACCTGTTGGTCGTGCGCGCACTTCGACGGGATACCGGATCAGGGCTCGGTCACAGCATGCGGGTGACCGCTGGCGTCGATGGTGTGTGACCTCGGACGGTCTCAGGCCGAGCATCACGCCGTCGATGAGACGCTATGCCAGGAAGCTGCTTGTCGCCAGCGACGGCAGAAGGCCGGGACTACCAGTTCACAGCGACGCCAGGAGGCTGACGCTGGCGGTCTGGGCGGACCGAACGACCGTCAGGCAGCAGAAGGTGGCTGCATTTCGGGCAACTCGCGAACATGCTCCGATCGCCCCGCATTGCCGAGCGTTGCGGGGGCCAGAAAAGCAGAATGCTAGGAGGGAACGCGCCCGCGGCGCTGCAGCAGCCAGCGCATGCAGCGATGCGCCACGTCCACAGGCGGGCAATACATGAGCGGGCAGCCGCCGACGATGGGGCGTATGCCGAGTTCGGCACAGGCTTTCAGGGCCGACTCCGATACGCTGCCATCGCCGAAGGAGCGGTGAAACCAGATGCGGGTGATGCCGCGCGCCGCGGCCTGGCGCACCAGGCCCTCGGCCGCCGCGGGCGACACGACCACCATCAAGGCATCGACGACGCCCGGAACCGCGGCCAGATCCGGATAGCACATCGCGCCCTCGAGCTGGTCGGCGTGCGGGTTGATGGCGACCACTTCATGGCCGCCATCGCGCAGCCGGCGAAGGATGGCATTGGCGGGTTGACTGCTGGAACGCGACACACCCGCAACTGCCATCCGGCTGGCCGACAGGAAGTCAGCGACGTGGGGCGGGATGGGAACCATGGCGATATCGATCGAAGCAGCCGCAGACCAACGACGAACCCGCGGAAGGAGCCTTGGGAAGCATGTCATCCGCTGACATGACCGGATTGAGCCGGCTCAATTTCGGCGCGCGAGGATCGGCCTCGAGCCTGCCGGCTCCCGCGTTGCCGGATACCGGTCCGTCGCGCGCATTGGCAGTTCGTCGCACACCCCTTGAACAGCGCGTGCGCCGCGCCAATCTCAGCGTGATGATGATCGGATTGTTGGGAGAAGCAGCATGAGTCTGAGCGAAGAACTGAGCCGACTGGCTGGGCTGCACGAGCGCGGCATGCTCTCGGGCGAGGAATTCGTGCGCGCCAAGGCGCGCGTGCTCGGTGGCGCGCCGGAACTCAGCGCGCCGGCCCTGGTGGCCATCAACGCGCTGCGCCGCAGTCGCGACGACCGTTGGCTGGGCGGCGTGTGCGGCGGCATCGCGCGCATCACGGGTGTCGAGAGTTGGGTTTGGAGGCTGCTGTTCGCGCTGCTGGCGCTGTGTGCCGGAACGGGTGTGCTGGTCTACCTGCTGATGTGGATCCTGATTCCGGCCGACCCACCGCGGCCCGGGCACGCGCCGGGGCATCCGCAGGCCGGGTGAGCCGCCACCTTGGCGGTGGCATCCGTGCCCGGCTTGTGGGCCCGACCGGCGGCGGACCCCCACCATCCGGCCGACGGCGTTGCGCTCGTCACCGCTACGCCGCTCCATGCGCGGCGACGGGCCGCCGTTCCCGCAGGATCAGCAGCACCAGGGTCAGGCCGCTGAAGAGCAAGGGCCAGTCCTGCGGTACTCCAAGCATGAACGCGGCACTGCCCCCCACGAGTGACCAGGCCAGTGGAATGATCAAAAGCCAGCGGGGTACCGGGGGCGAGGTGAGCAGCAGCACGCCGAAGGAGAAAAGCGTCACCGGGCAGGGCGTGATGCCGAAGGTCGGCTGCGCTGGGTACACATGACCGGTCAACAGGCCGAGAAGCGGATAGATCACCGCCGCATAGGCCATCAGCACCCAGCCCAGAGCCTGGGCGAACCCTGCGGAGTGCTCGAAGACCAGTCGCCGCGTGACCAGGCCGGCAAGGATGAACAGGCCCCCTTGCAGCACGAACAGCGCGCCGAAGAACATCGCCGCCGGATTGATCGGGGCGAAGAAGAGCCCGTGGTAGGCCACGCCGGTCCAGGCCCACATCGTGGCCAGCGCGCCAGCCACCAGCCTGTGCCCCAGTGGAGATGGGCGCAGCAGCGCCGCCACCACAGCCAGGCCAACCACGTAGGCCGCGACCTGAACCGGCCAGATGGCCATGTTGTAGTCGGCGAAGACGCCGAGGAACTGCTCGCGCGTGAAAGACAGCATGTCCAGCACTCCGGACTTCGCATGCCTTGACGCTATCGGGTCCGCGATGGACTGCGCTGAGCAGGATCAATGCTGAGGCTCGTCCAGGAACCACCGACGCCTCCAGGGCTGTGCCATGAGCCCGCTTCAATCAGTCCACGACTGCACCAGCATCCCGGTGCTTCGGGTCTGCCAGGCCTGCCCCTGGCGCATCGACACCCTGCCTGCCGTCGAAGACCAGGTCGAGCAGAATGGCCGCGCAATTGCATTCGTGTAGCCCAGGAGCCCGCTTGCGACAGACCACTTTGCCTGACGGCACCCCGCTGCCCGTGCTGGGCTTGGGCACTTGGCGTCTGGGAGAAGACGCGGTTACCCGGCGTGGGGAAATCCGCACACTGCATGCCGCTATCGCCATGGGATACAGACTCATCGACACCGCCGAGATGTACGGTGAGGGTGGTGCCGAGCAGGTGGTTGGGCAGGCCGTGGCCGATGCCATCCGCGCTGGCGATGTGGACCGCGAGGCACTGTACGTGGTTAGCAAGGTCTACCCGCATAACGCCAGCCGGCAAGGCACCGCCGCCGCCTGCGAGCGCAGCCTGAAGCGTCTGGGGCTGGACCACATCGACCTGTACCTGCTGCACTGGCGCGGCAGCCATCCGCTGCAGGACACCGCGGCCGCCTTGCAGGCGCTGGTGGCCGCCGGCAAGATCCGCCACTGGGGCGTCAGCAACTTCGACGTGGACGACCTTCAGGCACTGGAGGACGGACTGCATCAGGGTGAGGCCGGTGCTCCAGGCTGCGCCACCAACCAAGTGTATTACTCGCTGAGCGAGCGCGGCCCCGAGTTCAGCCTTCTGCCCTGGATGCGCGAGCGGCAGATGCCATTGATGGCCTACAGCCCCATCGACCAGGGTGCGTTGACTGCCGATGCAACGCTGGTCGCCGTCGCCCGGCCACGCGGTCTGACCGCTGCCCAGGTGGCGCTGGCCTGGATCAGCAGCCAACCCGGGGTGCTGGCCATCCCCAAGGCGGGCACGCTGCAGCACCTGCAGGAGAACTTGGCGGCCACCGCCGTCCAACTGGACGCCTACGAGCGGCAGGCCATCGAGGCGCGCTTTCCGCGGCCGCGGCGAAAGACGCCATTGGCCATGATCTGAGCGGCCGCATTGCCCGGCGCACTTCTGCAGTTGAGGGGCCTCTGGCGGTGCAGCTCGCGTCCCTTGGAAACTGGCCAGGGCGTTCCATGCGCCGAGTGCCCAGACAGCCGACATTCAAGCTAGGGGGTGCCGCTGCGAGGGCCGTCCCATCGGTCGAGAGCGTGGCGCCGACGCACTGCTGCCGGGCTTGACCGCGAACAGGCAGTCCCGGCCATCAACAGTCATTCGGCAGTGCCGCCGGTCAGCGGTCGTTCGACGCCGCGACCGACCCCGAAGAGACCTCCGCTGCCTTGATCTCGCAGCCCCAAAGCGGCCGGTAAGGTGCAAGCACTTCGAGCCGCCGCCGGCCGGTCGCGGGGCTGTCCCCCGCCTTGTCGAGGTCGTTTAGAACTACCATGCTGGGCGAATGCGCCGGCGTCCTGATGCTTACTCGGCGATGCCGATGCGGCTCACGGACGCCTAGCCTCTTGGGTCTTGCTAGGTGATCGACCGCGACATGTGCGCTATCGTCCATCGTGCACGGGGGCCGCGGCAGTGTCCACGATCCGCCTGACATCCTGGTCCAACCCTATGGTGCGATGACCCCCCATGGCAACAGTCCAGCCCCAGTCGGCGACCACCTTGCGCAATGCCGAAGACAGCCTTCAAGAGGCGATTCGGCTGAGGCAGGTGGTGCCCGTCATCGGCCCGGATGCGCTGACGGTTGCCACCACCGGCGCCAACGGCCAGGAGCGCCTTGCGCCCTTCTATCGCCTGGTGGCGGAGCAGCTACTTCAGCAGTTCGGTGTCGACCTCGAGCTGTTGGACCCGTCCCCCTCGGCATGGGACCTGCACCGCGCCACCCAGGCGGTGATGGGCCACACCGGCCAGTCAGCCTCGCGCGTGCGGCGCAGCGTGGCGGCGGCCATGCGCGCGGTGGGAGAGGGTGCGCGCCCGGTGGGAGCGCTTGTGGCGCTGGGCCAGCTGCGTTGCTTCGACCTGATGATCCTGCTCACGCCCGACGAGTGGGTTGCCCGCACGCTGGCCGCGGCACAGCCGGGCGCGCGGGTCGCGCAACGCAGCTACACGCCGCGCGCCGACACCAGCCAGGCCGATCAGGACATCCCCCCGCAGCAGCCGGGCCTCGTGCGACTGTTCCACTTGCTCGGCCGCCTCGAGGCGGCGACGGAGTTTGCGATCCACGAGGAAGACGCGCTCGAGTATCTTTTCCGCTTCCGCGAAGATGGCGAGCGCCGCTACAAGGGCCTGATGAGCGCGCTGCGCGGCAGCGACCTGCTGTTCCTTGGCTGCAGCCTGCCCGACTGGATGGGTCGCGGGCTGATGCGTCTGGTGAACGACGAGCGCCTGGCCGCCACCGAACGCACGATGGAGTACTTCTGCGCGGCGGCACCGGACGCCCGCTTCAGCCAGTTTCTCGCGCGGTTCAGCAGCCAGTCGACGATGTTCCCGTGGGGCGTCGAAGAGTTCGTCACGCAGATCGCAAGCTGGCAGGCAGCAACCGATGGCACGTCCGGCGCGACCCTGGCGCCGCGACCGCCGGACCTTTCGCGGCGTGCCAGTGGCGCGCCCAGCGTCTTCATCAGCTACGCCAGTGAAGACGACGGCGCGGCGCGGCGCCTGGCGGAGTCGCTCCAGCAACTCGGCTTCGGCGAGGTCTGGCTCGACAAGAAGCGCCTGATCGTGGGCGACGACTGGTCGGCCCGCATCGACGAAGCGATCGCGCAGTGCGACTACTTCGTGCCCCTGCTCTCGCGCCAGGCAGACCAGCGTCGCGAAGGCGTGTTCTGGGAGGAATGGCGCCGGGCGCTGGCGCGCAGCCTGCGCATGGCCGACCGCTTCATCGTGCCTGTCGGCCTGGACGACGCGCCGCCGCGCGCCTCGTCCTACCAGCGCATCTTCAGCGGCGTAACCCGACCCTTCGCCGACCTGCATCTGGCCCATGCGCCGGCCGGACAGCTCACCGAGGACAGCCGTGAGCAGATGGCCGAACTCGCGCGGCAGCACACGCAGGGCGACGGCGATGGCTGACGCCGTGCTGCGCATCGATGCCGAACAGCCTTGGCCCTGGCTCTCGGCCTACACCGCGGAAGCCAGCGCCTTCTTCAACGGCCGCGATGAAGACATCGAACGCTTGTTGCGCTGCGTTCTGGCGGCACCCGCCACGGTGTTCTTCGGCAAGTCGGGCCTGGGCAAGACCTCGCTCGTCCAGGCCGGCTTGGCGCCGGCCTTGACGGCCCGCCAGCTGTTGCCGGTGCTCTGCCGTTTGAAGCACCCGGGCGACGAGCCTGCGGCGGGCCAGTTGCTGACGGCGCTGGACTCGGCGGTCGCGGAGGCCGGCTTGGCATGGTCCGCCGACGCCGCGCAGCCCATCGACCGAACCGCCCCCGAGGCAGCGGATGCCTTGTGGCTGCGTCTGCACGACAGTGCCAGCCAGCTGCGCGACACCGCCGGCCGCCGCTGGACTGCGGTGTTCATCCTCGACCAGTTTGAAGAGGTGTTCACGCTCGGGCGTGAGGCGGGCACTACGGATGCCAGCTTCGCGTCCTTGGGCGACTTGATCGAAGGTCGCATTCCACCCGGCGTGGCGAAGTGGCTCGATCAGCATGACGACTGGCTCGACCGCATCAACGCCGACCGCCTGGGAGCACGCTTTGTGCTGAGCCTGCGCGAGGACTATTTGGCCGATCTGGAAGTGTGGGCCGACCGCATACCGCGCCTGGGCCCCAACCGCTGCCGCCTGCTGCCGATGAGCCACGCCCAGGCTCTGAAAGCGGTGGCCACGACCGGGGGCAGCTTGGTGAGTGCAGAAGGCGCCGAGCGCATCGTGGGCTTCCTCGGCCGCCAGCAACAGCCCGCCGGTGACCTGGCCAGCCAGGGCCCGGGTAGCACCCCCGCGGCGGCGCTGGCTGCCGCCATCGAGCCGGCGCTGCTGAGCCTAGTGTGCGCGGGCCTCAACCGCGACCGGCTGGAAGCCAATCCCTCCCCGGCACAACTGGACACGGGGCAGCTCGATCAGAGGGGCGGCAAGTTGCTGGAGTCGTTTTACGACGACGCCTTTGCCGCGCTGCCCAGTTCCCGCCATAAGGTGCTGCGCGCCTTCGTGCAGCACGAGCTGATCACGGCCGACGGCACCCGAAGACCGTTCCCGCTGCGCTCGGTCGGGCAGGCCGGGGTGACGTTGAGCGAGATCGACGAACTCGAGCGCCAGCGGCTGTTGCGGCGAGAGAACAGCGAGCATGGGGCCCTGGTCGAGCTGGTGCACGATCGGCTGGCGCAGGTTGCGGCGGCGCGGTACGCGGCGGATCGGCTCGAAGCCCAGCGGCAGGCGCAAGAGGCCGAGCGGCGCCAGCGGGTGCGCCGACAATCGTCGATCGTCGCGATGGTGGTGTCGGCGCTGTCGGTTGCGCTGGCCGTGTTTGCCCGGTTGTGGGTCGACGCCAGCCATACGCGTGAAGAGCTGCGACATGAGCAAGATCGACTGCAGTCTGCCGAAGCGGTGTTGAAGGGCAAGTTGGTCGAACTGGCACAGACCCTGAACCGGGCGACGTCGGCCGAGCAGGCCGCGAGCATGGCCGCGGCGACGGCCGAGCAACGCGCCAGCGAGGCCCTGGCCGCCGAGGCCCAGGCCAAAGCCGCTGCGGCCCGGGCCCGGCATGCCGAAGCGCTGGCCAAGGCGGAGACCCAGCGTGCGAACACGGTGGCCACCGAAGCCACCGCGTTGCGATTGCTAAGCGACGGCGCGGAGATGGTCGCTCTCGGGCGCGAGGGCGGGCAAGTGCGCGGGCTGCTCACAGTGTTGGCGGGTCACGCGCTAGCGCGCACTGCTGCGCCCTACGTTAGCGCGGCCTCCTATGGTGCGCTGCAGCGCCAGCATATTGCCATGGGCCCACAACGTTGGCTGCGCGAACTGCCCGCTGATGCGGGCGCGGTGGCTTTCAGCCCGGACGGCTCACGCATCGTCACCGCCGGCGCGGACGGAACGCTGCAGCTGTGGGAGGCAAGTTCGGGCGCTGAGATCGGCGCGCCCCTCAGGGGCCACTCGGGCCCAGTCCGCGCGCTAGCCTTCAGCCCGGACGGCTCGCGCATCGTTTCCGGCAGCGCCGACAGCACGCTGCGCTTGTGGGACGCGCGCACGGGCTCACCCGTCGGTGAGCCACTGAAGGGACATTCACGATCAGTCCTGAGTGTGGGCTTCAGCCCCGACGGCTCGCGCATCGTCTCGGGTGGCGCCGACAAGACGCTGCGGCTTTGGCAGGCGGGTTCCGGCACACCCGTCGGTGAGCCGATCGTGGGCCATGGAGGCGCGGTCGTGAGTGTGGCCTTCAGCCCCGATGGCTCGCGCCTGGTTTCCGGCGGTGGCGATAGGGCGGTAAGGCTGTGGAATGCGCGCTCCGGCCAGCCGATCGCTGAGCCGATCAAGGGCCACGCTGACACCGTTGTGAGCGTGGCCTTCAGTCTCGACGGCTCGCGCATCCTCTCCAGCGACTTCCATGAGTTGCGTGTCTGGGATGCTGGCTCGGGTCTGCCGGTGGGCGAACCAATCCGCGGCCACGGCGGGTGGATTCGCGCCGTGGCGTTCAGCCCCGACGGCTCGCGGGTGACATTAGTTGGCACCGATGACGCCCTGCGCGTATTGGAAGCGCGCTCGGGTTTGCAGGTGGGCGCACCCCTGAAGGGCCACTCAGGCTACGTGAGACGCATTGCCTGGAGCCAGGACGGCGCGCGAGTGGCCTCCATCGGAGCCGATCGCACCTTGCGGCTGTGGGAGGGGCTCGCAGACGCACCGGCGGGCAAGTTGCTTGGCGGCCACTCTCTCACGGTCCAGAGCGTAGCCTTCAGCCCCGATGGATCGCGCATCGTCTCCGGTGGCGTGGACGACACCCTGCGGCTCTGGGATGCCCGCTCAGCGTCCGCGGTCGGCGAGCCATTCAAGGGCCATCGAATGGGCGTCGAGAGCGTGGCGTTCAGCCCCGATGGCTCGCGCATCGTTTCCGGCGGCGGCGACTATCTGGTGCGGCTGTGGGATGCCCGTGACGGTTCGCCCGTCGGCGAGGCCCTGAAGGGCCATACCGACCAAGTGAACAGCGTGGCCTTCAGCCCCGATGGTTCGCGCGTCGTTTCCGGCAGCGCCGATCTCATGGTGCGGCTGTGGGATGCACGCTCCGGATCGCCGATCGGCCAGCCGCTGGAGGGCCACTCGGAAGCCGTGCGCAGCGTGGCCTTCAGCCCCGATGGATCGCGGATCGCCACTGGCGGCTCGGACAACACGGTGAGGCTTTGGGACGCACGTTCGGGTGCGCCCATTGGCGACGCGGTCAAGGGTCACAAGCATCGGGTGACGGGGGTGGCCTTCAGCCCCGACGGGCTGCGCCTTGTCTCCGGCAGTGGCGACGGCACCCTGCAGCTATGGGACTCACGCAACGGCGCCCCGGTCGGGGAGCCGCTCAAGGG
>JALHPY010000133.1 GCA_022842305.1 Rubrivivax sp.
CTCGGCGGCGGTGGGCGGCGGGGTGCCAGCGGTGGCGGGGCCGGCCGGCGGCGCGCGCTCGACCGTGGCCTCGCCGGGCGCCGACCACATGGGCCAGTTGCAGCGCGCAAAGCCGGCGAACTGGCGCCCGTTGGGCAGGGTCAGCGCCATGGGTGTGGCCAGGCGCGCGCTGCAATGGTCCAGCAGGTTGGCCAGGGTGGTGCCGAACAGCGAGGCCAGCGTCTGCATGCGCAGCGCAGCGCCGCTCAGGCCCAGTTGCTCGAGTGCGCCGCGGTTGGCGCCGATGATGCGGCCGTCCTCGCCCACGGCCACGATGCCTTCCATCAGCGTGCCGATGAACTCGGCGCGGGTGTGGAAGTGCAGGCGCAGCGCGTGGCTGAAGTCCACGGTGAGCCAGCGGTTCTCGATCATGCGCGCCGACATGCGCACCAGTGCCAGCGTGTGCTTGTGGTAGCTGCGGAAGTCGCCCGAGACGTCGAGCACACCCAGCATGTTGCCGCGCGGATCGAGGATGGGCGCGGCCGAGCAGGTGAGAAAGTGGTTGGCGTGCAGGTAGTGCTCGTCGGCGTGCACCAGCGTCGGCGTCTCGTCGACCAGGGCCGTGCCGATGGCGTTGGTGCCCTTGGCGCCTTCCGACCAGTTGGCGCCGGGGCGCAGCGCCACCTTGTTGGCGCGGTCCAGGAAGTCGTCATCGCCGACGGCATGGATGATGGTGCCCACGGTGTCGGTGAGCAGCACCATGCTTTCGCTGCGCGCAATCTGCTCGCGCAGCATTTCCATCACCGGTGCCGCATGCTCGTGCAGGCGGCGGTTGCGGTCCAGGCTGACGGCCAGGTCGGCGCGGCCCAGGGGCGAGTGATCGGGCCGGTCGATGCGCGACACCCCCAAGGCGGCGCTGCGTTCGTGCGACTGCACGATGGCGTCGAGGTGCGCCGGATCGCCCTGCGATGCGGCTGCCGGCACACCGGCGACCGGGCGCTCGCCGCCCGTCTGGGGCGGCCTGGCGAAGGCAGGCAATCGCATGCTGGGTCTCCTGGATCACTTGTGGGGGCCGCCCGCTCTTTGGCAGACTGCGGCGATACCTTAGCGGTTCGCTCCCCGACTTGCTACTTCTTGGTTACCCGATGTGCGAGTCAACTGCTCCAAATTCCAACATGCCCGGGCCGGAATGGCGGGAATGCTAAGCGATGTTGCCTAGCCCGAGGGCCGTGCCGACCCCTGATGGGCGGCCCAGGGTCCTGGCACGCGGCTTGCGGAATGGGGGGTATCGCACGGCTGACCGGTCGGCGCCCGCACTTCAACCACCATTCCAGGAGACAGACCATGAAGACCCACGCCGCCCGCCTTGCCCGCCATGTCCTTGCGGGCCTGCTGGCCAGCCTGCTGGCCGGCGCCGCGCTGGCCCACGGCGACGTCACGCCCCAGGCCGTGGACACCCGGGATCTGAGGCCGCTGGGTACCGAGTGGCTGGCCGAGAACCCCTACCGCGCCGATGCCCCGGCGGTGAAGGTGGGCACCTCGGCCTACAACCAGAATTGCGCGCGCTGCCATGGCCTGGAGGCCGTGTCCGGTGGCATCGCCCCCGACCTGCGCCGCATGGACAACGAGTGCGTCACACTCAAGGACGACAAGAAGAAGGCGGCCTGCGTGAAGGAGATCGACGAGTACTTCGCCACCACCGTGCGCCGCGGCCGCACCCGCAACGGCGCGGTCTACATGCCGCCCTTCGAGGCCGTGCTCAACCAGGAAGCCGTCTGGGCCATCAAGGCCTACCTCGAGACCCGGCGCGAGAAGCCGCTGTGAGCGGCCTGCCGCAGGCACCTATGAACGAGCGCCGCCGGCGCCTGCTGGCCGCCGCCGCGCTGGGCTGCGTGGGCGTGGGCAGCGCGCGCGCGCAGGACGAGCCCACGGCGCTGGAGAAGGTCAGGAAGCGGGGGAGCCTGAGCGTGGCGCTGTACACCGCCATGCCGCCCTTCCACGTGGACGGCCGCGGCATCGACGTCGAACTGGCGCGGGCGCTGGCCGGCAAGCTGGGTGTCGGGCTCTCGCCGCTGCCCTTCCCGGCCGGCGAGAACATGAACGACGACCTGCGCAACATGGTCTGGCGCGGCCACTACCTGGGCTACGGCCCGGCCGACGTGCTGTTGCACGTGCCGGTGGACCGCCCGCTGATGGCCGGCAACCCGCGCGTCCAGATCTTCGGCCCCTACTACCGCGACCAGGTGATGCTGGCGCGTGACCTTGCTAAGCTGCCCGATCTGCCTTCGCTCGATGCGCTGGGCAAGGGTGCCGTGGCCGTACCCGGGCAGACCCTGGCCGGCTGGCTGATGCTGGGCGCCGACGGCGGCCGCTACCGCGAGCAGCTCAGGACCAACTGGCGGGACGGCACCGAGGCCGCTGCGGCGCTGGCGCGCGGCGAGGTGGTGGCCGCGGCCGGTCAGGCGTCCGAGCTGGAATCGGTGCTGGGCCGCGACGAGCGCTTCGCCATCGAGCCGCTGCCGCTGCCGCAGGCCCGCAACGGCTGGGTGGTGGGCATGGCCGTCAAGAATGACGCCACCGACCTTGCCCATGCGCTGCAGGCCGGCCTGAACGAGCTGGTGGCCGCGGGCCGCGTGCGCGAGATCTTCACGCAGGCGGGGGTGCGCTGGCGCTCGCCCTGATCAGGCGGCGCCGAACAGCAGCGCGCCCACGGCGCGCGGGTCGCTCACGGTGCGCACCGCATCGAAGGCGGCCTGCGCCTCGGGGTGACGGCGGCGCAGCAGGTTGAGCCACTGCTTCAGGCGCCCGGCGCGGTGGCGCGGCGCCACGTGGCCGGCGATGCGCTGCCAGAAATGCGCCAGCAGCGGCAGCAGCTGATCCCAGCCCGGCTGCGCCACGCCGCGCAGCGCCAGCGCCAGCCCGGGGTCGCAGACGATGCCGCGGCCCAGCATCAGCGCGTCGCAGCCGCTGAGCGCGCGGCAGCGGTGCGCATCGTCCAGGTTCCAGATCTCGCCGTTGGCCACCACCGGGATGGTCACCACGGTGCGTATCTCGGCGATGTGCTCCCAGTAGGCCGGCGGCCGGTAGCCGTGGAGCTTGGTGCGCGCGTGCACCACCAATTCGTCTGCGCCGCCGTCGGCGATGGCGCGCGCGCAGTCCAGCATGCGCGAGGTGTCGCGGTTGCCGATGCGCATCTTGGCCGACACCGGCTGGTCTGCAGGCACCGCACGCCGCACGGCGCTGACGATGCGCTGCAGCAGCTCGGGCTCGTCCAGCAGCACGGCGCCGCCGCGGTGGCGGTTGACGATGGGCGCAGGGCAGCCGAAGTTCAGGTCCACCCCGCACGGCCCCAGTGATGCCAGCCGCGCCGCGTTGTCGGCCAGGCAGGCCGGGTCGCCGCCCAGCAACTGGCCGCGCACAGGGGTGCCGGCGGCGGTGCGCCCGCCGTTCAGCAGCTCGGGCACGATGCGCGTGAACACGCGCTCGGGCAGCAGCTGGTCGGTGACGCGGATGAACTCCGACACGCAGCGGTCGATGCCGCCGACGCGGGTGAGCACGTCACGCAGGCTGTGGTCCAGCAGTCCTTCCATCGGGGCGAGCAGGATGCGCATGCGCCGATCATGCCGCAGGCCCGACACCGGAATTAGCGGGCATTGGCCCCGCAATTCGGCGCGATGCCCGGCGGTGCGGCTGGCAAAGTCCTTCCAACGACAGGCGAAAACCGGCCGCACGATTGGGCGGACCACCGGAACCCGTACCCGACGCCTGAAGTGCATACCTTGCCCACCCCTCGTAGCTGCCCCAAAGGCTGCGGGGGGTGTGCCTCTTTGGGTTTGCCGTCCGCCGCTGCCGGGCGTTTCCCCGGCTGCCCCCGAGGGCCCTGCCTGCCTATCATGGCTTCGACCAAGACCATGCAGGGCGCGGGTCGCGCCGAGGAGGCGCACTTGTCCGAAGCCACCGTACTCGTCGCCAGCGATGGCGCGCGGCGCACCCTCACGCTCAACCGCCCGGCGGCGCTGAACAGCTTCACCGGTGCCATGCACCGCGAACTGCTGGCCGCGCTGGAAGCCGCCGCAGCCGACGCCAGCGTGCGCTGCGTGGTCATCACCGGCGCCGGCCGCGCCTTCTGCGCCGGGCAGGACCTGGCCGACCCGGACATGGTGGGCGACGTCGACGTGGGCGCGGTCATCGAACGCTGCTACCGCCCACTGGCCCTGCGCGTGCGCAGCATGCCGGTGCCGGTTGTCGCCGCGGTCAACGGCGTGGCCGCCGGGGCCGGCGCCAACCTGGCGCTGTGCTGTGACATCGTGCTGGCGGCGCGCAGCGCCAGCTTCATCCAGGCCTTCAGCAAGATCGGCCTGGTGCCCGACTGCGGCGGCACCTGGCTGCTGCCGCGGCTGGTGGGCCGGGCGCGCGCGCTGGGCTTGGCCATGACCGCCGACAAGCTGCCGGCCGAGCAGGCCGAGCGCATGGGCCTGATCTGGCAATGCGTGGACGACGCTGCGCTGCACGAAAGCGTAGCCGCGCTGGCCCAACGCCTGTGCGCCTTGCCCAGCCGCGCACTGGCCGAGACGCGGCGCGTGCTCGATGCATCCATGGCCCTGGACCTGGGCGACGCGCTGGCGCTGGAGGCCGCAGCGCAGCGCGATCTGGGTCATGCGCACGACTTCAAGGAAGGCGTGGCCGCCTTCTTTGCCAAGCGCGCCCCGCAGTTCAAGGACCGCTGAGCATGTCGCCGCAAGACCTGGCCGAGGCCACGCGCGACGCGATGTGGACAGACGACCGCGCCTCGCGCGCCCTGGGCATCCGCGTGCTGGCCATAGGCCCGGGCAGCGCCACCGTCAGCATGACCGTGCGCGAGGACATGCTCAACGGCCACGACATCTGCCACGGCGGCCTGGTGGCCACGCTGGCCGACAGCGCCTTTGCCTACGCCTGCAACGCCTACAACGAGTTCACCGTGGCCTCGGGCTTCGACATGAACCTGATCGCCAGCGCGCGCGGCGGCGACCTGCTCACCGCGCAGGCCAGCGAGTTGTCGCGCGCCGGCCGCACCGGCGTCTACGACGTGGAAGTGCGCAACCAGCGCGGCGAGCGCATCGCGGCCTTCCGCGGCCGCTCTTACACGGTCAGGGGCCGGCCGCTGGTCGAAGGCCTGCCCATGGGCCGCCAGCAGGAGCCACGCTGATGACCGCGCGCCACCCCGCCCCTGGCGAGCTGGAAGCGATCGAGACCGCCAGCCGCGACGAATTGCAGGCCCTGCAGCTGCAGCGCCTGCAGTGGACGCTGCAGCACGCCTACGACAACGTGGCGCACTACCGCAAGGCCTTCGACGCGCGCGACGTGCACCCGTCCGACTGCCGCACGCTGGCCGACCTGGCCAGGTTCCCCTTCACCGCCAAGGCCGACCTGCGCGCCCACTACCCCTTCGGCCTGTTTGCCGTGCCGCGCCAGCAGGTGCTGCGGGTGCATGCGTCGTCGGGCACCACCGGCAAGCCCACGGTGGTGGGCTACACGCGCGGTGACATCGACCGCTGGGCCGACCTGATGGCGCGCAGCATCCGCGCCTGCGGCGGCCGCGCCGGCGACATCGTGCACGTGGCCTATGGCTATGGCCTGTTCACCGGCGGCCTGGGCGCGCACTACGGCGCCGAACGCCTGGGCTGCACGGTGGTGCCCATGAGCGGCGGCCAGACCGAGAAGCAGGTGCAGCTGATCGAGGACTTCCGCCCCGACATCATCATGGTCACGCCCAGCTACATGCAGGTCATCGTCGAGGAATTCCGGCGCCAGGGCAAGGACCCGCGCGAGATGTCGGTGAGCATCGGCATCTTCGGCGCCGAGCCCTGGACCGACGCCATGCGCCGCGACATCGAGACCAGCGCCGCCATCGACGCGGTCGACATCTACGGGCTGAGCGAGGTCATGGGCCCGGGCGTGGCCTGCGAGTGCATCGAGAGCAAGGACGGCCCGGTGATCTGGGAAGACCATTTCTACCCCGAGATCATCGACCCCGAGACGGGTGAAGTCTTGCCCGAAGGCAGCGAAGGCGAGCTGGTCTTCACCACGCTCAGCAAGGAGGCGCTGCCGGTCATCCGCTACCGCACGCGCGACCTGACGCGGCTGCTGCCGCCCACGGCGCGCAGCATGCGGCGCATGGGCAAGATCGTGGGCCGCAGCGACGACATGCTCATCATCCGCGGCATCAACCTGTTCCCCACGCAGATCGAAGAGCTGGTGCTGCAGCAGGGGCAACTGGCGGGCCAGTACCAGCTCGTCGTCACGCGCGAGAACCTGCTCGACGAGTTGACGGTGCGCTGCGAGGTCGCGCCCGCGCACCTGCACGTCAACCGCGCCGCCATCGCGCTCGAGCTGCAGCATCGCATCAAGAGCCTGATCGGCGTGGCCACCATGGTCG
Source organism: Rubrivivax sp. (assembly GCA_022842305.1). Lineage (GTDB taxonomy): Bacteria > Pseudomonadota > Gammaproteobacteria > Burkholderiales > Burkholderiaceae_C > Rubrivivax. The sequence continues at coordinate 6,398 of JALHPY010000133.1, forward strand.
ACGTGGGCCTGCCCGACAGCATCGAGCGCACGCTGGTGGGCAAGGCCCGGCGCGTGGTCGACAAACGTCCGAAGTAAGGGGGCAGCATGTACACCCAGGCCATGGACACCGGCCCGCAAGAGGCGCGACAGGCCGTGCGCAGTGCCGAAGAGGCCGCGCTCGAGACGCGCTTCGAAGCGCGCATCGACGAAGGCGGCTTCATCGAGGCCAAGGACTGGATGCCCGAGCATTACCGCAAGACGCTGCTGCGCCAGATCAGCCAGCACGCGCACAGCGAATGGGTGGGCATGCTGCCCGAGGGCAACTGGGTCACGCGCGCGCCCACGCTCAAGCGCAAGTGCATCCTGCTGGCCAAGGTGCAGGACGAAGCCGGCCATGCCCTGTACCTGTACGCCGCGGCCGAGACCCTGGGCAGCAGCCGCGAACAGATGATCGACGCGCTGCACAGCGGCCGCGCCAAGTACAGCAGCATCTTCAACTACCCCACGCTGAGCTGGGCCGACGTGGGCGTGATCGGCTGGCTGGTGGACGGCGCGGCCATCATGAACCAGGTGCCGCTGACGCGCTGCAGCTATGCGCCCTATGCGCGCGCCATGGTGCGCGTGTGCCGCGAGGAGAGCTTCCACCAGCGCCAGGGCTTCGACAGCCTGCTGGCCATGATGCAGCACGGCAGCGACGCGCAGCGCGCCATGGTGCAGGACGCGGTGGACCGCTGGTGGTGGCCCAGCCTGATGATGTTCGGCCCGCCCGACGGCGAAAGCGTGCACGGCGCGCAGAGCGCGCGCTGGGGCATCAAGCGCATCAGCAATGATGATTTGCGGCAGAAGTTCGTCGACGCGTGTGTGCCGCAGGCGCAGGTGCTGGGCGTGACGCTGCCCGACGCCGCGTTGAAATGGAATGAAGCGCGCGGCCACCACGACTTTGGCGTCATCGACTGGGCCGAGTTCTGGCGCGTGGTCGGCGGCCACGGCGAATGCAACCGCGAGCGCCTGGCGGCGCGCGTCAAGGCCTGGGAAGACGGCGCCTGGGTGCGCGACGCCGCGCTGGCGCACGCACGCAAGCAGGCGGCGCGGGAGCAGGCGGCCAAGGATCAAGCGGCCAAGGAGCCCGTGGCATGAGTTCATCCCCCGACTGGCCGCTGTGGGAGGTGTTCGTGCGCGCCCGCGCCGGCCTGGACCACAAGCACTGCGGCAGCCTGCACGCGCCCGACGCGGCCCTGGCGCTGCAACTGGCGCGCGAGGTCTACACGCGCCGGCAGGAAGGCGCCAGCCTGTGGGTGGTGCGCAGCAGCGACATCACCGCCAGCGACCCGGGCGACAAGGACATGCTGTTCGACCCGGCGGCCGACAAGGTCTACCGCCATCCCAGCTTCTACGAGCTGCCGGACGCGGTCGACCACATGTGAGAAGCGCCTTGTCCACCGCTTCGATCGCGTTGCAGCGCACGCCGCAAGCGCAGTACCTGCTGCGCATCGCCGACACCGGCCTGATCCATGCCCAGCGCCTGGCCGAGTGGTGCGGCCACGGCCCGGCGCTGGAAGAAGACATAGCCCTCACCAACATGGCGCTGGACCTGCTGGGCCAGGCACGCGCGCTGCTGGCGCACGTGGGCCGGCTGCAAGGGCAGGGCGGCGGCACGGCGCTGAGCGAGGACCAGCTGGCCTTTCTGCGCGACCAGCGCGACTACTTCAACCTCACGCTGGTGGAGCAGCCCCTGCGCCAGTCCAGCGCGCATGCCCCCGGCGGCGACTTTGCCGACACGGTGCTGCGCAACTTCCTGCTGTCGGCCTGGCTGGGCGCGCTGTGGGCGCGGCTGCTCGATTCGTCCGACACCGATGTCGCGGCCATCGCCGGCAAGGCCATCAAGGAGTCGCGCTACCACCAGGCCCATGCAGCAGCCTGGGTGGTTCGCCTGGGTGACGGCAGCAATGAATCGGCGCGCCGCATGGCCGCCGCGCTGATCCGCGCCTGGCCCTACACCGCCGAGATGTTCGAGCGCGACGCCATCGACGAGCAAGCCCAGGCCGCCGGCCTGGGCCCGGCGCGCGACACGCTCCGCGCGGCCTGGCATGCAGTGGTGGACCCGGTGCTGGCCCAGGCCCGGCTGCAGCCACCGCCGGACACGCCCTTCCGCAGCCACGGCAGCAGCGGCCGCCACAGCGAACACATGGGCTACATCCTGGCCGAGATGCAAAGCCTGCAGCGCCAGTTTCCGGGCGGGCAGTGGTGACTGCCACGGCCATCACCGACCGCGTGCAGTCCGCCTGGGACGTGCTGCAAGGCGTGCCCGACCCGGAACTGCCCATGGTCTCGCTGTGCGACCTGGGCATCGTGCGTGAGGTGCTGGAAGACGCCGCCGGCATCCACGTCGTGCTGACGCCCACCTACAGCGGCTGCCCGGCCACCGAGGACATCGCCGCGGCCGTGCGCGATGCGCTGCAGGCAGCGGGCCTGGGCCCGGCGCGCGTGACCCAGCAATGGGCGCCGGCCTGGACCACCGACTGGATCAGCGCGCAGGGCCGGCAGCGGCTGCAGCAGGCCGGCATCGCCCCGCCCGGCCCCGTCAGCACCGAAGAGCGCACGATGTTCTGGCGTCCGCGCGCCATCGCCTGCCCGCGCTGCAACAGCGCCGACACCGAACTGCTATCGGCCTTCGGCTCCACCGCCTGCAAGGCCTTGCACCGCTGCCGCGCCTGCCGCGAGCCCTTCGAGCATTTCAAGCCCTTATGAGCTTGCTGCACTTCCACCCCTTGCGTGTGCGCGAACTCAAGCCCGACGGCGACGATGCGCTGATCGTCGGCTTCGAGCTGCCGCCGGCGCTGCAGGATGTGTTCCGATTCGAGCCCGGCCAGTACCTCACGCTGCGCCATGTGGATCAGGGCGTCGAGCTGCGCCGCTCGTACTCGATCTGCGCCGCACCGGGCGAGCCGCTGCGCGTGGGCGTGCGCCGCGTGCCGGGCGGACTCTTTTCGAGCTGGGTGCACGCGCAGCTGCAGCCCGGCGACACGCTGGACGTGCTGCCGCCGCAGGGCCGCTTCGGCGCGGCGCTGCAGCAGCGGCCGCGGCATGTGCTGGCGGTGGCCGGGGGCAGCGGCATCACGCCCATCCTGTCCATCCTGAAGGCGGCGCTGGCGGCCGACCCGCAGGTGCGCTGCACGCTGCTGTACGGCAACCGCAGCACGGCGTCCACGATGTTCAAGGAAGAGCTGGAGGACCTGAAGAACCGCCACCTCACGCGTCTGGCGCTGCACACGGTGTTCTCGCGCGAGACGCTGGACAGCCCGCTCAACGCCGGCCGCCTGGACGCCGCGCGCATGGCCACGCTGCTGCGTCTGGCGGCGCCGGTGGACCAGGCTTTCGTCTGCGGCCCACATGCCATGAACGACGAGGTCGAAGCCGCGCTGCTGGCGGCCGGGCTGACACCGCAGCAGGTGCATGTCGAACGCTTCGGCATCCCGCCCGAAGCCGCCGACCCGCGCCTGCACCAGCCCCAGGCCGGTGACGCCGCCACGGCCACCGTGGTCGTGCTGCGCGACGGCATCACGCGCGAAGTCGCCTTCATGCCCGGCGACGAGAGCATCCTGGCCGCCGCCGTGCGTGCCGGGCTGGACCTGCCTTACTCGTGCCGCTCGGGCGTCTGCGCCACCTGCCGCGCCCGGCTGGTGGAAGGGCAGGTGCGCATGGCGCGCAACTTCGCGCTGGATGCGGCCGAGGTGGCCGCCGGCTACGTGCTCACCTGCCAGGCGCACCCGCTGAGCGAGCGCGTGGTCGTGGACTTCGACGCGCGCTAGGCGGCCAGCGCCGCTGCCGCCGCCTGTGCTCGCCGCGGCGTCACTGCGGCGTGGCGTGGCCTGGTGGCCGGCGCAGGGGCCAGGCCCTGGGCGCGCTGCAACAGCGCCGCGCAGCCGGCCTCGCCCAGGTTCAGCGCCAGCTGCTGCCAGCGGCGCTGCACGCGCTCGTGCAGCCAGGCGTCTTCCAGCGCCCGCTGCAGCGCACGCGGCGCGGCGTCGGCCTCCAGCACGCGCGGTGCCAGGGCGGCGACGAAGAAGTTGAAGTCGTGGCGTTGCGCCGCGTCGTCCAGCAGTCCGGCCAGGCGACGGCAACGCTGCGCCCAGCCCGGGGTGGTGAACTGCAGCGTCAGCAGCCACTGCAGCCGCTGCACCGCGTTCGCCAGTTTCAGCTGCGGCGGCGGCAGCAGCGCCAGCGGCAGGCGCGCGGCCTGGGAAAAGGGCAGGGGAGTGGCCAGCGAGCGCAGCGCCGCCAGCCGCCACCAGGCGGCCGCGTCCAGGCCGCACACCGGTTCGGCGCCCCATTGCGCGGTGCGCGCCTGGCGCAGCAACTGAGTCAGGTCCATGCCCTGCCAAGCCTGCGCCGCGCGCTGGCTCAGCATCGCCAGGTTGCCGGCCGACCACGCGGCCGTCGGGTCGGGCCGCTCCAGCTGCGCGGCGTCGGGCTGGTTGGCAGCGCCGCCCAGGGGCAGGCGCAGCACCGGGCAGTGCGTGGCCAGGGCGCGTGCCACGGTTGCGGGCGTGAGCTGCTCGGCATCCAGCGCCGCGCCCTCGCGCCAGGCCCGGATGCGCAGGCCCAGCCATTGCCGCGTGGCCGGCGACGAGGCCGGCACGCGCCGACCCAGCACCGCCTGGCCGGCGCGCCAGCCCTGGTACACCGCGTTGTCGGCCTGCAGCAGTTCGGCCACGGGCACCAGGCCCAACTGGGCGTGGTCCCAGCCGATGTCGAAGCCGCGGCGGTCAGCGGCTTCGGCCGCGGGAGTCTCGAGGGCGAGGGCAACCTGATTCATCGTCGTCTCCGGTGCGCCCCGGGCAAAGTGCCCGGCGTCGTGGAGACAGTCTCTTGCCCCACTGGCTCACAGAGTGAGCCAGTGTCAGCCCGGATCTGCAGGCGCCAGACGGCGCAACAAGGCGGTGGTGGCCAGCCCGAGCACGATGCCCAGCGCATCGGCCAGCAGGTCGGACCACTCGCCGCTGCGGCCGGGCAGCTGCGTTTGCACGGCCTCGATGAACCCACCATAGGCCAGCAGGCCTGCTGCGGCTTGCGCCGTCTGTGGCCAACCCGGTGTGGCACACAGGCTGGCCACGCCCGCCAGCACGGCAAAGGCCAGCAGGTGGTTGGCCTTGTCACCCTGGGGCAGGCCGGGATCGGGCGGGTCGGTCATGAAGGCCAGCCAGGCCACCGCCACCAGCAGGGCCAGCAACAGCGCGCGCCAGTGCGGGCGCAGGCTCGCGTCGTTCAGCAGGTGCGCAGGGATGGGCATGCAGTGATTCTGCGGCCCTGCGCCAGCAAGCCCGAAGCGTGACGCGCTGCTCAG
>JALHPY010000134.1 GCA_022842305.1 Rubrivivax sp.
CAACGCATCGTCTGCCTGACCGAAGAGACCACCGAGTGGCTGTACCTGCTGGGGCAGGAGCAGCGCATCGTCGGCATCAGCGGCTACACCGTGCGGCCGCGGCGCGCGCGGCAGGAGAAGCCGCGCGTCTCGGCCTTTCTGGACGGCAAGATAGACCGCATCGTGGCGCTGCAGCCCGACCTGGTGATCGGCTTCAGTGACATGCAGGCGGCGCTGGCCGACCAGCTGATCCGCGCCGGCCTGAACGTGCTGATCACCAACCAGCGCAGCGTGGCGCAAATCTTCGAGACGATGCGCCTGGTGGCCGCGCTGGTGGGCGAGCAGGCGCGCGCCGAGGCCTGGATCAGCGCCTGCCTGGCGCGGCACGCGCAGATCGCCGCCACCGCGGCGACCTGGCCACGCCGGCCGCGCGTGTACTTCGAGGAATGGGACGAGCCGATGATCAGCGCCATCCGCTGGGTGTCGGAGCTGCTGGCCGTCGCCGGGGGCGACGACGTCTTTCCGGAACTGGCGCTGCAGCCCATGGGCCGCGGGCGCATCGTGGCCGACGTGCAAGAGCCGGCGCGGCGCGCGCCCGAGCTGATCTTCGGCTCGTGGTGCGGCAAGAAATTCCGCCCCGAGCGCGTGGCCGCGCGGCCGGGCTGGGCGGCGGTGCCGGCGGTGCTGCAGGGGCGGCTGCACGAGATCAAGTCCTGCGACATCCTGCAGCCCGGCCCGGCGGCGCTGACCGATGGCCTGGAGCAGATGCATCGCGCGCTGGCCGACTGGGCGGCTGGCCACGAGCACCGCGACGGCTGATCCTCAAAGACCGCAGTTCGGCGCGGCGCGGGCGCCGTTCGTCGCAAGCCGGTGGCAGGGGCGGGGCCTGGAAACGATAGTCACCCCATCGCATCCCTTCCCGCCCACCGGAGCCCACCATGCAAACCCGCCAGACTGCCCGTATCGCCTCACTCGCCTTGTCGGTCCTGCTCACGCTGGCCATGCTGGGCGGCATCGACCAGCTGGCCCAGTCGGCGCCCGAATCCGCGCCGCAATGGGCGCAGAACCCGGCGCCGCGCGCCTGAGGCCGGCGATGAACGCGTTGATCCTGCTCGTCGCCTGGTTCCTGCTGTTCGTGTTCAGCGCGCCGCTGGCCATGCTGGCGCTGCTGATCATGCCCGTGGTGTGGTTGATCTCGCTGCCGCTGCGCCTGCTGGGTATCACTGTTTCGGCGCTGTTCGCGCTGATCCGCGCGCTGCTGATGTTGCCTGCGCGCCTGCTCGGCGCGCATTGATCTGCAAGCCGCCGTCGGCGCGAATCAGCGCGCCGGCGGCTCCGTCCAGCCACCGCCCAGCACGCGGTACAGCGTCACGCCGTTGAGCGTCCACTGCGTCTGCACCTGCACCAGCGCCTGTTGCGCGGCAAACAGCGAGCGCTGCGCGTCCAGCAGCTCCAGGCTGCTGGCCACGCCATTGCGCCAGCGCAAGTCCACCAGGTTCGCGCGGTCCTGCTCGGCTGCCAGTTGCGCCTGCTGGGCGCGCAGCTGATCGGCCAACGTGGCGCGGCCGGCCAGCGCGTCGGCCACCTCGCGGAAGGCCAATTGCAGGGTGCGCTCGTACTGCGCCAGCGCGATTTCGGTGCCCACCTCGGCCCCGCGCAGATTGGCCTGGTTGCGCCCGGCGTCGAACAGCGGTTGCAGCAGCTGCGGCGCGATGCTCCAGGCCAGGCCGCCGCTGAACAGGCTGGACAGCTCGGTGCTGGCAAAACCCAGACTGCCGGTGAGCGTGATGCGCGGAAAGAACGCTGCGCGCGCGGCGGCCACGTTGGCGTGCGCGGCCAGCAGCAGTTGCTCGGCCTGGCGCACGTCGGGCCGGCGTGCCAACACTTCGGAAGGCAGGCCGGCGGGCAGTTCGGGCAGCGCGGGCCCGCTGCCGTAGGGCAGGGCGGGCGGCAGGTCGGCCGGCAGGGGCTGGCCGATCAGCAAGGTCAGCGCGTTCTCGTCCAGCGCCCGCTGGCGTTCGGCCTGGGCCTGGGCCACGCGGCCGGCTTCCAGCAATGACTCGGCCCCGCGCAGGTCCAGCTGCGAGCTGGCGCCGTTGTCGAAGCGCAGCTGGACCAGGCGCAGCGATTCGGCGCGCGTCTCCAGCGCCTGGCGCGTGACGCGCAGCAGTTCCTCGTCGGCCTGCAGCGTGTGGCAGGTGCTGGCCACCGCGCCCACCAGGCTGATCTGCACCGCCTTGCGCGCCTCGGTGCTGGCCTGCAGCTGCGCCAGCGCGGCGTCGGACAGGCTGCGCACGCGGCCAAACAGGTCGATCTCGTAGGCGCTGACCAGCAGCCCGGCGGCGTAGCTGCTGTTGCTGCCCCCGCCCGCGGCGGTCTGGCGTGACGCGCTCAGGCCGGCGTTCACCGTGGGCCACTGGTCGGCGCGGCGCAGGCCCAGCTGCGCGCCGGCCTGGTCGATGGCCAGCACGGCGATGCGCAGGTCGCGGTTGCCGTCCACCGCCAGCTCGATCAGACGCCGGCAACGCGCGTCGGCGAAGAACTGCTGCCAGGGCAACTCGTCGGCGGCCGGGCCGGGCGTGGCGGCCTGCGGCCCGGGGAAGGCCGCGGCCACCGGTGCGGCGGGGCGTTGGTAGGGTGGCGTCGGGGTGCCGCAGCCGGCGGCGAGCAACGCGGCCATGGCCAGCGGGAACAGGGTGCGCGGCTTCATGCGTCGCTCCGGGTGGGCGGCGGCGCGCTCGGTGCTTCAGGCGCGTCGGGCGCATCGGTCTCGTGCGTGTACAGCCGGCGCTGGCGCTCGCTGCCCTTGAAGAAGCGGCGCACGACAACGAAGAACACCGGCACGAACAGCACCGACAGCGTCACCGCGGTGATCATGCCGCCCACCACGCCGGTGCCGATGGCGCGCTGGCTGGCCGAGCCGGCGCCGCTGGCCAGGAACAGCGGCATCACGCCCAGGATGAAGGCCAGCGAGGTCATCACGATGGGGCGGAAGCGCAGATGGGCCGCTTCCAGCGCGGCCTCCATCGCGCTCTTGCCCTGAGCCTGCAGGTCCTTGGCGAACTCGATGATCAGGATGGCGTTCTTCGCCGACAGGCCGATGATGGTGATCAGGCCGACCTGGAAGTACACGTCGTTGGCATAACCGCGCAGCAGCGTGGCCAGCACCACGCCGAACACGCCCAACGGCACCACCAGGATCACGCTGAAGGGGATGGACCAGCTCTCGTACAGCGCCGCCAGGCATAAAAAGACCGCCAGGATGGCGAAGCCGTAGAGGATGAGCGCCTGGTTGCCGGCGATCTTTTCCTCGCGCGAGATGCCGGTCCACTCATAGCCGAAGCCGGCCGGCAGCTGCGCCGCCAGGCGTTCCATCTCTGCCATGGCGTCGCCGGTGCTGTAGCCCGGTGCCGCGCTGCCGCCGATGCGCATGGCCGGGTAGCCGTTGTAGCGCACGGTCTGCATGGCGCCGGTGATCCAGCGCGTGCTGGCAAAGGCGGCCAGCGGCACCGGGTCGCCGCGGGCGTTGCTGGCGTTCAGCCGCAGCAGGTCCTGCGGCTGCATGCGCGCTGGCGCATCGGCCTGCACCACCACGCGCTGCAACCGGCCGGCATTGGGAAAGTCGTTGACGTAGGTGGAGCCCAGAGCCGTGGACAGCGTGGCGTTGATGCTGTCGAAGCCCACGCCCAGTGCCGCGGCCTTGTCGCGATCGATCTCCACCTGCAGCTGTGGCGCGTCTTCCAGGCCGTCGGGGCGTACCTGCGCCAGCAGCTTGCTTTGCCCGGCCATGCCCAGCAACTGGTTGCGCGCCGCCACCAGGGCCTCGTGGCCGTTGCCGCCGCGGTCTTGCAGGCGGAAGTTGAAGCCCGAGGCCGAGCCCAGTTCGGGGATGGGCGGCGGGCTCAGCGGAAAGATGAAGGCGTCGCGTATGCCCATCAGCGCACCGAAGGCACGGCCGGCCAGCGCCTGCGCCGAGTTGGCCGGGTCGGGCCGCTCGTCCCAGTCCTTGAGCGTGACGAAGGCCAGGCCGGCGTTCTGCCCCAGGCCCGAGAAGCTGAAGCCCAGCACCGCGACCATGCTCTTCACTTCGGGCTGCTTCAGGATGTAGGCCTCCACCTGCTCCATCACCGCGCGCGTGCGCTCCTGCGTGGCGCCCGGCGGCAGCTGCACGTTGACGATCATGCTGCCCTGGTCTTCGGCCGGCAGGAATGACGTGGGCAGGCGCAGGTAGACGTAACCCACGGCTCCGATGATCACGGCGTACAGGATCAGGTAGCGCCCGGCCTTGCGCACCATGCTGCTCAGCACGCTTTCGTAGTGCTGGGTGCGGCGCTTGAAGAAGCGGTTGAACCAGCCGAAGAAGCCGCGCTTCTCGAGGTGGTGGCCGGCCTGCACGGGTTTCAGCAAGGTGGCGCACAGCGCCGGCGTGAGCGACAGCGCCATGAAGGCCGAGAAGCCGATGGAGGCCACCATCACCGCCGAGAACTGGCGGTAGATGTTGCCCACCGATCCCGCAAAGAAGGCCAGCGGCACGAACACCGAGACCAGCACCACGGTGATGCCGATGATGGCGCCCTGGATCTGGCCCATGGCCTTGCGCGTGGCCTGGCGGGGTGGCAGGCCTTCCTCGCTCATGATGCGCTCGACGTTCTCGACCACCACGATGGCGTCGTCGACCACGATGCCGATGACCAGCACCATGCCGAACATGGTGAGCACGTTGATCGAATAGCCCAGCGCCAGCAGCACGGCAAAGGTGCCCAGCAGCGCCACCGGCACCACGATGGTGGGGATGATGGTGTAGCGGAAGTTCTGCAGGAACACGTACATCACCAGGAACACCAGGCCCACGGCTTCGAGCAGCGTGACCGCCACCTGGGTGATGGAGATCCTGACGAAGCGCGAGCTGTCGTAGGGGATGCTGTAGCTCATGCCCTGCGGAAAGTAGCGCTGCAGCTCGTCCATCTTCACGCGGATGGCGGCCGCGGTGGCCAGCGCATTGCCGGTGGGCGAGAGCTGCACGCCGATGCCGGTGGACGGGTTGCCGTTCAGGCGTGCCTGGGTGGCGTAGCCCTGGGCACCCAGCTCGATGCGCGCCACGTCGGCCAGGCGCACGGTGGAGCCATCGGTGTTGGCGCGCAGCACGATGCGGCCGAACTCTTCTGCCGTGCCCAGCTGCCCGCGCACCACCACCGTGGCCGCCACGCCCTGGCCGGCCACGTTGGGCAGGTCGCCGATGGAGCCCGAGGCCACCTGCGCGTTCTGCGCGCGGATGGCCGCCACCACCTCGGCGCTGGACAGGCGCAGGCCCTGCAGCTTGGCCGGGTCCAGCCAGACGCGCATCGCGCGCTCGGTGCCGAAGAGCTGGGCCTGGCCCACGCCGGGCACGCGCTGCAGTTCGGGCAGCACGTTGCGCGCCGCGTAGTCGCCCAGGGCGATGGGGTCGTGGGCCGGGTTGGTGGACGACAGGATGGTGAACAGCAGGAAGTTGCTGCGCGACTTGTCCACGCGCACGCCCTGCTGCGCCACCACCGCCGGCAGCCGCGGCGTGGCGCGCGCCAGGCGGTTCTGCACCTCCACCTGCGCCAGGTCGGCATTGGTGCCGGGCTGGAAGCTCAGCGTGATGTTGCCGCTGCCGTCGGCCTGGGCCACCGACTCCATGTAGATGAGACCGGGTGCGCCGTTCATCTCGCGCTCGATCACCGAGAGCACGCTGTCTTCCAGCGTCTGGGCGCTGGCGCCGGGGTAGCCGGCCGACACCACGATGGACGGCGGCGCCACCGGCGGGTACTGCGACACCGGCAGCTGCGTGATGGCCACGCCGCCCAGCACCAGCACGAACAGCGCGATGACCCAGGCGAAGATCGGGCGGTCGATGAAGAAGGCGGCCATGCGCAGCCCTTACGAGCGCGAGGCCGCAGAGGCGGGCGCCGACGCGGCCGGCGCTGATGCCGCTGGCTTGGCGGCGCTGGATGCTGAAGCCGCCGCCGCCTTCGCGGCGCCGGGTGGCGACCAGGGCACGGGTTTCACCGGTCCCGGGCCGCGCAGCTTCTGGAAGCCGTCCACCATCACCTGCTCACCCGCCTTCAAGCCTTCCAGCACCACCCACTGCCCGTCCTTGCCCGGGCCCACCCGCACCGGCCGCGTGGTCAGTGCGCCGTCGGCACCCACCACGCGCACGCTGTCGCCCTGGCCCGAGCGCTGCACCGCCTGCTGCGGCAGCAGCACCGCGCCGGCCGCCGCGGCCTGTTCCAGCCGTGCGCGCACGAACATGCCCGGCAGCAGCGCGCCCTTGGGGTTGGGCACTTCGGCGCGCAGTGTGATCTGGCCGGACGTGGGGTCGACCGTGAGGTCGCTGAACAGCAGCTTGCCGGGCAGCGGGTAGACGCTGCCGTCGTCCAGCAGCAGGCGCACGGCCGCGGCATCGGCGCCGGCCGCGCGCAGGTTGCCAGCGGCGATGGCCGAGCGCAGGCGCAGCACGTCGGCCACCGGCTGGGTGATGTTGACGTACATCGGGTCGGTCTGCTGGATCAGCGCCAGCTGCGTGGCTTCGCCCTGGCCGACCAGCGCGCCCTCGGTTACCAGCGCGCGGCCTATGCGCCCGGCGATGGGCGCGCGCACGCTGGCATAGCCCAGGTTGAGCTGCGCCACCTGCTGCTGCGCCTTGCCGGCGGCGACGTCTGCCTGCGCCAGCTTGTACGCGGCCACGGCGTTGACGTATTCCTGCTGGCTGATGGCCTTGGCCTCGACCAGCGGCTTGTAGCGCTCGGCCAGCGCCTGGGCCTGCGCCAGGTTGGCCTCGGCGCGCGCCAGGCCGGCGGCGGCAGCGGCCTGCGCGGCCTGCAGCGGTGCGGCGTCGATCTGGAACAGCGCCTGGCCGGCGCGCACGTCGCTGCCCTCGCGGAACTGGCGCTTGAGCAGGATGCCGGGCACGCGCGCCCGCACCTGGGCCATGCGTGAGGCCTCGGTGCGGCCGGGCAGCTCGGTCGCCAGGCCCACCAGGGCCGGCTGCACGGTGACCACGCCCACCTCCACCGGCGGCGGTGGCGCCGCGCCACCACCGGGGGCCGCACCCGGCTGGGAGGGGCCGCAGCCCGCCAGCAGCAGCGCAAGGGCGGCGATGCCGGCGGCTGCACCGGAGGGGGTGTAGGGCCTGAGTTTCATATGGGGGTCTTTCGCGGCGCACCCGGGGCAGGCAGGCGCCGCGTTACTATACATACATGCGTGCATGTATGTTCTAGAGGGCACCAAGCGATGGTGCGCCGCACCAAGGCCGATGCCTGGCTCACGCGCGAGCGCCTGCTCGACGCGGCCGAACTGCAGTTCCAGCGTCAGGGCGTTTCAGGCACCACGCTGCAGGACATCGCGCAGGCAGCAGGTCTGACGCGCGGCGCGATCTACTGGCATTTCCAGGACAAGGCCGAGCTGTTCAACGCCATGATGAACCGCGCGGCCTCGCCGCTGGCGCAGCAGATCCTGCGCAGCGGCGAGGCCGGCCTGGAAGACCCGATGGGCCAGATCCGCGGCAGCTTTCTGGCAGCGTTGCGCGCCACGGTGGAAGACCCGCAGGTGCGCCGCGCGGTCGAGATCGCCTTCCACAAGGTCGAGTACGTCGATGAGACCCGCGGGGTGCGCGAACGCCGCGTCAAGGGCCTGGCCGAGCGCGTGGCCCAGGTCGAGCGCGGGTTGCGCCGCGCCGTGCGCCTGGGCCAGCTGCCGCCGCGGCTACCGGCGCGCGCATCGGCGCTGGCGCTGCACGCGCTGGTCGACGGCCTGATCAACCACTGGATGCTGGACCCCCAGGCCTTCGACCTGGTGCGCGTTGGCCGCCAGGCGCTGGACGCCTATCTGCAGGGCCTGAAGTCGCCGCCTCCGCCGGCACGGCCGCGCCGCTGAGGGCGGCCTGGTGCCGTGCTCAGGCGCGGTGCCCGTCGTGCAGGGGCGCGAGGTCCAGGTCACAGCCCGACAGCGGCGCCAAGCCGCCGGGCGCAAGGGGCCGGGCCCCGCGGATTACTTGCTGACGGTGGCGCTGTCGACCAGCACGTCGTACTCGTAGCCCGGGCCGATCACGACCTTGGTGCGCACGGTGCCCTTGATGGTGACCACGTCGCCCACGGCCGCCTTGTCGTTGGTGATGACGGCGATGTCGTTGGTGCCGGCGCCGGCGTTGCCGCTGCCGTCCTGCAGGTGCAGCCAGTTCTTGCCCTTGATGCCGAAGTTGGCCTTCACCACCTGGGCGCGCACGGTCACGGCCTTGTCCTTGAGCTTGTCCTTGCCGCCCACGACCTCGGCCACGGTGCGGGCGTCCTTGCCCTTGGCCTTGGTCACCTTGATGGCGGTGGCGGGTGCGGTGACGGCCGGCGCCGGCATGCCCATGGGCATCTGCGCCATCGTGCCGCCGCCATGGGCAGCCGCTGCGGCGCCGCCGGTCGCGATGGAACCGAAGACGATCTTGTCGAAGGTCTGGCCCAGCGCATTGCTCTTGAAGTTGTTCATCACCATGGCGTCGGTGATGGCCACCTGCGAGCCCTTGACCACGGCGGTCTTGGGCACGGCGGCCCAGGTCTCGCCATTGGCGGTCTTGAGGCGCATGTAGGTGTAGATGTCGGCGTCGCGCGCTTCGAGCACTTCGCCGCGCACGGTTTCTGCTGCGGCCGTGCCCAGGGCGGCTGCAAGGATGAGGGCAAGGGCAATGCTGCGTTTGATCATCAGGCGATGATAGTGGCGACCGCGCGCCCCGGCTGGCGGCATGGTTTGAGAATCCTCAAGGCCCGGTCGAACAAGGCGGGCGCACGCGCTGGTCGGTCGCAGCGCCGCGCCCGCGTGGACCCGGGCTACCCCGCGTCAGCCCAACCAGTGCAGCACCGCGGCCGCGGCTTCGGCCGGGCGCTCCATGGGGAACAGGTGCGAGCCTTCGATCCAGGTCAGGCGCTCGCCCACCAGCGCGCGCGTGGCGGCCAGGCCAACCTGGTGCACCTCGACCGAGCGCGTGCCCGCGATGAAGGCGGCTGGGCAGCCCGGCGGGTGGCGCAGCAGCACGCGGCCCAGGTGGTGCGGCAAGGTGTTGTAGATGCGCGTCTCGATGTCGCGCCGGAAAGCCAGGCGCACGGCTTCGGGGCCTGCGCCCTGCGGGTCGGGCTCCATGCCGGCGGCGATGTAGTCCTGCAGCACCTCGGGTTGCCAGCGCGCGAAGGCACTCTTGGAAGCAAAGTGCGCCAGCGCCGCCGCGGCCGAGGGCCACTGCCAGCGCCGCCGCACCGACACCCGCCCGGGGGTCAGGCGCTGGAACAGCCCGCCCAGCTTCATGGCGTGCACGCTGTGCGCGCGCCAGCCGGTGAGCAGCGGCGAATCCAGCAGCACCAGGCCGGCGGCCAGGTCGGGCCGCTTGCTGGCCGCCAGCAGGCTGAGAAAGCCGCCCAGCGAATGTCCCACCAGCTGCACCTTGCGCCCCGGCGCCTGCGCGGCGATGAAGGCCAGCAACTCGTCGCGCAGGTGCGGCCAGTTGCTGGTGACGGTGTAGCGCGGGTCGTGGCCGATGCGGTCCAGCGCCAGCACTTCCCAGCCGGCGTCGCGCCAGGCCTCGAACAGCACCCGGTAGGTGCCGGCCGGAAAGCCGTTGGCGTGGCTGAAGACGAGGGTGCCGCGCGCACCCGGGCGAAGCGGCATCTCAGCAAACCATGGCGCCGTGCGGCACTGTCTGCGCGTGGATGCGCTGCCACCCAGCAACCGCCGCGGAACCGGCTCCGCCGGGCCGCTGGCGGTGCCCCCTTGGGGGGAGGCGCCGAAGGCGCTTCGGGGGGAGCCATTTCATACGATGCGCTCGCCCGGCGTGCCGATCTTGCGCATCTGCTCGAAGCGCTCGCTCTTCACCATCAGCGGGTGCAGCGCCATGCCGCCGTCCCAGCACGGGTCTTCGATGCCTTCAAACACCTCGCGCAGGCGCTGGCCCCAGGTGGTGTGGATCATCTGGAAGTACGGGTTGCGCTCGTCGATGCAGACGTGTTCATCGCTGCGCAGCGCGCCGGCACGGTAGACCATCAGGTCCAGCGGCAGGCCCACGCTGAGGTTGGACTTGAGCGTGCTGTCCATCGACACCAGGGCGCACTTGGCGGCCTCGTCCAGTTGCGTGGCCGGGGTCAGCACGCGGTCGAGGATGGGCTTGCCGTACTTGCTTTCGCCGATCTGGAAGAAGCAGGTCTCGCGCGTGGCCTCGATGAAGTTGCCGGCCGAATACACCAGGAACAGGCGCATCGCCTCGCCCGCGATCTGGCCGCCGAAGATCATGCTGGCGTTGAAGTCGATGCCGGCGGCGCGCAGCGAAGGGCCGTCCTGGCTGTAGACGCGGCGTACCGCCGCGCCCAGCACGCGCGTGGCGTCGAACATGCTCTTGGCGTTCCAGATCGTGATCGGTTCCTCGTCGCCGTTGTCGATCTTCTCGACCTGCAGGATCTCGCGCACGCTCTGGCTGGTGGACAGGTTGCCGGCCGAGAGCATGACCATGAAGCGGTCGCCCGGCTTCTCGTAGATCATCATCTTGCGGAAGGTGCTGATGGCGTCCAGCCCGGCGTTGGTGCGCGAATCGGACAGGAACACCAGGCCGGCGGCGAGTTTGATGCCGACGCAATAGGTCATGACTTGCTTTCTTTGTGCAGCTGCTTGAGGCGGTACAGCGCTTCCAGCGCTTCCCTGGGGGTAAGGCTATCAGGCTCGATTGACAGCAGGGCACGCTCCACCACCGAAGCCTCGGCCGCCGGGGCCGGCGCGGGCGTGGCAAACAGGTCCACCTGGGACTGGCCCTGTTCGGCCTGCGCCTGCAGCGCCTCGAGCGTGGCGCGGGCCTGGCGGATCAGCGTGCCCGGCATGCCGGCCAGGCGCGCCACCTGCACGCCGTAGCTGCGGCTGGCCGGGCCGGGCTCGATCTGGTGCAGGAACACGATGTCGTGCCCGCTTTCCACCGCGCCCACGTGCAGGTTCACGGCGCGTTCGTGCCGCGCCGGGAAAGCCGTCAGCTCGAAGTAGTGCGTGGCGAACAGCGTGAAGCTCTTGTTGCGGTCGTGCAACTGGCTGGCAATGGCACCGGCCAGGGCCAGGCCGTCGAAGGTGCTGGTGCCGCGGCCGATCTCGTCCATCAGCACCAGGCTTTGCTCGGTGGCGCCGTGCACGATGGCCGCGGCCTCGGTCATCTCGAGCATGAAGGTGCTCTGCGCATTGGCCAGGTCGTCGGCCGCGCCGATGCGCGTGTGGATGGCGTCGATGGGCCCCAGCCGGCAGGCCGTGGCAGGCACATACGAGCCCATGGCAGCCAGCAGCACGATCAGCGCCACCTGGCGCATGAAGGTGCTCTTGCCCCCCATGTTGGGGCCGGTGATGACGAGCATGCGCGTGCGTGCGTCCAGCCGGCAGTGGTTGGCGATGAAGGGGCCGCCTGGGCCGCCGCGGGCGGACTCGGTCAGGCGTGCTTCCACCACCGGGTGGCGGCCGGCTTCGATCTCGATGCAGGGGTAGGGCACGAACTGGGGCCGGCACCACGCCAGGGTGGCTGCCCGTTCGGCCAGCGTGGCCAGCGCGTCCAGCGC
>JALHPY010000135.1 GCA_022842305.1 Rubrivivax sp.
CGGCGCGGCAGCGGCGCTGGTGGCCGGCGCAGCGGCAGCGGCGGCGGCAGGCGCCGCGGCAGCCGGAGCAGCAGCCGCAGCACCACCCGTGGCTCCCTTGAGCACGGCGATGGCCGTGCCCTTGGAAACCTTGTCGCCCACCTTGACCAGCAGGCGCTCGATGACCCCGGCGTGCGACGACGGGATCTCCATCGAGGCCTTGTCGCTTTCGACGGTGATCAGGCTCTGCTCGACCTTGACGGTGTCGCCCGGCTTGACGAAGAGCTCGATCACCGCGACCTCGGCGAAGTCGCCGATGTCGGGCACCAGCACCTCGACCGGGCCGCTGGCCGCAGCCGGCGCAGAGGCCGGGACGGCCGCCGGGGCTGCAGGCGCAGCCGCGGCAGGCGCCGGGGCTGCGGCTGCTGCAGCCGGTGCAGCAGCGGCTACAGCGCCGCCCGCGGCTTCGATCAGCAGCACCAGCGTGCCCTCGCTGACCTTGTCGCCGAGCTTGACCTTCAGCTCCTTGACCACGCCCGCGTGCGTGGATGGGATCTCCATCGACGCCTTGTCGGACTCCACCGTCAGCAGGCTCTGGTCGGCCGCGATGGTGTCGCCCGGCTTGACCATCAACTCGATCACTTCCACGTCCTTGAAGTCACCGATGTCCGGGACCTTTACTTCGACCAATGCCATGGCCTGTCTCCTTCTTGTCTTTATGCGTAGAGGGGATTGGTCTTGTCGGCATCGATGCCGTACTTGGCGATGGCCTCGGCCACCTTGGCCACCGGCACCGTGCCGTCATCAGCCAGTGCGCGCAGCGAGGCCACCACGATGTAGTGGCGGTTGATCTCGAAGTGCTCGCGCAGCTTGCTGCGGAAGTCGCTGCGGCCGAAGCCGTCGGTGCCCAGCACGCGGAAGGTGCGACCCTTGGGCAGGAAGGGGCGGATCTGCTCGGCAAAGCTCTTCATGTAGTCGGTGGAAGCCACCACCGGGCCGGCGTGCGGGCCCAGTTGCTGCGCCACGAAAGGCACGCGCGCCGTTGCCAGCGGGTGCAGCAGGTTCCAGCGGTCGCAGTCCTGGCCTTCGCGCGCCAGCTCGTTGAAGCTGGGGCAGCTCCAGACGTTGGCGGCCACGCCCCACTCGGCCTCGAGCAGCTTCTTGGCTTCCATGCTCTCGCGCAGGATGGTGCCGCTGCCCAGCAGGTTGACCCTGGGGGTCTTCTTCGCACCTTCTTCCAGCAGGTACATGCCCTTGATGATCTGCTCCTCGGTGCCGGGCTTCAGGCCGGGCATCGGGTAGTTCTCATTGAGCAGGGTCAGGTAGTAGTAGACGTTGTCCTGCTTCTCGATCATGCGCTTGAGGCCGTGGTGGATGATCACCGCCACCTCGTGCGCGAAGGTCGGGTCGTAGGAGATGCAGTTCGGAATCGTCCCGGCCAGGATGTGGCTGTGGCCGTCCTCGTGCTGCAGGCCTTCGCCGTTGAGCGTGGTGCGGCCGCTGGTACCGCCCAGCAGGAAGCCGCGCGCCTGCATGTCGCCCGCCGCCCAGGCCAGGTCGCCGATGCGCTGGAAGCCGAACATCGAGTAGTAGATGTAGAACGGCACCATGATGCGGTTGTTGGTCGAGTACGACGTCGCCGCGGCGATCCAGCTGGCCATGCCGCCGGCCTCGTTGATGCCTTCCTGCAGGATCTGGCCGTTGACCGTCTCCTTGTAGTACATCACCTGGTCCTTATCCACCGGCGTGTACTTCTGCCCCTCGGGGTTGTAGATGCCGATCTGGCGGAACAGCCCCTCCATGCCGAAGGTGCGCGCCTCGTCCACCAGGATGGGCACGACGCGCGGGCCCAGGGCCTGGTCGCGCAGCAGTTGCGTCAGGAAGCGCACGTAGGCCTGCGTGGTGCTGATCTCGCGGCCCTCGGCGGTGGGTTCGATCACGCTCTTGAAGGTCTCGAGCGAGGGCACAGTGAAGCTCTCGTCGGACCTGGCGCGGCGCTTGGGCAGGTAGCCGCCCATGGCCTCGCGCCGCTCTTGCAGGTAGCGCATCTCCGGCGTGTCGTCGGCCGGCTTGTAGAAAGGGATCTTGGGCAGGTCGGCGTCGCTGATGGGAATGTTGAAGCGGTCGCGGAAGAACTTGATGTCCTCGTCGCTGAGCTTCTTGGCCTGGTGGGCGGTGTTCTTGCCCTCGCCGGCGCTGCCCATGCCCCAGCCCTTGACGGTCTTGACCAGCAGCACGGTGGGCTGGCCCACGTGGTTGTTGGCGCGGTGGAAGGCGGCATAGACCTTGGCGGCGTCGTGGCCGCCGCGGCGCAGGTTCCAGACCTCCTTGTCGGTCATGCCGGCCACCATCTCCAGCGTGCGCGGGTCGCGGCCGAAGAAGTTCTTGCGCACGAAGGCGCCGTCGTTGGCCTTGAAGGCCTGGTAGTCGCCGTCCAGCGTGTCGAGCATGATCTTGCGCAGCGCACCGTCCTTGTCGCGCGCCAGCAGCGGATCCCAGTTGCTGCCCCAGATCAGCTTGATGGCGTTCCAGCCGGCGCCGCGGAAGCTGCCTTCCAGTTCCTGGATGATCTTGCCGTTGCCGCGCACCGGGCCGTCCAGGCGCTGCAGGTTGCAGTTGACGACGAAGATCAGGTTGTCCAGCTTCTCGCGCGCCGCCAGGCCGATGGCGCCCAGGCTCTCGGGCTCGTCCATCTCGCCGTCGCCGCAGAACACCCAGACCTTGCGGTTGGCGGTGTCGGCAATGCCGCGCGCGTGCAGGTACTTCAGGAAGCGCGCCTGGTAGATGGCCATCAGGGGGCCCAGACCCATGCTGACGGTGGGGAATTGCCAGAACTCCGGCATCAGCTTGGGGTGCGGGTAGCTGCTCAGGCCCTTGCCGTCGACTTCCTGCCGGAAGCTCAGCATCTGCTCCTCGGTGATGCGGCCTTCGAGGAAGGCGCGCGCGTAGATGCCGGGCGCGCAATGGCCCTGGATGTAGAGCAGGTCACCGCCGTGGTTCTCGCTCGCGGCGTGCCAGAAGTGGTTGAAGCCGGCGGCGAACATGTGCGCCAGGCTGGCAAAGCTGCTGATGTGGCCGCCCAGGTCGCCGCCGTCGGCCGGGTGCAGGCGATTGGCCTTGACCACCAGGGCCATGGCGTTCCAGCGCATGTAGGCGCGCAGACGGCCTTCGAGGGCGCGGTTGCCGGGGCTGCGCTCTTCCTCGTGCGGGTCGATGGTGTTGACGTACGCGGTGTTGGCCGAGAACGGCATGTCGATGTCGCTCTGGCGAGCGTGCTCGAGCAGTTGCTCGAGCAGGAAGTGCGCGCGCCCCGCACCTTCGGTGCCGATGACGGCCGTCAGCGCGTCCAGCCACTCGCGCGTTTCCTGGCTGTCGGGGTCGTCGTTCGAAGCGTTGGCTGCGCCAAGGAAGGATTCCGGCAAAGCGGACATGCTTGTCTCCTGCAAGGGTGTTTTGTGAACGGGCGCGAGTTTGTCACAGCTCGCCAAAATTTCAAATAGTGCGGAGCGATTTCGTATTGTGGAATACACGTAGGGATCGTTCGCACGCCGGGATAATCAGGCCGCATGAGCCTACCGCGCGTCCCCGAGCCCGAACCGGCTGCACCGGTTCCGATGGCCCGCCGCCTGATCAACCAGTGGTGGCGACGCCAGTCACCGGCGCGTCAGGATCGCTTTGCCACGCTCGGGCCCCTCCTGTCGGTGCTGCTTTTTCTGGCCGCCATCATTTCCGCCTTCTGGTACCTGCGCAACGAGGAAATCGAGCGGGAGACTGAGTCGGTAAAGCGTGATACGGAGATCACCCAGCAGCAGCTCGGCCTGCGCCTGATCCAGAACCAGGAGGCGCTGATCCGGCTGGCGCGCGACCTGGTCGTGCGCGAGATCGACGCCGACGAATTCGAGAACCAGGCCACCGCCTTTCTGCGCGAGCGCCCCGAGATCACCCACATGAGCTGGGTCGACGCCCAGCGCCGCGTGCGCGCCACGCACTGGGCCCCGCTGTACCCACCGGCCGCCATGGAGCCGAAGGCGCTGCTGCCGCAGGACGGCCGCACCACCGAGCCCGAGGCCACCTTCCGCGCCGCCCGCGACACGCGCACGCCGGCCTATTCACGCGGCTTCGTCGACCCCGCCGGCACACCGGTGTTCCAGCTGCACGTGCCGCTGGTGGAGCGTGGCTTCTTCGCCGGCTCGCTCATCGTCGAGTACGCGGTCGATTCGCTGGTGCGCCACTTCGTGCCCGCCGACGTGGCGCGGCGCCACATGATCTCGGTCATCGACGAGCGCCAGCAGGTCGTGGCCGCCACCGTCACCACCCTGCCCGGCCAGCGCTCGCGGCGCGCGCCCATCGTCAGCGACGCGCCGCTGACCCCGGCGCTCAACGGCCTGTTGCTGCGCGGCCAGGGCTGGCGCACCAGCATCGGCCTGGTCAACAACACCCTGTTCTGGATGGTGGTGGCGCTGTCGGTGCTGACGCTGTGGATGCTGCTGGGCACCTGGCGCCACATGCGCCGGCGCAGCCAGATCCAGGGCGCGCTGGTGCAGGAAACCAACTTCCGCCGCGCCATGGAAAACAGCATGCCCACCGGCATGCGCGCCATGGACCTGGAAGGCCGCATCACCTACGTCAACGCCGCCTTCTGCCAGATGACCGGCTTCACCACCGCCGAGCTGGTGGGGCAGGCGCCGCCCTACCCCTACTGGCCGCCCGACCGCATCGAGGAAAACGGCCGCCTGCTGCAGCAGGAACTGCAGGGACGCAGCCCCAGCGGCGGCATCGAGGTGCGCGTGATGCGCAAGGACGGCACGGTCTTCGACGCGCGCATGTACGTCAGCCCGCTGATCGACCCCAAGGGGCAACAGACCGGCTGGATGACCAGCATGACCAACATCACCGAGGCCAAGCGCATCCGCGACCAGTTGAGCGCCAGCCACGAGCGCTTCACCACGGTGCTGGAAGGGCTGGACGCCTCGGTCTCGGTGCTCTCGGTGCAGCAGGGCGAGCTGCTGTTCGCCAACCGCAGCTACCGGCTGTGGTTCGGCGGCGACGCGCGCGGCCACCAGCTGATGGCCGGCGGCGTGGTCGGCACGCCCTTCAGCACCGACGACGACGACGAGATCGATTCGCTTTCGGGCCTGCCCACCCAGGCCCTGACCGAGGCCGGCGCCAATCCGCGCGAGGTCTTCGTCGAGCCGCTGCAGAAGTGGTTCGACGTGCGCGCGCGCTACCTGCAGTGGACCGACGGCCGCCTGGCGCAGATGCTCATCGCCACCGACATCACCGCACGTCTGCGCGCCGAAGAGCAGAGCGCGGCCCAGGCCGAGAAGGCCCAGGTCACCAGCCGGCTGGTGACCATGGGCGAAATGGCCAGCTCGGTGGCGCACGAGCTCAACCAGCCGCTCACCGCCATCACCAACTACTGCAACGGCATGGTCTCGCGCGTGAAGGCGGCGTCCATCAGCCAGGACGACCTGATCGCCGCGCTGCACAAGACGGCACGCCAGGCCGACCGCGCCGGCCAGATCATCCGCCGCATCCGCGCCTTCGTGAAACGCAGCGAGCCGCAGCGCCAGCGCGCCCAGGCGCGCCAGATCGTCGAAGACGCGGTCGACCTGGCCGGCATCGAGCTGCGCCGGCGCAACGTGGCCATCCACACCTACGTGGCGCAGCGCCTGCCCGACATCCTGGTCGACCCGATCCTGATCGAGCAGGTGGTGCTCAACCTGCTCAAGAACGCGGCCGAGGCCATCGACAGCGCGCAGCTGCAACCGGCGCGCCGCCACATCGAGCTGCGCGTGATCCCGCGCCACACGCCCGAGGAAGGCGGGGTGATCGAGTTCAGCGTCACCGACATGGGCCCGGGCCTGGCCGACGAAGTGATCTCGCGCCTGTACGAGGCCTTCTTCTCGACCAAGGCCGAAGGCCTGGGCATCGGCCTGAGCCTGTGCCGCACCATCATCGAGTCGCACCGGGGGCGGATGCGGGCGCAGAACCTCTACAATGGCGGGCAGGTTGTGGGCTGTCGTTTTTCATTCACCTTGCCGGTGGATCTGCCGGTCCGCAACGACCCCGCATCGGCCCCTCCTGAGGCCGAACCCGCCACCCACCCGAGCGGCCTGCCAGCCACCACCCCCGAATGAGCCTGATCCCCAAGAAGGGCACCGTCTACGTCGTCGACGACGACGAGGCCGTGCGCGATTCGCTTCAGTGGCTGCTCGAAGGCAAGGACTACCGGGTCAAGTGCTTCGACTCCTCCGAAAGCTTCCTGTCGCGCTTCGACCCGCGTGAAGTGGCCTGCCTGATCGCCGATATCCGCATGGACGGCATGAGCGGCCTGGAACTGCAGGACCGGCTGGTCGACCGCAAGAGCCCCCTGCCCATCGTCTTCATCACCGGCCACGGCGACGTGCCCATGGCCGTGACCACCATGAAGAAGGGCGCGATGGACTTCATCGAGAAGCCCTTCAAGGAAGAAGAACTGCTGGGCCTGGTCGAGCGCATGCTCGACCAGGCGCGCAGCGCCTTCAGCCAGCACCAGGAACAGGCCAGCCGCGACGCCCTGCTGTCGCGCCTGACCACGCGCGAGGCCCAGGTGCTCGAGCGCATCGTCGCCGGCCGCCTGAACAAGCAGATCGCCGACGACCTGGGCATCAGCATCAAGACGGTGGAGGCGCACCGCGCCAACATCATGGAAAAGCTCAACGCCAACACCGTGGCCGATCTGCTGAAGATCGCGCTGGGCGCGCAGACCACCAAGGCTTGAGACCTTAACTTCCCCCAGCCAGAGGCCGCAGGACGCGGCCTTTCGCGTTTCAGGACCGCAGACCATGACCGCACAACTGATCGACGGCGTCGCCCTTTCCCAGCAGATCCGCGCCCAGGTGGCCGTGCGCGCCGCCGCGCTGGCCGCGCGCGGGCGCCAGCCCGGGCTGGCGGTGATCCTGGTCGGCGACGACCCGGCCAGCGCCGTGTACGTGCGCAACAAGGTCAAGGCCTGCCACGAACACGGCCTGCGCTCGGTGATGGAGGCCTACCCGGCCACGCTGACCGAGGCCGAATTGCTGGCGCGCGTGGCCGCGCTCAACGCCGACCCGTCCATCCACGGCATCCTGGTGCAGATGCCGCTGCCGCGCCACATCGACCCGCAGAAGGTCATCGCCGCCATTGCCACGGCCAAGGACGTGGATGGCTTCTCGGTGCACTCGGCCGGTGCGCTGATGAGCGGCCTGCCGGGGCTGCGCCCGGCCACGCCCTGGGGCTGCATGAAGATGATCGAAAGCACCGGCGTGCCGCTCAAGGGCCGGCACGCGGTGGTCATCGGCCGCAGCAACACCGTGGGCAAGCCCATGGCGCTGCTGCTGCTGCAGGCCAACGCCACCGTCACCGTGTGCCACAGCGGCACGCCCGACCTGGGGCTGCACACGCGCCAGGCCGACGTGGTGGTGGCCGCGGTGGGCCGGCGCAACACGCTCACCGCCGACATGGTCAAGCCCGGCGCCATCGTCATCGACGTGGGCATGAACCGCAACGAGGCCGGCAAGCTGTGCGGCGACGTCGACTTCGCCGGCGTGCGCGAAGTCGCTGGCTGGATCACCCCGGTGCCGGGTGGCGTGGGGCCCATGACCATCACCATGCTGCTGGTCAACACCCTGGATGCCGCGGAGGCCGCATGAACGACATCAACCCACTGCTGATGCAGCACGAGCCGCGCGACTACGCCGCGGTGCGGCCCGAGCACGTGACACCGGCCCTGGACCGGCTGCTGGCCGACGCCGACGCCGCGCTGGAACGCGCGGTGGGCCCCGATGTGCCGGCCGACTACGACGCCATCAGCGCCGTGCTGGACGTGGCGGTGGAACGCCTGTTCGTCGCCTGGGGCACGGTCAACCACCTGCAGGCCGTGGCCGACACGCCGACGCTGCGCGCGGCCCATGCCGAGAACCAGCCGCGCGTCATCGCCTTCAGCACGCGCCTGGCATCCGACCCGCGCCTGTACGCCAAGTACAAGGCGGTGGCGGCAGCCGGCGCCGATCTGCCGCCGGCGCGGCGCAAGGCCCTGGCCGACGCGCTGCGCGACTTCGTGCTCGGCGGCGCCGAGCTGCAAGGTGCGGAACGTGAGCGTTACGCAGCCATTCAAGAACGCAGCGGCGCGCTGTCGCAGCAATTCGGCGACCAACTGCTCGACGCCACCGACGCGTTCACGCTGACCGTGCCCGAAGAACAGCTGGCCGGCGTGCCCGAGGACGTGCGCCAGGCCGCGCGCGACGCCGCCGCGGCAGCGGGCGAGGCCGGATGCCGGCTCACGCTGAAGGCGCCCTGCTACTTCCCGGTGATGCAGTACGCGCGCCACCGGCCGCTGCGCGAGGCGCTGTACCGCGCCTACGTCACCCGCGCCAGCGAATTCGGCCCGCCCGAGCACGACAACGCCGCGGTCATGCGCGAGCTGGTCGAGCTGCGCCAGGAAGAGGCCGCGCTGCTGGGCCACACCAGCTTTGCCCAGCTGGCCCTGGTGCCCAAGATGGCACGCTCGCCCGAAGAGGTGCTGAGCTTCGTGCACGACCTGGCGCGCCGCGCCCGCCCCTTTGCCGAACGCGAGCTGGCCGAGCTCAAGGACTTTGCCGCGCGCGAGCTGGGCCTGCCCGACTTGCATGCCTGGGACCGCGCCTACGCCGCCGAGCAACTGATGCAGTCGCGCTACGCCTTCAGCAGCCAGGAGGTGCGGCAGTACTTCACCGCGCCGCGGGTACTGGCCGGGCTGTTCAAGCTGATCGAGACGCTGTTCGGCGTGAGCATCCAGGAGGCGCAGGCGCCGGTGTGGCACGACAGCGTGCGCTACTTCCGCGTGGCCCGCGGCGGCGCCGACATCGCTTCCTTCTACCTGGACCTGCCCGCGCGCAGCGGCAAGCAGTCGGGCGCCTGGATGGACGACGCGCGCTCGCGCTGGCGTCGGCCCGAAGGCAGCCTGCAGCACCCGGCTGCGCACCTGGTGTGCAACTTCGCGCCGCCGGTGGGCGGCCAGCCGGCGCTGCTGACGCACGACGACGTCATCACCCTGTTCCACGAGTTCGGCCACGGCCTGCACCACATGCTCACGCAGGTGGACGAGCTGGCGCTGGCCGGCATCTCGGGGGTCGAGGCCGACGCGGTGGAACTGCCCAGCCAGTTCATGGAGAACTTCTGCTGGGAGTGGGAGGTGGTGCAAGGCCTCACCGCCCACGTCGAGACCGGCCAGCCGCTGCCGCGCGCGCTGTTCGACCGCATGGTCGCGGCGCGCCATTTCCACGGCGGCCTGCAACTGCTGCGGCAATGCGAGTACTCGGTGTTCGACATGCGGCTGCACGCCGAACAGGCCGCCGCCGCGCGCATCCAGGCCCTGGCCGGCGAGGTCTCGCAGGCGCTGCAGCCCGAGCCGCCGCCGGCCTTCCAGCGCTATCCCAACAGCTTCTCGCACCTGTTCGACGGCGGCTATGCCGCCGGTTACTACGGTTACGCCTGGGCCGAGGTGCTGTCTGCCGATGCCTATGCAGCCTTCGAGGAAGCCGGCGTCTTCGACCCCGCCACCGGGCAACGCTTCCGCGAGCAGGTGCTCGAGGTCGGCGGCAGCCGCCCGGCGCTGGAGAGCTTCCGCGCCTTCCGCGGGCGTGATCCGCAGCTCGATGCCTTGCTGCGCCACCGGGGCCTGACTTGAGCCGGCGGCCGATGTCGGCTAGATTGGGGAACAAGATGCGCACATACTCCGCCCAGGCCCGCCCCATGCACCATCGCACCCTTCCCTGCGTGATGGCCCTGCTGCTCGCCACGGCCGCCTGGCCGGCGCTGGCCCAGTTCAAGGTGGTGCAGCCCGACGGCGGCGTCACCTACACCGACCGGCCGCCTGCTTCGGGCAATGCCAAGGTCACGGCGCTGGGCCGCCTGGGCAGCGGCACGCCCGTCGACGACAGCCTGCCGGCCGACCTGCGCCAGACCATGCAGCGCTACCCGGTGGTGCTGTACAGCACCCAGGACTGCCAACCCTGCGACGCCGGCCGGCGCCTGCTGCAGCAGCGCGGCGTGCCCTACACCGAGCGCCGCGTGGTCAGCGAAGAAGACGCGCAGGCACTGGAACGCGTGGCCGGTGGCCGCACGGTGCCGGCGCTGACCATCGGCGCGCAGCCGGTGCGCGGCTTCTCCGATACCGAATGGCTGGCATACCTCGACGCCGCG
Organism: Rubrivivax sp.; assembly: GCA_022842305.1. GTDB lineage: Bacteria > Pseudomonadota > Gammaproteobacteria > Burkholderiales > Burkholderiaceae_C > Rubrivivax. Next base: position 10,183 of record JALHPY010000135.1, read on the forward strand.
GGCTACCCGCGCGAGTCGCGCCTGCCGCCCGGCTGGAAGCCGCCCGAACCGAGCAGCGGCGCGACCGAACGCGCGGTGCAGCTGCGCCCGGCGCCGCCGGTGCTGCCGCCGCCGGCCCAGCCCGAAATGCCCGAACTGCCGTCCAGCGTGCGCTTCTAGCGCGTCACGGGCGGCAGCCGCGCCGCGATCCACGAGCCGGCGCCCACCGCGGCGCCCACGGTCCAGAACAGCAGGCCGGCACCCGCCAGCGTGCCGGCGGCACCAAAGAGCAGCGGCATCAGCGTGCTCGACAGGTTCATGGCCATCGAGCGCAGCGCCAGCGATTCGCCGTGGCGACCGTCCGGCGTGAGTTGGTGCAGCGTCGACATCAGCATGGGCTGCACGGCACCCAGCGTCAGGCCCAGCAGCAACGCCAGGCCTCCCATGGTCCAGGGATTCGTGGCCAGGGGATAGAGCGCGAACACCGCGGCCGTGCCGAGCATGGCCCAGCGCAGCACGACGATGGGGTCCAGGCGGTGCGCGAGCCAGGGGATCACCAGGCGCACCGCGGTGATCGACAGGGTGAAGCTGCCCAGGATCAAGCCAATGGTCGCGGCGCGAAAGCCCAGTTCATGGCCCAGCACCGGCACGGCGAAGCTGTGCACGTCCCAGCACATCGACAGCAGCCAGTTCACCGCCAGCAGCCGCCCCAGGTTGGGCGCACGCAGCAGTTCCCAGGACGATCGGCGCGTGCCGGGGTCGGCCGCGCCCACGGGCGGCAGCCGCGGCACGAAGCGCGCCGACACCAGCGTGGCCAGCGGCAGCAGCGCCAGAAAGGCGAAGGCCGCGCGAAAGCCGAAGGCGTCGATCAGGAAGCCGGCGCTGACCGGACCGATGACGTTGGCAAAGGGCGGCGCCACGCCCAGCCAGCTGAAGATCCGCACGCGTTCGGTGTTGTCGCGCGCCGCCAGGCCGGCCGTGCGCTGGATGGTGAGCATGCCGATGTTGGTGCCAGCGCCGGTGGCCGCCGCGGCCGCGCACAGCAGCGCGAAATGCCAGCCGCCGGCCACCAGCGTGGACGCCAGCGCCAGCAGGCCGCCGAACACCGACACGGCCACCGCCAGGTACACCGGCCGGTGGTAGCCGTGGCGGTCGGCCATGCGGCCGGCCGGCAGCGCCAGCAGCACCGGTGCGGCGGCAAACAGCGCCAGCAGCAGGCCCACGGCCCAGGGGCTGAAGCCCTCGCGCAGCGTCTGCAGGGGTGCGGCCATGCGCAGCCCGGCCATGGCGGCGTGCATGCCCAGCTGGCCCGCCACCAGCGCCGCCAGCACCGGGCCGGAGCGCG
>JALHPY010000136.1 GCA_022842305.1 Rubrivivax sp.
CCTCCAACGCCCCCGCGCGCGCGGCCAGCGCCGCAGCCCCGCCGCAAGCCGATGCCGACGGCACGCCGCCGCCCGTCTACGCCACGCGCCTGCCGCCGCCGCTGACGCTGCACTACGAGATCGGCGCGGGCGACGCCCCGCGCCTTGCCACGCTGCAATGGACCCCCGGCGAAGACGCCTACACGCTGCAGCTGCTGGAAGCCGGCCCCGCCGCCGCCGGCCGCCACAGCCAGGGCACCCTGGACGCCCACGGCGTGGCGCCCGAGCGCTACACCGAAAGCCGGCGCGGGCGCGAGCTGCGCGCGGCCAACTTCCGGCGCGATGCCGGCGTCATCAGCTTCAGCGGCCCGGCGCAGCAGCACGCGCTGTTGCCCGGTGCGCAGGACCGGCTGAGCTGGATCGTGCAGCTGGCCGGCATCCTGGGCGCCAACCCGGCGCTGGCCACGCCGGGCGCGACGCTGCAGATGCTGGTGGCCGGCACGCGCGGCGACGCCGAGGTCTGGGAGTTCAGGGCCCAGGGCTTCGACGTGGTCGACCAACCCGATGGCCACACCACGCGCGCGCTCAAGCTGCAGCGCGAGCCGCGCCGGCTGTACGACACCCAGGTGCAGGTCTGGGCCGACCCGGCACAGCACTGGCTGCCGCTGCGTCTGCGCCTGACGCTGCGTGCCAGCGGCCAGGCCATCGATTGGCGCCTGCGCGCCGCCGCACCGCCCTGACCCCACCGCCCGCACGCCTGGGGCGGGCGCCCCTTGTGCCGCCCTGCGCGCTGGGCCAAGATGGGGCCACCTAGGCCTGGGGGTGGTCCGGATGGCCCGAGCAATTGCCGAATCGCGCTGCGCACTGTCCCCCGGGCTGCTACAGGCTCCGGTGCTGGACCTGCTGTGCTCGCACTTCGTGCTGACGCTCACGCTGCGCCAGGCCGGGCGCTTCAACCCGCGGCGCGACTGGAACAGCCTGCTGTCGCTGGTGGGCCGCCACCTGGTGTGGCCGCTGCCGGTGCTGGGCCGCGTGCGCGGCTTCCTGCAGCAGCGCTGCAAGGGCAACCCGCAGTGGCGCGGCCAGGAAGCGCTGTCCGACGACGCCTTCCTGGCACGCCACGGCACCTGGCTGGGGCCCTACGAAGAGGCCACGCTGTTCTTCTACATCGACGAGTACATCAAGGACGCACCCAAGGACCTGCTCACCGCGCTGGCCACCAGCTGCGACTGGCTGGGGCGGCGGCTCAAGAAAGAGTCGGCGCTGGTGCAGAAGAACATCGAGGCCCTGGCCGGCCTGCTGCAGCTCAACCCGGCCGAACGCGCACTGCTGCTGTACGGCACGTTGGCGCGCTACCAGCGCGACCTGCGCGGCCTGCTGGTCGAGTTCAAGGTCAGCAACGCGCACGAGGCCTACGCCGCGCTGGCCGCGGTGGCCGGGGTCGAGGCGGGCGAGGTGGCCGAGGCGCTGCGCGCCGGCTCGCGGCTCGAGCGCATCGGCATGGTCGAGAACCTGATCAGCGAGCAGAACATCACCGACCTGGCCGACCTGATGAAGGTCAGCGAACAGCTGCCGCCGGTGCTGATGCGCGAATACCGCGCGCCCGGTGAGCTGATGGCGGTGTTCACGCGGCCGGTGGCGCCCAGCGAGCTGCAGCCGTCCGACTTTGCCTTCGTGGCCGAAGACGTGGGCATGCTCACCGCGCTGCTGCGCAACGCCGCGGCGCTGCGCGAGCCGGGCGTCAACGTGCTGTTGTACGGCCCGCCGGGCACGGGCAAGACCGAGCTGGCCAAGGTCTGCGCCGCCGCCGCCGGGCTGACGCTGTACGAGGTGGAATACGCCGACCGCGACGGCAACAGCTTGTCCGGGCGCGACCGCTACCGCAGCCTGCAGATCAGCCAGGTGTTCCTGAAGAGCAGCGCCGCCGTGGCCCTGCTCTTCGACGAGGTGGAGGACGTGTTCCCGCCCATCAGCAGCGAGGCCGCGCAGCTGATCGCCCGCCTGGACAGCAGCGACGGCCTGGGCGGCGGCATCAACAGCAGCGTCAACGGCAAGGCCTGGGTCAACCAGATCCTCGAGACCAACCCGGTGCCGGTGATCTGGGTCACCAACCGCATCGAGCAGATCGACCCGGCCTTCCGCCGCCGCTTCCAGTACCACCTGCGCCTGCTGAGCCCGCCGCCCGGCGCGCGCGAGGCGCTGATCGCCCGCGCGCTGGCCGACCTGCCGGTGGACGAAGGCTTTGCCGCGCGCCTGGCCGGGCGCCGCGGCCTGACGCCGGCGCAGATCCGCACCGCCGTGCGCTTTGCACGGCTGGCCCAGCCGGCCGGGGCCGCGCCGGCGGCAATTGATTGCCAGGCCTTGATCGAACGCCAGCTGGCCAACGCCGCGCGCGCCCTGGGCGGCAATGAGCACGGCGAGCGTGGCGCACGGCCCACGGCCACACGCTGGGACTTGTCGCTGCTCAACGTGGAGTCGCGCTTCGCGCTGCCGCGCATCGTGCAGGCGCTGGCGCGCACCGGCCACGGCACGCTGTGCCTGCACGGCGCGCCAGGCACCGGCAAGACGGCGCTGGCCGAGCACATCGCGCAAGAGCTGCACAAGCCGCTGATGATCCGCCAGACCAGCGACATCGCCAGCAAGTACGTGGGCGAGACCGAGCAGAACATGGCGCGCATGTTCGAAGAGGCCGCGGCCGAGGGCGCCGTGCTGCTGCTGGACGAGGCCGACAGCTTTCTGCGCAGCCGCCGCCTGGCCGAGCGCAACTACGAGATCACCGAGGTCAACGAGATGCTGCAGGGCATGGAGCGCCACGCCGGCATCTTCATCTGCACCACCAACCTGTTCGACGAGCTGGACGAGGCCGCGCTGCGCCGCTTCACCTTCAAGATCCGCTTCCACCCGCTGACGGCCGAGCAGCGCCAGCGCATGTTCGTCGCCGAAGCCCTGGGCGGCGCGGCCGATGGGCTGACGGCCGAGCAGCGCCAGCGCCTGGCGGCGCTGGACCAGCTGGTGCCGGGCGACTTTGCCGCGGTGCAGCGCCAGGTGGCCATCCTGGGCGACGCGCTGGAGCCCGACGCCTTTCTCACGCAGCTCGAAGGCGAGCACCGGCTCAAGCCCGAGGTGCGGCAGCGGCGCGACATGGGCTTTGGCCGCGCCGTGTAGCAGCACACGCTACAGGCGCCGACAAGGCCGCCCGCGCACTGCGGGCACCGAAAGGGCCGGCGCCGGATGCGATGATGCCCTTTGGTTGTCTGCAGGGCGTACTTCCTGATGTCCGGATCTGATTCTTCGGTGGGTGAGTATTCGCTGCTGGTGTGGCTGCTGGCCACGGTGGTGGCGGTGCTGGCAGGCCATGTCTTCATCGGCTGGCTGCGCCTGGCGCGGCAACAGCCCACGCTGCGCGCCAGCGGGCTGGCGCTGCTGCTGGCGGCGCTGAGCCTGGGCACCGGCATCGCCAGCGTGCTGGTGCTGGCGGTGTCGGCCGAAGGCCTGAGCTTCACGCCCGGCTGGTCGCTGCCCGTGGTGCCGGCGCTGTGGCTGGGTGGCTGCGCGGCCGTGCTGCCGCTGGCCTGGTGGCTGATGCACAGCCGCGAGCCGCTGGCGCTGGGAGTTTGCGGCCTGCTGCTGGGCGCGCTGGCGCTGGGGCTGCAGGCCGGTTGGCTGCTGGCCACCGGCTTCAGGCCCGGCCTGCAGTGGCCGCCGCTGTTCGTGGCCGGCGCGGCGCTGCTGCACGTTGCCGGCATGGTGGCGGCCCTGCGCGTGGGCCTGGGCGATCGCGCCGGTTCGCGCCGTGGCGCGCTGTGGCGCGTGGGCGCCGCGCTGCTCATGGGCATGAGCCTGGTCGGCGCGCAAGAACTGCTGCTGCTGGGCGCCGACCTGCACACGCAACGGGGTTCGGTGTTCAGCGACGGCGTACCGGTCTCGGTGCTGAGCCTGGCCGGTGGCGTGCTGGTGCCGCTGGTGCTGGCGGTGATGGCCTTCGACCTGGAACTGCGCCGCAACCTCGAGCGCCGCAGCGGCCCCGACATGGCCCCGCCCAAGCGGCGGCGGCGGCGCCACCGCGTGCGCATGCTCTGAAGGCCCAGGGGGCCGCGCTTTCCTACAATCGCGGCATGAACACCAGCACCCCGGTCTACACACGCGGCGCGGCCCTGGCCCCGCTGCTGCGCCAGCGCATCGTCATCATCGACGGCGCCATGGGCACCATGATCCAGCGCTACAAGCTGGGCGAAGCCGATTTCCGCGGCACGCGCTTTGCCGAGCACCCCAAGGACCTGAAGGGCAACAACGACCTGCTGGTGATGACCCGGCCCGACGTGATCCGCGCCATCCACGCCCAGTACCTGGCCGCGGGCGCCGACATCATCGAAAGCAACACCTTCGGCGCCACCAGCATCGCGCAAGAGGACTACGGCCTGGGTCACATCGCGCGCGAGATGAACGTGGCAGCCGCACGCGTGGCGCGCAGCGCCGCCGACGAATACAGCACGCCCGAGCGCCCGCGCTTCGTGGCCGGTGCCCTGGGCCCGACGCCACGCACCGCCAGCATCAGCCCCGACGTCAACGACCCGGGCGCGCGCAACGTCAGCTTCGACCAGCTGCGCGACGCCTACCGCGAGCAGGCCGAGGGCTTGTTCGAGGGCGGCTGCGACCTGTTCCTGGTGGAAACCATCTTCGACACGCTCAACGCCAAGGCCGCCATCTTCGCGCTGGACGAGTTCATGCAGGACAGCGGCGAGCGCCTGCCGGTGCTGATATCGGGCACCGTCACCGACGCCTCGGGCCGCATCCTCTCGGGCCAGACCGTGGCCGCGTTCTGGCACTCGGTGCGGCATGCACGGCCGCTGGCGGTGGGCCTGAACTGCGCCCTGGGCGCCACGCTGATGCGGCCCTACATCGAAGAGCTGAGCAAGGTCGCCGCCGACACCTACGTCAGCTGCTACCCCAACGCCGGCCTGCCCAACCCCATGAGCGACACCGGCTTCGACGAGACCCCGGCCGTCACCGGCGGGTTGATGGAAGACTTCGCGCGCGCCGGATTCCTGAACATCGCCGGGGGCTGCTGCGGCACCACGCCCGAGCACATCGCCGAGATCGCGCGCCGGGTCTCGGCCTACCGCCCGCGCACGCGCCACGACCCGCTGTTCACGGGGCTGCTGGCGGCTTGAGCAAAGCCTAGATTTCCACCTTGGTGCCCAGCTCGACGATGCGGTTGGTGGGCAGGTGCAGGAAGTCCGCCGCCGCGGCGGCATTGCGGTGCATGCTGGCAAACAGCTTCTCGCGCCACAGCGCCATGCCGCCACCAAAGGTGGGGATCACGGTGTCGCGGCTGAGGAAGTAGCTGGTCTCCATGTCGTCGAGCTGCACGCCGTGGCCGGCCAGCAGCTGCAGCGCCTCGGGCACGTCGGGGTCGTTCTTGAAGCCGAAGTGCAGCGTCACCAGCCAGCAGTCGTGGCCCAGGGATTCGATCTCGCAGCGGCGCGCAAAGCCTATCCACGGCACTTCGTGGTGTTGCACGTTGACGAACAGGTTGTGCTCGTGCAGAACCTTGTTGTGCTTGAGGTTGTGCAGCAGCGCGAACGGCGTGCTGCCCTTCTCGGCGCTGAGGAACACCGCCGTGCCCGGCACGCGCAGCGGCGGGCTGATGAAGATGGATTCGAGGAAGGGCTCGAGCTCGACCGATTCCTCGCGCATGCGGTTGGCCATCAGGTGGCGGCCCTGCTTCCAGGTGATCATCAGCGTGAACATGGCAGCGCCGATGGCCAGCGGAAACCAGCCGCCTTCGAGCACCTTCACCGCATTGGCCGCCAGGAAGGTGATGTCGATGACGAAGAAGAAGCTGGTGGCGGCGATGCACAGCGCCAGCGGCAGCTTCCAGGCCCAGCGGATGACGAAGAAGGTCATCACCGTGGTGATGGTCATGTCGATTGTCACGGCAATGCCGTAGGCCGAGGCCAGCGCACTGCTGCTGCCGAACATCACCACCGCGAACACCACGCAGGCGAACAGCGCCCAGTTGACGAAGGGGATGTAGATCTGCCCGGTCTCGCGCACGCTGGTGTGCAGCATGCGCATGCGCGGCAGGTAGCCCAGCTGCATGGCCTGCTTGGTCACCGAGAAGGCCGCGGTGATCAGCGCCTGCGAGGCGATCACCGTGGCCAGCGTGGCCAGCGCGATCAGCGGAAACAGCGCCCACTGCGGCGCCATCTCGTAGAACGGGTTGCGCGCGTTCTCGGGGTGCTGCAGCAGCATCGCGCCCTGGCCGAAGTAGTTGAGCAGCAGCGCCGGCATGACGATGGAGAACCAGGCCAGGCGGATGGGCTTCTTGCCGAAATGGCCCAGGTCGGCGTACAGCGCCTCGGCGCCGGTGACGCACAGCACCACCGCGCCCAGCGCCACGAAGGCGATGCCCGGCTGGCCCAGCATAAAGCCCAGGGCGTAGTGCGGTGACAGCGCCGCCAGCACCTGCGGGTAGTCGGCCACGTGCCACACGCCCAGCAGCGCCAGCACAGCAAACCACAGCAGCGTGATCGGCCCGAACAGACGCCCCACCGCCGCGGTGCCGAAGCGCTGCGCCGCAAACAGCCCGGTCAACACCACCAGCGTGATGGGCACCACGTAACGGTGCAGCCCGGGCGCGGCCACCTCCAGGCCTTCCACCGCCGAGAGCACGCTGATGGCGGGCGTGATGACGCCGTCGCCGAAGAAGATGGCCGTGCCGAAGATGCCCAGCAGCAGCAGGCGCGAGCGCAGCACGGGCCGGTCCTTCACCGCCTGCGAGGCCAGCGCCAGCATGGCGATGAGGCCGCCTTCGCCGTTGTTGTCGGCGCGCAGGATCAGCGCCACGTACTTGATCGAGACGATGACCGTCAGCGTCCAGAACACCAGCGACAGGATGCCCAGGATGTTGTCCGGGGTCAGCGGCATGCGCCCGTGGGCGAAGACCTCTTTCAGCGCATACAGCGGGCTGGTGCCGATGTCGCCATAGACCACGCCGACGGCGCCCAGCGTCAGGCCCACCAGGGCACCGGGGCGGGCGGGGCGCTCGTCGGATTTCATCGAGCTGGCAACGGCCGGGGCGGGGTGCGCCCTGCCGCCCACGGCAGGCGTCGGCGCGGTCGCGACGTCAATCGAAGCTTTCGGCGTCGGGGTCGGTGGCTTCCAACTCGTAGGCTGCGGCCAGCATGGCCAGCCGCGCGACCACGCCGTACATGTAGAAGCGGTTGGGCGCGCTGGCCCCGGGGCGCGCGCCGCGCCGCGGCAGCTGGCTGCTTTCGGCAAAGGCCAGGGGCACGAAGCTGGCACCCGCGGCATCCAGCGCCGCGTCGGCGCCGCGGTCGGCGTGCACGCGGTAGAAGCCGCCCACGACGTAACGGTCGATCATGTAGACCACCGGCTCGGCCACGGCCTCGTGGATGCGTTCGAAGGTGGCCACGCCTTCCTGCACGATCACGTCCACCGGGCCCTCGGTGCCGGCTGCGGCCAGGCGCTCGCGCAGGCGCGGCACCAGCTGGTCGAGCTCGCGCAGGTCGCGCAGCGCCACCAGGCCACCGCCATCGCTGCCGGCATCGGCCTTGACGATGACGAAGGGCCGCTCGTTGATGCCGTATTCCTTGTACTTGCGCCGCACCTTGGTGAACAGCGCCTCGACGTTGCCGCGCAGCGCGTCCAGCGGGTCGGCGCCGCCGGCGTCGACCGTGCCGCCTGCGCCGTGCAGCGGGTGGATCAGCCAGGGGTCCATGCCCAGCAGCTTGGCGAACTTCTTGGCCACCTCTTCGTAGCTGCGCAGGTGGCGGTTCTTGCGCCGCACCGCCCAGCCGGCGTGCAGCGGCGGCAGCAGGTACTGCTCGTGCAGGTGCTGCAACGCGCGCGGAACGCCCGTGGCCAGGTCGTTGTTGAGCAGGATGGTGCAGGGGTCGAAATCCTTCAGCCCCAGCCGGCCGCGCGTGCGCAGCAGGGGTTCGACCACCAGTTCGCCGCCGTCGGGCAGGGCCAGCGGCGTGGGCGCCTTGACCTCGGGGTCCACCGAACCCAGACGCACGTTCAGCCCGGCCTGGTTGAAGATCTGCACCAGGCTTTGCAGGTTCTGCAGGTAGAAGCTGCTGCGCACCGCCGGCCCGGGGATGAGCAGCAGGTTGCGCGCTTCGGGGCAGATCTTCTCGATCGCCGCCATCGCCGCTTGCACCGCCAGCGGCAGCATCTCGGGCGTGAGGTGGTTGAAGGCGCCGGGGAACAGGTCGGTGGCCACCGGCGCCAGCTTGAAGCCGGCGTTGTGCAGGTCGACCGAGGTGTAGAACGGCGGCGTGTGCTCCATCCATTCGAGCCTGAACCAGCGCTCGATGGCGGGCATCGAATCGAGGATGCGCGCCTCGAGTTCGTTGATGGGACCCGTGAGCGCGGTGGTGAGGTGCGGAACCATAGGCAGCTGCCGTTACGACGGGTGATTCTGTCAGATGGCGCCGCCACCACAAACGACAAGAGCGCCCGCAGGCGCTCTTGAGTGAAGGCAGGGGGGCCTTGCAGGCGCCCCCGGCCGTCACTTGTTGTAGGCCGTCTCGCCGTGCGAGCTGATGTCCAGGCCTTCGCGCTCTTCGTCTTCGGGCACGCGCAGACCGACGGTCAGGTCGACCACCTTGAAGGCGATGAAGGCCACCAACGCCGACCACACCACCGTGATGCCGACTGCCTTGGCCTGGATGATGACCTGGGCGAAGATGCCGTTGGAGCCCACCGAGGCGGTGACCCAGTCGGTCACCAGGCCCGGGCCGCCCAGGGCCTGGTTGTTGAAGACGCCGGTGAGCAGCGCACCGACGATGCCGCCGACGCCGTGCACGCCGAACACGTCCAGCGAGTCGTCAGCGCCCAGCATGCGCTTCAGGCCGTTGACGCCCCACAGGCAGGCGAAGCCGGCGACGGTGCCGATCACCAGCGCACCGACGACGCCCACGTTGCCGGCCGCCGGCGTGATGGCCACCAGGCCGGCCACCGCGCCCGAGGCGGCACCCAGCATCGAGGCCTTGCCCTTGTGCAGCGCTTCACCCGCACACCAGGCCAGCACCGCACAGGCGGTTGCCGAGAAGGTGTTGAGGAAGGCCAGCGCGGCGCTGTTGCCGGCTTCGAGCGCCGAACCGGCGTTGAAACCGAACCAGCCCACCCACAGCAGCGAGGCACCGACCATGGTCAGCGGCAGGCTGTGCGGCGCCATGGCTTCCTTGCCGTAGCCCACGCGCTTGCCCACCATGTAGGCGCCCACGATGCCGGCCACGGCGGCGTTGATGTGCACCACGGTGCCGCCGGCGAAGTCCAGCGCGCCCCATTGCCAGATCAGGCCGGCCTTGCCGTTCATCGCTTCGACCACTTCGGCACCGGTGTAGGCGTCCGGACCCATCCAGTACCAGACCATGTGGGCGATGGGCGTGTAGCTGAAGGTGAACCAGATCACCATGAACAGCAGCACCGCGCTGAACTTGATGCGCTCGGCGAAGGCGCCGACGATCAGGCAGCAGGTGATGGCCGCGAAGGTGGCCTGGAAGACGACGAACACGAGCTCGGGGATGACCACGCCCTTGCTGAAGGTGGCGGCCATGGCAAAGCTGCCGGTGGCCGGGTCGAAGACGCCTTTGAGGAACAGCCGGTCCAGCCCGCCGATGAAGGCGTTGCCCTCGGTGAAGGCCAGGCTGTAGCCGTAGACGAACCACAGCACGCTGATGAGCGAGAAGGTGACGAACACCTGCATCAGCACCGACAGCATGTTCTTGCTGCGCACCAGGCCGCCGTAGAACAGCGCCAGGCCGGGGATGGCCATCATGATGACCAGCAGGGTGGACACCAGCATCCAGCTGATGTCGCCCTTGTTGGCCACGGGAGCGGGCGCGGCGGCCGCTTCCGGCGCCGATGCGGCTTCGGCCGCAGCCGGGGCCGCGGCGGGCGCCGCCGCAGGCTCTGCGACCGAGGCCGCGACTTCCGGCGCCGAGGCGGCCGGGGCCTGCGCCAGCGCGGAGCCGGCAAAGCCCAGGGCGGCCAGGCCCAGGGCAAGGATGGAGATGAGTTTCTTCATGTTGGGGGTCTCGTCTGGGGTGCGCGCGCCTTACAGCGCGTCTTTGCCGGTTTCGCCGGTGCGGATGCGCACCACCTGTTCCAGCGTGGTGACGAAGATCTTGCCGTCGCCGATCTTGCCGGTGCGGGCCGAGGCCTCGATGGCCTCGATCACGCGGTCGACGATGCTGTCGTCCACCGCCGCCTCGATCTTCACCTTGGGCAGGAAGTCGACCACGTACTCCGCGCCGCGGTACAGCTCGGTGTGCCCTTTCTGCCGGCCGAAGCCCTTGACTTCAGTCACCGTGATGCCTTGAACGCCTATGCCGCTCAGGGCCTCACGCACTTCGTCCAGCTTGAACGGCTTGACGATCGCGGTCACCATCTTCATGGTCGATCTCTCCTTGGGTTTCAGAACGAGTACTTGACGCCGAGCACGATGCCCGACTTGCCCAGGAACTTGCTGCTGTTGGCAGCCGAACCCGGCACGTAGAAAGTCTTGTTGGCATCGGTGCCGACGATGGCGATGCTGGGCACGATGCCGTTGAAATCCTTGCTCAGCGTCAGCGAGTAATCGGTGTAGTCGGCGTTGGCGATGTTCTCGACCTTCTGGTAGCCCAGGTGCGGCGTCAGCGTGAAGCCGCCGCCCACGTCGAAGCCGGCGCTCAGGTCGAGGTAGTAGCTGCCCTTGCTGTCGTTGGGCGTGCCGAAGTCGTAGTTGCCGAACAGGTTGGTCAGCGCGTAGGAGAGCTTGAGCGTGGCCGGCCCGTAGGTCAGCGCGCCGTAGATCTCGGTGGTGTCGGGGTTCTTGAACGACGCGTCCCAGGCCGCCGTGCTGGCGTTGGGGTAAAGGTACTGCAGCAGGCCCACGTCGTAGCTGAGCGTGTCCTTGATGATCTGGCCCTTGTAGCCGCCGTACAGGTCGAGCTCGATGCCGGCGTCGCCGTTGGCGTCCTTGATCCACTTGATGCTCGAGGCCCAGGCGCCCAGGTAGAAACCACCGCTGCTGAAGTCCAGGCCGCCTTGCAGCGCCGGCTTCATGCGCGTCTGCGAGATGCCGCGGTAGCGGTAGTCGCTGACCGCGCCGACGTTGAAGGACAGGTCGGCATACGACGGGATGGGCAGCGAGGCCAGGGCCATCAAGGCGGACAGGCCGAGCAGGGTGCGCTTCATGATTACTCCGTGAGTGGGCTGAATTTGGGGGCGGGCTGCAACAAGGGTTTGCAGGTTCTGTGCCAAAGCCATGCAGCCTGCCGGGGCACTGCCGGCGGTGCGCAATTCCCCCCGCCGGGTCGATTTGCGTGCACCGCATTGGGGATGAACGGCGTGGCGCACAATTTTGGTGCGCCCTGCGTGGGCCGACCGCGGCGGCACAATGCCGGGCAGGGAGGGCCGTACAAGATGTCGCTGGCAGTCGTGATGAGCCGCGCACTGGATGGCCTGGAGGCCCCGGCCGTGCACGTCGAGGTGCA
>JALHPY010000137.1 GCA_022842305.1 Rubrivivax sp.
CCCGATCTTCAGCAACCAGACCCTGGTGAGCGAATCGGTCGCGGTCCGCTGACCAGCACTCGTTTACCGCTTCATTGTCGCGCGGCACCGCTCGCAGCGCCTCCCCGCGACGCCGAGCGCAGGCTGGCGCAGCGCAAGTCGCCGGCAAAGGCTGCGGCGGCCACGCCTGATGCGCCGGCACGCCTGAAGCTGGACTTGGTGGCGCCCGCGGCGGCGGCGGCAACGGCCAGCGCCAGCCAGGCCGTGGAAGATGCGCTGCGGGCCGTGGCCCTGGCGGCCAGCGCCACCCGCGCCGCGGCCGCCGCGGCATCGGCCAACGCCGAGCGCCTGGCCAGCATGGAGCGCGTGGTCGAGCAATTGCGCGCCGAGGCTCGCGCCAACCGCGAACTGTCGGTGCAGCTGCGCCAGCGCCTGGGCGCGGCCGATCAGTCCAGCCTGTGGACACTGCCCCTGCTGGTTCTGGCCTTGGCCCTGGGGACGGTCGCCGCCTGGCTGGCCTGGCGACTGTCCGTGGTGCAGCGCGAACGCGAACAAGCGTGGCAGGCCGCGGTGCAGCCGTCCTACGATGCCGCCGCCAGTGGCCAGGCCAGCAAGCAGCAGCTCACGGCACCAGCGCCCTTCGTCACCACGAGGATGGGCGCTGCGCCGCAGACTGACCGGTCACAGCCGCGCTCGGCCCCGGCCTGGCCGCCGCCCGCACCACCCGCGAATTGGGCGCCGGTTTCGACCCAGGCGCCGCCAGTGACGGTGCAGCTGCCGCCACGCGTCGCAGCGGCGCCCGCCGCGCCCGGGCTCGATCCACCCGAAGCGCCAATGCAGCGCACCGACGTGCTGCCCCGCAGCGCGCACGCCGACGACAGCGCCGCGCGCGCCGTCTCGGTCGAGGAGCTGATAGACCTGGAGCAGCAGGCCGAGTTCTTTGTCGTGCTGGGGCAGGACAACTCGGCCGTCGAACTCCTGGGCGAGCACCTGCGCAACGGCGGTGGCAGCAGCCCCTTGCCTTACCTGAAGCTGCTCGAGATCCATCAGCGCCGCGGCGAGCGCAAGGCCTACGAGGCCATCCGCGCGCGCTTCAACCATCAGTTCAACGCCTACGCGCCCGAATGGGACGCCGACCACGCGGCCGGGCGTACGCTGGCCGACTACAGCGGCGTGCTGCCGCGCCTGCAGCAGGTATGGTCGCGGCCCCTGGACGCCATGGCCGAGCTGGAATCGCTGCTCTTCCGCAAGACGCGTGGCGAGCTCTTCGACCTGCCCGCCTACCGCGAGGTGCTGTTCCTGTATGCGCTGGCGCGCGACCTGATGGACCGCGAATCGGCCGAGACCGGTGATGTCGACTTGCTGCTGCCCATGTCCGACGGCACCGAGTTCGGCAGTACCGCGCCCACGCCCTTCTTGAGCCTGGATGCCAAGACGCGCATCGATGATGCCGATCCACATCCGACCCTGCCGCTGGACTTCGACCTGACGGCTGCCGACCGCCCCACCAGCATCTTCGACCCCCTGATCGAGATCCCGCCCACACGGCACTGAAGCCCGGCTACAGCCGGGCCAGGCGTTGCAGCGCGGCCTGCAGGGTCTCGTCGCGCTTGGCAAAGCACAGCCGCGCCAGGCCTTGTTCGAAGCCGCCTTCGTAGAACACCGACAGCGGGATGGCCGCCACGCCGATCTCGCGCGTGAGCCACTGGCAGAACTCCGCCTCGGGCAGGCTGCTCACGGCGCTGTAGTCCACCAGCTGGAAGTAGCTGCCTTCGCTGGGCAGCGCGCGCAGCCGCGTGCCGGCCAGCCCCGCGCGGAACAGGTCGCGCTTGCGCTGGTAGAAGGCCGCCAGCTCGCGGTAGGGCGCGGGGCTGGCCAGGTAGCGCGCCAGCGCGTGCTGCACCGGCGTGTTGACGGTGAACACGTTGAATTGGTGCACCTTTCGGAACTCGGCCGTCAGTGCCGCGGGCGCCGCCACCGTGCCCACCTTCCAGCCGGTGACGTGGTAGGTCTTGCCGAAGCTCGACACCACGAAGCAGCGCGCCGCCAGCGCCGGAATCGACGACGCGCTGACATGCGGCTGGCCGTCGAAGACCATGTGCTCGTAGACCTCGTCTGACAGCAGCAGCACCTCGGTGGGCGCCAGCAGTTCGGCCAGGCGCTGCATCTCGGCCGCGGTCCAGACCGTGGCGCTGGGGTTGTGCGGGCTGTTGATGATCATCAGCCGCGTGCGCGGCGTCAGCGCCGCGGCGATGCGCTCGAAGTCGGGCCGAAAACGCCCCGGCGTGAGCGGCACGCGCACGATGCGGCCGCCGGCCAGGGCTATGCTGGGGCCGTAGCTGTCGTAGCAGGGCTCGAGCACGATGACCTCGTCGCCGGGGTGCACGCAGCACAGCACGGTCGTCAGGATGGCCTGGGTGGCACCGGCGGTGATGGTGATCTCGCTGGCCGCGTCGTAGCGCCGGCCGTAGAGCGCGGCGATCTTCTCGGCCACGCGCTCGCGCAGCACCGGCACGCCGGTCATGGGTGGGTACTGGTTCAGGCCCTCGCGCATGGCGTCGGTCACGTGGTCAACCAGGGCCGGGTCGCAATTGAAATCGGGGAAGCCCTGGCCCAGGTTCACGGCGCCGCATTCCTGCGCCAATGCCGACATCACGGTGAAGATGGTGGTGCCCACCTGGGGCAGGCGGCTGGCGATGGCGGGCGTGCGGTCGCTCATGGCGGTGTCGTGTGGGCTGTCAGAGTTGGTAGTCGCTGCCCTGGCCGCCCATGGCGCGGGCGATCAGCGACGCCGACAGGTTGGGCGACAGCAGCTCGGCAAAGGCGGTGACGAACTGGCGCAGGTAGGCGCCGCGCTTGAAGGCCACGCGCGTGACGTTGGAGCCGAACAGGTGGCCCAGCGGGCGCGCCACCAGCTCGGTTTCGGGCGGGTCGGTGCGCATCGCCAGCTCGGACACGATGCCCACGCCCAGGCCCAGGCGCACGTAGGTCTTGATGACGTCGGAGTCGATGGCTTCCAGCGCCACCATGGGCTTGAGGCGGGCGCGCGTGAAGGCCTGGTCAATGCGCGTGCGGCCGGTCACCGTGGGTTGGTACAGCACCAGCGGGTAGACCGCCAACTGCTCCAGCGTGGGCCGTTCGACCGCGGACAGGGGATGACCCAGCGGCACCACCAGCGCATGCTGCCACTCGTAGCAAGGCAGGGTGACCAGCTCGTCGTAGCCGGCCAGGGCCTCGGTGGCCAGGCCGATCTCGGCCACGTCGTCCAGCAGCATGCGCGCCACCTGCTCGGGCATGCCCTGGTGCAGCACCACCTGCACCTTGGTGTAGCGGCGGCGCAGCTCGGCCACCGGCGCGGGGAGGAAGTAGCGTGCCTGGGTGTGGGTGGTGGCGATCGACAGCGTGCCGGCGTCCTGCTTGGAATACTCCTCGCCGATGCGCTTGAGGTTGGCCACCTCGCGCATCACGATCTCGATCGATCGCAGCACCTGCTGGCCGGGCTCGGTGACGCGTTTCAGGCGCTTGCCGTGGCGCGCGAAGATGTCCACGCCCAGCTCTTCTTCGAGCTCGAGGATGGCCTTGCTGATGCCCGGCTGCGACGTGAACAGCGCCTTGGCCGTTTCGGTGAGGTTGAGGTTGCGGCGCACCGCTTCCTGCACGAAACGGAACTGGTGCAGGTTCATGCAGCGCCGCCCGCTTCACCATCCAGCGTGGCCAGCGCGGCGGTGGCCATGGCGGCCACCACGCTGTCGATCTCACCCACCGCCGGATGCAGCCGCACCTGCAACTGCGGGTGCGCCGCCTGCAGCGCCGCCAGCAGGCGCGGCAGGTCTTGCCGCACGTGGCCACCGGCGCCCAGGAACAGCGGCAGGATCTCGATGCGCTCGCAACCGGCATCTGCCAGCTCGGCGCCGGCGTCGGGCAGGCTGGGCGTCATGAGTTCGAGAAATGCCAGGCGCACCGCCACGCCCGGCTGCAGCGCGCGCACGCGCGCGGCCACGGCCTCGAAGGGGGCGGCCCAGCGGGGGTCGCGTGCGCCGTGGGCGAAGAGGATCAGGCCGGTGTTCGTCATGGCCTCAACGGTAACGCACCAGCCAGGCAAACGCGGCCATGGACAACAACAGGTACAGCCCGCTGGGCGCGGCGGCCGCCACCCAGGGTGTCCAGGCGCGCAGCGTGGCGATGTGGCCCGACAGGTTGTTGAGCAGCACGAAGCTGATGCCCAGCAGGATGCCGCCGAAGACCTTGAGGCTGACGCTGCCGCTGCGCGCGTGCATGTAGGCGAATGGCAGGGCCAGCGCCACCATCACCAGGCAGGCCAGCGGGTACAGCGCCTTGCGCCAGAAGCGCACCAGGTGGCTTTGCGCGGCCTGCTCCTGAAGGTTGAGGTGGGCGCTGTAGCGCCACAGCTCCAGCGTGGTCATGCTGCCCAGCGGCAGCACGGCCGCGGCCACCACGTCGGCACCCAGCGTGCTGGTCCATTGCATCTGCTGCTGGCGTTCCAGCCGCACCTGCGGCGTGCCCTCGCTGCGCGGCAGCGGCCAATGCGCGAGGTGCGCGTCGATCAGCGTCCAGTTGCCCTCGTTGTCGACGCGGCCCTCGAGCGCATCGATGCGCGTGAGCAGGCGGCCGTCGCCGTCGAACTCGAAGATGCGGATGCCGGCCAGCGCGCCGGTGGCGGTGGCGCCGGCCACGTTGACCGAGATGCTGCGCTCGCCCGCGGCCGTGCTGCGGCGTTCCTTGAGCCAGGCACCGGCGCCGCCCAGGCGCAGGCCGCCGCTGGCGCGCGCCTGCAGCAGCGCGGCCTGGCGCTCAGCCGCCGGGGCCACGTAGTCGCCCACCGCGAAGGTCAGCACGCCGAAGGCCAGGCCCAGCGCGGCCAGCAGGCGCAGCGCCCGCCACGGCCCCAGCCCGCCAGTGCGCAGGATGGTGAACTCCGACGACTGCGCCATGCGCGCCAGCGAGAAGATGGTGCCGATGAGCACGGCGATGGGGAACAGCTCGTAGAAGTGCCCGGGCAGCTGCAGTGCCGCCGTCTGCACGGCCACGCCCACGTTGCGCCCGCTGCGGCCCACGGCATCCAAAGCCTCGACCAGGTCGATGAAGAAGAACAGCGACAGAAAGGCCAGCGCCACGAACATCACCGAGGCGACGATGTCTCGGTACAGCAGACGGCGTACCGTCTTCATGCCACCGCCCTGCGCGCGCGGCGGCGCCAGTTCAGCACCGCGGAATGGTCGCGCCACCACAGCAGCGCCAGCGCCAGCGCAAAGGCACTGCCGTGCACGCCGACCAGGGCCACGCCCATGCCCAGGCGTCCGCTGCCCACCCAGGCCTGGGTCAGGCTGACGAAGTTGTAGTACACGACGAAGGCCAGCAGCGCGAACAGCAGGTTCCAGTTGCTGGCGCGGCGCGGGTTGGCTGCCGACAGGCCGATGCCCAGCAGCAGCAGGTTGGCCGCGGCCAGCACCAGGCCCAGGCGCCAGGTCAGCTCGCCCAGGTGGCGCGCGTGCGGCTGGCGTATCAGCTCGATCGTGTCCACGGTCTTGGGCGGCCGCGACTCTGCGCTGCCCGCAGCGCGTTCACCCGCCAGCACGCGGTAGCCCTCGAAACTGGACAGCGTGCGCTCGCCGCGCTTGAGCTCGACCTCGCTGCGCTGGCCGCGTTCGAGCACCAGGAAGCGCTGGTCGCCCTCGATCTCCAGACGCCCGGCGCGGGCCGAGGTCACCGACTCGGACATCTCTTCGCGCGACAGGATGAAGACGTTGCGCGCGTTGATGCCGTCGGCGCTTTCGCGCTCGACGAAGAACACGCGGTGGCCGTCGGCCGATGTCTGGAACACGCCGGGCGTGACGCGCGCCAGGTCAGACCGGTGCTGGTAGCGGTCGCGCAGTTCCACGCTGTTGCGGCTGCCCCAGGGCCAGGCAAACAGCGCCAGCGCGGCGATGACCACCAGCACCGGCCAGCAGGTGCGCAGCACCGGCCGCACGAAGCGCGCCAGGCTCACGCCGCTGGCGAACCAGATGGCCATCTCGCTGTCGCGGTACATGCGCCCCAGCGCCACGACGATGGCCACGAACATCGACAGCGACAGCATGGTCGGCAACTGGCCCAGCGCGACATAGCCCAGCAGCAGCACCACGTCCTGCGGCGACACCGCGCCGCTGGCGGCCTGGCCGATGGTGCGTATCAGCAGCATGGTCAGCATGATGGTGAGGATCACCACCAGGGTGGCGCCGAAGCCCCGCGCGAGCTCACGGCGCACAGTTGAATCGAATAACATCCGCCGCTTTCCCTGGTTGGATCGAATTATGGACTTCAAGACCCTGGCGACCCCGACCGGCGGCCTGGCGGCAGTGAATGCCGACGCCCTGCTGGTGGTGCTGGGCTGCGCTGCGCCGCCCGCCGGGCTGGACGCGCCGCTGGCCGATGCGCTGGGCGCCGCGGTCAAGGCCGGCGACTTTGCCTGCAAGGCCGGTTCGGTGCTGTACCTGCACGGTCTGTCCGGCATGAAGGCCCCGCGCGTGGTGCTGGCCTGCGCCGGCGACGCTTCGGTCAAGGGTTTGCGTAAGGCGGTCGCGGCGGCGCTGACCACCCTCAAGTCGGGCGGCAGCCAGCACCTGGCGGTGGCCCTGGTCGGCGCCGAGGCCGTGGGTGCGGAGCACGCATCGGCCCTGGTGGCCGCCGTGGCCGAATCCTTGTACGTCTACCGTCAGACCAAGCCCAGTGCGCCAGCCGCCAGCAAGCTGGACAAGGTTTCGCTGCTGTGCGCCAAGCCCGAGGCCGCGGCCCTGGCCGAGGGCCTGCGCCTGGGCGAGCAACTGGCCGCCGGCACGGCGCTGGCGCGCGAACTGGCCAACCTGCCGGGCAACCATTGCACACCCACGCACCTGGCCGATACCGCCAAGCGCCTGGGCAAGGATTTCGGCCTGAAGGTCGAGATCCTGGACCGCGCCGACTGCGAGAAGCTGGGCATGGGTTCCTTCCTGGCCGTGGCCCAAGGCTCGGCGCAGCCGCCCAAGTTCATCGTCGCGCGCTACAACGGCGCCGGCAAGGGCGAGGCCCCGGTGGTGCTGGTGGGCAAGGGCATCACCTTCGACACCGGCGGCATCTCGATCAAGCCCTCGGCCGAGATGGACGAGATGAAGTTCGACATGGGCGGCGCCGCCAGCGTGCTGGGCACGCTGCGCGCGGTGGCCGGCCTCAAGGCCAAGGTCAACCTCATCGGTGTGATCCCGGCCTGCGAGAACATGCCCGGCAGCCGTGCGGTGAAGCCGGGCGACGTGGTCACCAGCCTGTCGGGCCAGACCATCGAGATCCTCAACACCGACGCCGAGGGTCGGCTCATCCTGTGCGACGCGCTGAGCTATGTCGAGCGCCTGAAGCCGGCCGTGGTGGTGGACATCGCCACGCTCACCGGCGCCTGCGTCATCGCCCTGGGCCACCACCGCAGCGGCCTGTTCAGCCCCGACGATGCGCTGGCCGCCGAACTGCTGGCCGCCGGCGAGCAGGCGCAGGACCCGGCCTGGCGCATGCCGCTGGACGACGAATACGACGAGGCGCTGAAGAGCAACTTCGCCGACATGGGCAACGTGGGCGCGCGCGCCGGCGGCGCCATCACCGCGGCCATGTTCCTCAAGCGCTTCACCGGCAAGTTGCACTGGGCCCACCTGGACATCGCCGGCACCGCCTGGAAATCGGGCGTGGCCAAGGGCGCCACCGGGCGGCCGGTGCCGCTGCTCACGCACTTCGTGCTGGCGCGCGCCAAGCACAAGTGAAGCCCGGCCGGCGCGGCGCAGCGATGCTCAGTGCCAGCCGGTGCGCGCCATGACCGAGGTCGAGTTCCATACCGGCCTGCAGGACGCCCCGGGCTTTGCCTGCCGCCTGCTGCGCAAGGCCAGCCGTCAGGGCATCCGCGTGCTGGTCACCGCGCCGGCCGAGGCGCTGAGCGCGCTCGACCGCTTGCTGTGGACCTTCGAAGAGCGCGAGTTCGTTCCGCACGTGCGCGTGCCCGGCGCGGCAGCTGCCACGGCCGCGCTCACCCCGATCTGGCTGAGCGTCGACGAGGCTGGCGCCGCTGCGCTGCCCGATGCGCCGGCCGTGCTGGTGAACATGGGCGCCGACGCGCCCACGGCGCTCGGGCGCTGGCAGCGCCTGATCGAGATCGTGTCCTCCGAGGCCGACGAGGCGTCGCGCGGGCGCGAACGCTGGCGCGCCTACAAGGCCGCCGGGCTGGAGATACGGCACCATGCAGCCGCAGGCCGTGACTGACGAGACCCTGCCGCCGCTGCCAGCGCCTGCGCAGCCCGCCGAGGGCAGTGATGCCGGCTGGACCGATGGCTCGATACCGTCGCAGCCGCAGCCCTGGCAACCGCAGCCCTGGCAGCCACAGCCCGACTGGCTGCCCCCGCCGCTGCCCGAATTCCAGCCTGATTTTCAGCCGCAGGTCCCGCCGCAGTTTCAGCCCGTCTTCCAGGACCCGCCCCCGCCGTCGGCGCTGCCCGATGCGTCGTTCGAGCCGGCCCCCCTGTGGGAGCCGCCGCCCGACGCGGTGTTTGCGCCAGCCGTCGACCAGCCGCTGGCCGAGCCGTCGCCAGAACCACGATCCGAGCCGCTGCCAGAACCTGCGCTCGAACCCCTGCCCGAACCCCCACAAGTGCCCGGGTACGAGGTGCCCGCCGAGCATCCCTGGGCCGCCTCGCGCCTGCCGCCGCCCGGTGACCGGCTGCCCACGCTCACCGAAGTGCTGGAACTGGGCCCCGAGCGCAGCACCCTGCCCACGGCACCCGAACTGTTGGCGGCGGTGGTGGCGCTGCCGCCGCTGGACGAGGCTGCGCTGGTGCGCCGCGTCATGGCCGAGCTGGCGCCGCGCATCGACAGCCTGTTCGAGGCCCGCCTGCGCGAGGCCCTGGCGCCGGCGCTGGCGCGCGCCGCCGATGGCCTGATCCGCGATGCGCGGGCCGAATTGATGCCCGCGCTGGGTGAGCTCGTCGCTGACGCGGTGGCCCGCGCGCTGGACGGCCGGAACCAGGGGTGAACGCCGGAAGCCGGCTGGCGGAGGACAGGGGCTGCCGCAGTGATTCCCCGATTAAATATTCGCCATATTTGCGCTATCGTCGCGGTTTTGCCATCGAATGCTGTCCATTCGTGACAGTTTCATTTACACCCGGAGGTATTTGAATGCAAGTCAAGCTGAACCTGGTCGTCGGCGCCGTCGCCATCCTGTTGGGCGGCAACGCGTTCGCCCAGGACCTCGTCGTCAAGATCGGCCACGTCGGCCCGACCAGCGGACAGATTGCCCACCTGGGCAAGGACAACGAAAACGGCGCGCGCATGGCCATCGACGAGCTCAACGCCAAGGGCGTGATGATCGGCGGCAAGAAGGCCAAGTTCGAACTGCTGGCCGAAGACGATGCGGGCGACCCCAAGCAGGGCACGGCAGCTGCGCAGAAGCTGGTCGACAGCAAGGTCAATGGCGTGGTCGGCCACCTGAATTCGGGCACCACCATCCCCGCCTCCAAGCTCTACAGCGACGCCGGCATCGCCCAGATCAGCCCCTCGGCCACCAATCCCAAGTACACCCGCCAGGGCTACAAGACCACCTTCCGCGTGGTCGCCGATGACGTGCATCTGGGTGGCACGCTGGGCAAGTACGCGGTCAAGGAACTCAAGGGCAAGAGCATCGCCGTCATCGATGACCGCACCGCCTACGGGCAGGGCGTGGCCGACGAGTTCGAGAAGGGCGTCAAGGCCGCGGGCGGCAAGACCGTCGGCCGCGAGTTCACCAGCGACAAGGCAACCGACTTCACCGCCATCCTGACCAGCCTGAAGGCCAAGAAGCCCGACGTGGTGTTCTTCGGCGGCATGGACGCGGTGGCCGGCCCGATGCTGCGCCAGATGAAGCAGCTGGGCATCGACGCCAGGTTCGTCGGTGGCGACGGCATCTGCTCGGGCGAGCTGCCCAAGCTGGCCGCCGGCACCATGGGCGAAGGTCAGGTCGTCTGCGCCGAAGCCGGTGGTGTCGAGGGCGAAGCCAAGAAGTCGCTCGAAGACTTCAAGGCGGCCTTCAAGAAGAAGTTCAACGCCGACGTGCAGATCTACGCCCCGTACGTGTACGACGCGGTCAACGTGATGGTTGCCGCGATGGTCAAGGCCGGTTCGTCCGACCCCGCCAAGTACCTGCCGGCGCTGGCCAAGACCGAGGGCTACAAAGGTGTCACCGGCACCATTGCCTTCGACGCCAAGGGTGACATCAAGAACGGCGCGCTCACCCTGTTCACCTACAAGGGTGGCAAGCGCGAGCAGATCGCCGTGGTGCGCTGATCGCAGCGTCGCGACGCCGCTCTCGAGCAGGGGCCCCTTCGGGGGCCCTTTTTCATGGTGCGCGCTCACTGTGGCGGCGGCCCGTCACGAGCTGCAAGCAGCTGGGCACGCGGGTAAGCACTTGTCCGGGACGTGCCGTTCGGCGGCTGCTTGTACGGCAGCGCACCTGCCAGGGCAGCCGCGCGGTCAGTTGCCTGGCTGGCGCGCCGGGCGCGTCGAACAACTCATGACAGCTGGCTACAAGACCATGAAGTTCTGAGGGCTAAGGTCGCCGCATGGCTTCTTGCAGTCAACGGCCGACACGGCCCTTCGGGCAGACGGGCCCGACTGCACTCCAGGCGACGCTCGCCGATGGCGTCGCCGAGGGCTTTTCAGCCTTCAGGTGAACGGGCCTGCCGCTGCAGCACACGACGAATCCACCAGGACCAGGCGTGCGCCACATCGGGTTTCATCGTCTTCAACCCGGAGGAACGAGAACATGAATCAGCGAAGTCCAGGCAGACCCTATCTTCGAGCGACCCTGGTCGCCCTTGCGATAGCCGTTCTGTATGGCTGCGGCGGTGGAGGGAGCGGCGACGAGGCTGTCACCCTGGGCGAGCAGCCGGCAGCGGTGGCCGTCGACGAGACCGCGACCATCCTGTCCGTCAGCACCGCGCTGCGCGGTGCGGGCAGCTCGGCCAGCTACGTGGCGCAGTCGCTGCAATACACCTTTGCAGCGCGGGTGGACAGCGGCACCAATGCCGGCATGGCATTGACCGGGCTGCTCACGCTCAAGGGCGAGCGCGATGACGACGGCGTGACCGAGATCGAAGGCCTGCTGTTCCCCGATGCCAGCACCACGCCGGCCTCCGGTGCCCAGTTGAAGGCCGACTTCGAAGGCGACCGCAAGGCGCTCAAGGCCAAGTTGAAGCTGGACATCACCGCACTGTCGGCGCAGCTGAAGCTGGCGCTGGCGCAGGGCGCCGTGGCCGGCTCCAGGGAGCCCAGCGCGGCCCAGATCGCCGCGCTGCAGAC
>JALHPY010000138.1 GCA_022842305.1 Rubrivivax sp.
GGCGCGGCGGGCCATGGCCTGCAGCAGGTGGCGCGCGTTCTGGAAGTCGCCGCGCCACAGCAGCGCCGTGCCTTCGCAAGCCAGGCGCCAGGCGCGGTCGGCGGCCAACGTGTCGTCGGCGATGCACACGCGCGCCGGCGGCGGGCCGGGGCGCTCGCAGCGCCAGCGCGCGCTGCACGGCTGGCCGTCCTCGGTCCAGGCGATGCGCGGGGTTTCAGCGAACGGCGGGGGCGCGGGCAGCATCCACCGAGCTTAAGCCCGGGGCCGCGCCGCCCTCCGAAAGGCCCGAACTGCGGCGTCCCGGCCGCTCATTTGCGGCTCAAGCCGCGCGCGCCGCAGCCGACAAGGGCGGCCCTCCACGGGTAGGCGCGGCGCAACGCCGCGCCAAATTCTCGGCTTTGCCCCTTCAGAGAGCGGGGGGTAGTGCCGATACAGCGTGGGTAGCGCCCGGCACCCGCCGGGCCACTGGAAGCTCTCGTGTCCGCTCTCGATCGCGCGTCGAAGGCAGTACCGGCCCCCGCAGGCTCGCGTCCACGTTTGCTCACCCCCGTCTAAGCCCCCTGCACACACCATGACAAGCCGTCCGTCCGCGTACTGGCTGCCCATCGCCTTTGGCCTGGCCGCCGCCCTGTCCCTGTTGCTGGTGGGAGGCCTGGACTGGACCGCACTGGTGCTGGCACCGCTGCTGGCCGGCACCGGCCTGGCCCTGGGCCGCCACCTCGACGGCCGGCTGCGCACCGTGCAGGGCAGCATCGGTGACTTCCTGGAAGGCCAGCGCGAGTTTGCGCAGCAGGTGTCGCCCATCTGGAGCGGCCACATCGAATCGTCGCGTGAACAGATGGAGCGCGCGATCGCGGCGCTGAGCGAGCGCTTCTCGGGCATTGCGCAGAAGCTGGACGCCGCGGTGCAGGCGGCCTCGCTGGAAACGCAGACCCTGGACGACGGTGAGCAGGGCATTGCCGCGGTGTTTGCGCGCAGCAAGCAGGAGCTGGCCGCGGTGATCGAGTCGCAGCGCTCGGCCATGATGGGCATGAGCACCATGCTGGAAAAGGTCAAGGGCATGGACCGCTTCATCGTCGAGCTGCAGGAAATGGCCGCCGAGGTGGCCAAGATCGCGCAGCAGACCAACCTGCTGGCGCTGAACGCCGCGATCGAGGCCGCGCGCAGCGGCGAATTCGGCCGCGGCTTCGCGGTGGTGGCCAAGGAGTTCCGCATGCTGTCGCAGCAGTCAGGCGACACCGGCAAGCGCATGACGGCCAAGGTGGGCGTCATCAGCCAGGCCATCGTCGAGACGCGCGACGCGGTGCTCTCATCGGTGCGCGCCGAAGACGGCTCGACCCACGCCGCCGAGGCCGCCATCGGCCGCGTGCTCGACGACTTCAAGGGCATCACCGACGCGCTGCAGCGCTCGAGCGCGCTGCTCAAGGACGAGAGCGTTGGCATCCAGTGCGAAGTGAACGAGGCGCTGGTGCAGCTGCAGTTCCAGGACCGCGTGAGCCAGATCCTGACCCAGGTGCGCGACAACATCGGCCGCCTGCCGGGGCCGTTCGAGGACAGCCTGCAGGCGCATGCCCGGACCGGCGAACTGCGCCAGCTCGACTCGGACACCTTCCTCACGGAGATCAAGAAGTCCTACGTGATGAGCGACCAGCACGTCATCCACGCGGGTGGCAAGGTGGCTGAGAAATCTGAGACCGAAATCACCTTCTTCTAGAGAAGACGCAAGCCATGGGCAAGACCATCATGATCGTTGACGACTCGGCCTCGATGCGCCAGGTAGTAGGGATCGCGCTCAAGAGCGCGGGCTACGCGGTGCTGGAGGGCAAGGACGGCGTGGACGCGCTGTCCAAGCTCACCGGGCAGAAGGTCCATCTGATCATCAGCGACGTGAACATGCCCAACATGGACGGCATCGCCTTCGTCAAGGCGGTCAAGCAGCTGGCCAATTACAAGTTCACGCCGATCATCATGCTGACCACCGAATCCGAAGAAGGCAAGAAGCGCGAAGGCCAGGCGGCCGGCGCGCGCGCCTGGGTGGTCAAGCCCTTCCAGCCTGCGCACCTGCTGGGTGCCGTGCAGAAGCTGTGCCTGCCTTGAGGCCCACCCCCAGGCCCACCCCCAGGCCCGATCCCAAACCGAGGTTCTGGCCGCGGCCCTGAAGCGGCCGCACCGACCCCACACCATCCCGAGGACGCCATGACGAGCAGGCCCAAGAAGAAGAAGACAGAGGGCAGCGCGCTGCGCATCGAGGGCGAGCTGACGATCTTTCGCGCCGCCGAGCTGATGCCGCAACTGCTGGCCAGCCCGGCGCCGCAAACGCTGGACCTGTCGGGCGTGACCGAGATCGACAGCGCCGGCCTGCAGTTGCTGATGCTGGCCAAGAAGCACGCCCGCAAAGAGCAGCGCGAGCTGCAGCTGGTGGCGCACAGCGCCGCGGTGACCGAGGTCTTCGAGCTGCTCAACGTGGCCGCCTTCTTCGGCGACCCGCTGGTCGTGCCGCCGCGCCCCGGCGCCTGAAGGCGCCACCGCGCCCCCCCCTTTTGCGCGTCAAGAACAACAGGACATACGTCATGGACCTCGACCAGGCACTGCAGACCTTCATCACGGAAAGCCGCGAACTCCTGGCCGACATGGAAAGCGCGCTGCTCGCGGTGGAACAGGCCGAGGACAAGGACGAGCTGGTCAACGCCATCTTCCGCGCGGCGCACACCATCAAGGGCTCGGCCGGTCTGTTCAGCCTGGACCACATCGTCAGCTTCACGCACGTGGTGGAAAGCCTGCTCGACCAGGTGCGCGCCGGCAAGCTGCTGATCGCCGATGCGCTGGTGGGGCTGCTGCTGAGCTGCCGCGACCACATCTCGGCCCTGGTCGAGGCCGTGGCCGCCGGCCAGACGCAACCCGACGAGACCTTGTCAGCCGCAGGCGCACCGCTCATCGCCCAGTTGCGTGCACACCTGTCGGGCGGCGCTGCCGCCGCGGCCGTGGTGCCGGTGGGGCCGGCGGTGCAGCTCCAAGCCGTGGCACGCCTGAACGGCGACGGCGCACTCACCGATGCCTGGCACATTTCGCTGCGCTTCGGCCGCGACGTCCTGCGCAACGGCATGGACCCGCTGAGCTTCATCCGCTACCTGCAGACTCTGGGCAGCATCCGCGGCATCGTGACGCTGGCCGATGCCATCCCCACCGACGGCAGCATGGACCCCGAGGCCTGCTACCTGGGCTTCGAGATCGCGCTGGAAACGCAGGTCAGCAAGTCCACGCTGGAAAACGTGTTCGAGTTCGTGCGCGACGACTGTCTGCTGACCATCCTGCCGCCGCACAGCAAGATCAGCGACTACGTCGATCTGCTGCAGAAGCAGGACGAGCCGGCGCGCCTGGGCGAGATGCTGGTGCGCTGCGGCACGCTCACGCAGAGTGAACTGGACGAAGCGCTCAAGACGCAGGCGCGCACGCCCGAGCAGCCCCTGGGCACCATCCTGGTCGACCAGGGTGTGGTGCAGCCCGAGGTGGTGGAAGCCGCGCTGGTCAAGCAAAAGCAGGTCAAGGACGTGGGCGCGCAAGAGAGCCGCTCGATCCGCGTGGATGCCGACAAGCTGGACCAGCTGATCAACCTGGTGGGTGAGCTGATCATCGCCGGCGCCAACGTCAACCTGATCGCGCGCCGCGCGCAGATCAGCGACCTGCAGGAAAGCACCTCCAAGCTGAGCATGCTGGTCGAAGAAGTGCGCGACAGCGCGCTGCAGCTGCGCATGGTGAAGATCGGCGCCACCTTCAGCCGCTTCCAGCGCGTGGTGCGCGACGTGTCGCACGAATTGGGCAAGGACATTGCGCTGGTCATCACCGGCGAGGACACCGAACTCGACAAGACCGTCGTCGAGAAGATCGGCGACCCGCTGATGCACCTGGTGCGCAACTCCATGGACCACGGCATCGAATCGGCCGCCTTGCGCGCAGAGCGCGGCAAGCCGGCGCAGGGCACGCTCAAGCTCGACGCGTGCCACGATTCGGGCAGCATCGTCATCACGGTGCAGGACGATGGCGGCGGCCTGAACCGCGACCGCATCCTGGCCAAGGCGCAGGAGCGCGGCCTGATCGAGGCCGGCCAGCACCTCAGCGACAGCGAGGTCTACGCGCTGATCTTCGAGCCCGGCTTCAGCACTGCCGAGAAGGTGACCAACCTGTCGGGCCGCGGTGTCGGCCTGGATGTGGTCAAGCGCAACATCAGCGCGCTGCGCGGTACGGTGGAAATCAGCAGTCAGGCCGGCCAGGGCACCAAGGTGACCATCCGCCTGCCGCTGACGCTGGCCATCATCGACGGCTTCCTGGTGGGCGTGGGCAAGTCGGTGTTCGCCATCCCGCTGGACATGATCGAGGAGTGCGTCGCGTACTCGGCCGAACCCGGCCACGACTACACCAACCTGCGCGGCGAGGTACTGCCCTTCATAAGGCTGCGTTCACTGTTCGCCATCAACGGCCAGCCCACACGGGGCGAGAACATCGTCGTGCTCAAGCACGCCGAGCAGAAGGCCGGGCTGGTGGTGGACACGCTGCTGGGCGAGTTCCAGACCGTGATCAAGCCGCTGGGCCAGATGTTCAGCCAGGTCAAATGCATCAGTGGTTCCACCATTCTCGGCAGTGGTGACGTGGCGCTCATCCTGGATGTTCCGGCGCTGGTGCGCCAGGCCATCCAGAGCGTTCCCGTGCGGCATGCCGAAGCTGTCGCGGCCTAGAGCTTGGCCGCCCATCAACCCTTACCGGCGTAGTACAGCCAACTCTCAGCGACTTAGGAGAAACACGACATGTTTGCCAATATGAAGATCGGGATGCGGCTGGCCTTGGGCTTTGCTGCCGTACTCGTGCTGCTGATCGTGGTGTCGGTGCTCGGGGTGACCCGCATCGCAGCCCTCAACACCGAGGTCGAAGACATGGTCCAGGACAAGTTCCCAAAGACCGTGCTTGCCAACAACATCATCGACTCCGTCAACGTCATCGCGCGCCGGCTGCGCAACGCCTACATCTTCAAGGACGCCGAATCGGCCAAGGAGCTGGAAGCCATCGGCGAGCAGCGCAAGATCATCAGCGAGAGCATCGACAAGCTCGAGAAGACCATCCTCAGCGACGCCGGCAAGGTGCAGCTGAAGAAGGTCAACGAGGCGCGCTCGGTCTACGTCCAGGACCAGGAGCAGTACATCGTGCTGCTCAAGGCCGGCAAGCGCGAAGAGGCCGCGGCCATGATCGCCGGTGAACTGCGCAAGAGCCAGGCCGGCTACATGGGTGCCGTGAACGGCTTGATCGAATTCCAGACCGAACTGGTGGTCAAGGCCGGCAAGGACGCCGACGCGCTGGCCGACTCGTCCGAGCGCCTGCTGGTCATCCTGGCCGCCGTAGCCGCGGCGCTGACCGCCTTCATCGGCTGGTTCATCACGCGCAGCATCACCACCCCCACGCGCACGCTGGTGGAATGCGCCGACAAGATGGCCGCGGGTGACTTCGAGTTCAAGATCGACATCCACAACAAGGACGAGGTCGGCGCACTGGCCGCATCCATGCGCACCATGCAGGGCGCGGTGCAGTCGCTGATCATCGACATGAACACGATGTCGTCACAGCACGATGCCGGCGACATCGACATCAAGATCGACGAGGCCAAGTTCAAGGGCGATTACGCCGTGATGGCCAAGGGTGTGAACGGCATGGTCTTCGGGCACATCGCCGTCAAGAAGAAGGCCATGGCCTGTGTCAAGGAATTCGGCGAAGGCAACATGGACGCGCCGCTGGAAGCCTTCCCGGGCAAGAAGCGGTTCATCAACGACACCATCGAACAGGTGCGCGTCAACATCAAGGCGCTTGTCGCCGACGCCAACCTGCTGTCCAAGGCCGCGGTCGAAGGCAAGTTGGCCACGCGTGCCGATGCCAGCAAGCACAAGGGCGACTACAACAAGATCGTGCAGGGCGTGAACGACACGCTGGACGCCGTGATCGGCCCGCTGAACGTGGCCGCCCGGTACGTGGACGAGATCGCCAAGGGCGCCATTCCGCCGGTCATCACCGACAGCTACAACGGCGACTTCAACGCCATCAAGAACAACCTCAACGCGTGCATCGCCGGCACCA
Source organism: Rubrivivax sp. (assembly GCA_022842305.1). Classification (GTDB taxonomy): domain Bacteria; phylum Pseudomonadota; class Gammaproteobacteria; order Burkholderiales; family Burkholderiaceae_C; genus Rubrivivax. The sequence continues at coordinate 6,115 of JALHPY010000138.1, forward strand.
GTCAGCAGGCCGCGGCCGCCCAGGCCATTGCCGCCGGCGACCTGACCGCGGTGGTCAAGGTGCGCTCCGACGCCGACGTCATGGCCAAGAGCCTGATCGAGGTCATCAAGGCCATCAACGCCCTGGTGGCCGATGCCAACACCCTGTCCAAGGCCACGGTCGAAGGCCGGCTGGACGTGCGCGTCGACCCCAGCAAGCAGCAGGGCGACTACCGCAAGGTGCTGGAAGGCCTGAACAGCGTGATGGTTGCAGTCAACACCCCCGTGCAGGAACTGCGCGACGTGCTCGGCGCCATGCAGGAAGGCGACCTGACGGTGACCATGAAGAAGAACTACGAAGGCACCTGGGACGAGCTCAAGGGCGCCGTCAACAACACGATGAGGAAGCTGGCCCAGGTGGTGACCGACGTCAACGCCGGCGCGCAGGCCCTGGCCAGCGCATCCGAGGAAGTCAGCGCCACGGCGCAGTCGCTGTCGCAGGCGGCCAGCGAGCAGGCCGCGGGGGTGGAAGAGACCAGCGCCTCGATCGAGCAGATGACCAGCTCCATCGCGCAGAACACCGAGAACGCCAAGGTCACCGAGAGCATGGCCAGCAAGGCGGCGTCCGACGCGGCGGAAGGCGGCGAATCGGTCAATGCCACGGTGGCGGCGATGAAGCAGATCGCCAAGAAGATCAGCATCATCGACGACATCGCCGCGCAGACCAACCTGCTGGCGCTGAACGCGGCCATCGAGGCCGCGCGTGCCGGCGAGCACGGCAAGGGCTTCGCGGTGGTGGCGGCCGAGGTGCGCAAGCTGGCCGAACGCAGCCAGGTGGCGGCACAAGAGATCGGCGAGGTCGCCAGTTCCAGCGTCGAGCTGGCCGAGAAGGCCGGCAAGCTGCTCGAGCAGATGGTGCCAGCCATCCGCAAGACCTCCGACCTGGTGCAGGAGATCGCCGCCGCGTCCAGCGAGCAGTCATCGGGCGTGGGCCAGATCAACTCGGCCGTGAGCCAGCTCAACACCACGACGCAGCAGAACGCTTCCAGCTCCGAAGAACTGGCCGCCACGTCTGAAGAGATGAGCGGGCAGGCCGAACAGCTGCAGCAGACCATGTCCTTCTTCAAGCTCGACGGCTCGGTGCAGGGCAAGACCCCCGGCTTCACCGTGCGCAAGGCGGCGCAGTCCAAGGGCGGGGTTGCCAAGCCGGCCGCCAAGCCGGTGACCGGGCTGGCACTGGCCACGGCCGGCGCCATCGACGAGTCGCAGTTCACCAAGTTCTGAAAGGGACACGCCATGAACCCGATGGTCAAGGCGCCGGGCACTGCCCTGGTGGCGGCACAGGCGGCGCAAGCCGCTGCGGCGGGCGAGGAGCGTCAGTACCTGACCTTCACGCTGGGCACCGAGATGTTCTCGCTGGACATCCTGTGCATCAAGGAAATCATCTGGTACGCCGGCCTGACCGAGGTACCGATGATGCCGGCCTGCATCCGCGGGGTGATCAACCTGCGCGGCGCGGTGGTACCGGTGATGGACTTGTCGGCGCGTTTCGGCCGCGCCTCCACGCCGGTGGGCAAGAGCACCTGCATCGTCATCACCGAGGTCGAAGGCGCCAGCGGGTCCGAGCGCCAGAACATGGGCATCGTGGTCGACGCGGTGCAGGCGGTGTTGGAGATTCCCTCGACCGAGATCGAACCGGCGCCCAACTTCGGCGCCAAGATCCGCGCCGATTTCATCGAGGGCATTGCCAAGGTGAACGGCAAGTTCGTCATTGTCCTCAACGTGCAGCGCGTACTGTCGGCTGAGGAGATCGGCGCCATGGGTCAGGCCGCGGCCATGGCCGAGATGGCCACGGCCTGAGCCGATGCTGGACAGCCGGCGAGCCCTTGACGGGCCGCCGGAAGTCCGGCAAGGCAGCCGAACATGAGGCCCATCACCGACACCGAGTTCGCCCGCTTCCAGCAGTTCATCTTCGAGCAGGCCGGCATCACGCTGTCCTCGGCCAAGCAGGCCTTGGTGAGCGGCCGGCTGGGCAAGCGGCTCAACCTGCACCGCATCGAGAGCTTCGGCGACTACTTCCAGATGCTGGCCTCGGGCGAGCACCCCGATGAAGTGCAGACCGCGGTGGACCTGCTGACCACCAACGAGACCTACTTCTTCCGCGAGACCAAGCACTTCGAGCTGTTGCGCACGCTGGCCCTGCAGGCACGCGAGCGCGGCAGCAACTTCCGCGTGTGGAGCGCCGCCAGCTCCAGCGGCGAAGAGGCCTACAGCGTGGCCATGGTGCTGGCCGACTGCCTGGAAGGCGGGCCCTGGGAGATCCTGGGCACCGACATCAGCACGCAGGTGCTGCAGCACGCCACGCGCGCGCTGTATTCGATGGAACGCGCCCGCCACGTGCCCCAGGAATACCTGCGCCGCTTCTGCATGAAGGGTTCGGGCGAGTACGAGGGCCGGCTGCTCATCGCCCCCGAGTTGCGCCGCCGCGTGCGCTTCGGCCAGCTCAATCTGAACGAGCCCTTGCCGGACATCGGCTCCTTCGACCTGGTGCTGCTGCGCAACGTGATGATCTACTTCAGCGACGACACCAAGCGCGGCGTGGTGCAGCGCGTGAGCTCGGCCATCAAGCCCGGCGGCCACTTCTGCGTGGGCCATTCCGAGACGCTCAACAACCTGGGCCACACGCTGGAACAGGTGGCGCCTTCGATCTACCGCCGACCGCCATGCAGCCCGTGCCGGCCCGGGGCGCGTGATGTCAGCCAATGAACAGATCGATGTCTTCCTGCAACCCGGCGACCTGTTCGTCGGCGACGCCGGCTATCGCATCCGCACCATGCTGGGCTCGTGCGTCTCGATCACGCTGTGGCACCCGATCGCGCGCATCGGCGGCATGTCGCACTTTCTGCTGCCGTCGCGTGGCGGCCACGCGCCCGGGGGCGAGCTCGACGGCCGCTACGGCGACGAGGCGCTGCAGCTCATGCTGCGCGAGCTGCGCCGCAGCCACCTGCCGCACGCGCAGTGCCAGGCCAAGATCTTCGGTGGCGGCAACATGTTCCCCGGCTACAAGACGGCCGCGGCCATGAGCGTGGGCCAGCGCAACGGCGAGGCGGCGCGCGAGTTGCTGCGCATGCGCGGCATTCCTGTCGTATCGGAAAGCCTGTTTGGCGACGGCCATCGCCAGGTCATCTTCGACATCGCCACCGGCGATGTCTGGCTGCAGCAGGTCGCGCCCACGCTGCAGGAATCTCCGAACTGAAGGAACCCGCCATGGCACGCATCAAGGTGATGGTCGTCGACGACTCTGCGGTCGTGCGTCAGGTGGTCGCCGGCCTGCTGGACCACGACCCCGATATCGAGGTCATCGGCGCCGCGGCCGACCCGCTGCTGGCCATGTCGCGCATGGCGGTGCAATGGCCGGACGTCATCGTGCTGGACATCGAGATGCCGCGCATGGACGGCATCACCTTCCTGAAGAAGATCATGTCCGAGCGGCCGACGCCGGTGATCATCTGCTCCACCCTCACCGAGAAGGGCGCGCAGACCTCGATGGCGGCGCTGGCCGCGGGCGCCGTGGCCATCATCACCAAGCCCAAGATCGGCCTGAAACAGTTCTTGCAGGACGCCACCGAGGACCTGGTGGCGGCCATCAAGACCGCCGCGCGCGCCAACGTGCGCAAGCTGCAGGTGGTGGAAAAGAACAGCGCCGATGTCATCCTGCAGGCCGCCACACGCCAGGGCGGGGCCATGCTGCAGACCACCGAGCGGGTGGTGGCGCTGGGCACGTCCACCGGCGGCACGCAGGCGCTGGAAGCCGTGCTGACGCGCCTGCCGCGCGTGTGCCCGGGCATCGTGATCGTGCAGCACATGCCCGAGAAGTTCACCGCCGAGTTTGCCAACCGCCTGAACGGGCTGTGCGAAATCGAGGTGCGCGAAGGCCAGAACAACGACCGCGTGGTGCCCGGCCGCGCCATCATCGCCCCGGGCGGCGCGCACATGATGATGCGGCGCAGCGGCGCGCAGTACTCGGTGGAGATCATGAACGGCCCGCTGGTCAACCGCCACCGGCCGTCGGTGGACGTGCTGTTCCGCTCGGTGGCCAAGTGCGCCGGCGCCAACGCCCTGGGCGTGATCATGACCGGCATGGGCGACGACGGCGCCGCCGGCCTGGCCGAGATGCGCAAGGCCGGCGCCCGCACCCTGGGCCAGAACGAGGACAGCTGCGTGGTCTACGGCATGCCCAAAGAGGCCATGAAGCGCGGCGGCGTCGAGCGCGAGGTACCGCTGGGCGCCATCGCGCGCGAGATCCTCAACTTCGGCAGTTAGTGTGGTGCGCTCCAAGTCCTTGGATCCGTCGGACTGTGCAATGTCTGCTTCGGTGCGGGGTGGATTCGCACTGTTGTTTAGGCTTGTTCGACACCTGCCCGCGCAACGCCACGGTTCGGCGCGTGACGCAGACCTGAGGGCAGGTGTTGGACAAACCTCGGTGAAGGAAGCCGCGGGCCGTGCCACGGTGGTCCGAAGTGGCTGCGGCTCTATGGGGATAGTGGTGCCGTGGCGCCGTCGGCGGTGGTCTGGGCACGCGCTTGAAGCGCCTTCAGGCCGTCGTTGTGCTGGTCAGTGATGAGGTCAGGCCGACGCGCCGAGCCCGATTCAGTCGCTGGGCATGCAGCCAGGCAGTGGCAAAACGAGGCGGTCCCTGCCGATGTCCATGAGCGCACGGTCGGCCAGTGGTGGAAGAACAGCAAGTGAGGAGTCATGGCGTGCGCCCTGGACCCGGTGGCGCACGGATCGACTCGCCGCGCAAGAAGGTCTGCAGGATGATCATCGCGTGGCCGCAGTGCCGGCAGACGAAGGCCGGTGGCTCGGCACTGGGCAACCCGCCTGCTTGCCCATCTGCTTGCGGTGTGCGTGCTTCGACTCGGCGCCCACGCAGTGGATGGGCGCCTGGACCATCCCCGGCTTGCCGATCCAATCAGCGAATGTGCGCAGGAAGGTCTCGCACTCAGGAAACGCGGCGGCGTCACGCGGGTTCGCTGCCTCGCGCGGCACGATGGCCATGTGGGGCCGCAGGTGCCGCGCCTCCTTCGGCTGCATCGCGAAGCGATAGCACAGCTCCGGCTGCAGTGCGCACCACTCGTCGACCAGGGCCACCTCGTCGATCAACGCCTCGACATCGACGCCGTATGCCGTCCAGCTGTGGTCATGG
>JALHPY010000139.1 GCA_022842305.1 Rubrivivax sp.
GCTGCTCCTGTTGATGAACGAGGCGGATTGCCTCGATCAACAACATCGCAGAACCGCCAGTGCAACGAGCAACGACACTGGCGCCGGAGCGCTTACCGCGATAGCGGTTTAGTCCACTGGCCGCCAGTGTGAGTACGAGGCGATGCCAGGAAGCTGACCTTCGATGCGTGGGCTTGGTGCTTTCGGCGAAACGCGGGAGCCCACGCGGCCCGCCATCAAGGCGAAGTGGAGCCTGGCTTGTCAAGCATCTGCAATCTGGCAGTGGGCGGCGATTCGCCGATGCCGAGCTGCTCGCGGTTCCCCACTCAAAGCCGACGGAGACGGTCGCAGCGGCGCGTCAGGTCGCAGCCAGTAAGAAGCGCTCTATCTCGGCATTGACGACGTCCGGGTGGGTGATCGGGCCCATGTGACCGAGGCCCGCAAACTCGATGTGCGTCACGTTGGGCAGTGCCAGCATCAGGCGCCGTGCGACACCGTGTGCCGCCGCCGTCGAGCCTGACCCGGTCATGACGAGCACCGGCATCGGAAGCGCAGCCAGCGGCATCGGCTCGGTGAACAAGGCGTGTGCCCAGCGACGAACGTTGGCGATGCTGCGGGCCATCCCCGGCCGGCGGTCCTCGGGCAAGTTGTCCCAGCTGCCTGGCCCTGTCCAGTAGTCGATGAAAGCGCGTGCAGCCGCGTCGGTGTCACCGGCGTCCAGCGCCGCCGCTGCGGTGGCGGCGGCTTGACGGATGCCATCGGCATCGTTGGGCGCCGGACCCTCGGCGTCGATCAACGCGAACAGCGTCGGCTCATAGAGCGCCAGGGCACTGACGCGGTCAGGCTCCTGCGCCGCTGCCCGCAGCGCGACCGCACCGCCGTACGAGTGTCCGACGAGTGCGTAGCGCTCGCCGGCCTGCGCCAGCACCGGTTCGATCAGCTGCACCTCGTCGGCCAGCGTGATCGTGCGGTCCGACGGCCACTCGGGGCTCTGGCCGGCGCCATACGCGTCGGGAGCCAGCAGCCGGCGGCGGTCGGCCAGGCGGGACATCAGCGGTCGCCACTGCCCCGACACGCTGGCGTTGGCATGCAGGCAGACGACGGCAGGGCCGGCGCCCGCCTCGCGCCAGTACGGGACCGCAGGTGGCGATGACATGGCTCAGCCCTCCGAATTGACCGCGATCGAAGATTTCAGTTGATGCACAGCCCCAGCCGCACCGATGGTGGAAGGCACGGTGTCGAGTCGATGGCGCCGCGGGCCCGGGCGCCAGGGTTTACCGTGGCGTGCAACGCGCGTCAAGGCAGCAGCTGCTGGAGAAAGTCGGCTTGAATGCCGGCTGCCTCGTCGAAGCGCGCGCCCGGGTGGTAGAGCAGCCCGAAGTGGCCGCCATCAATGTCGACCCAGCGCTTCGGTCCAGCCAGAAGCCCGTAGGCATGACGCGTGACCTCCACGTTGGCATGCGCCATTTCGTCCTCTGGCGCCACCATCAGCAGCACCGGCACCCGAACGAAGGGGGCGCAAAGGATCGGCGCGTAGGGCACCGGCGTTGGCGGTATGACGCGGCTGACGCGGTTGAACCAGCCCGATCCCGGGCGCCCGCCGTAGTCGATGAACCAGCGGAAGGCCTGGATGGGCGCCAGCAGCGACGGGATCGACGACGGGTCGAAGGACACGACGGGCAGCGGCCCCGTCGTTGTCTCCGGCGTGCCGGCCACGTCGCCATGTAGCAAGGTGTGCTTGAACGCTGCCAGGAAGTCAGCGTCGGGCGGCAGTCCGGGCAGCGCCGCGCCAAAGACGGGGCACTGCGCGACGACGGCGCGGGGCCGTGGGTCGCAGGCGGCTACGGCGACCACCTGACCGCCGGTGTAGCTGTCTCCCCACAGGGCGATGCGGCCGGCGTCGATCTCGAAGCGCTGGCTCGCAAAGTCGAGGGCAGCGAGGTAGCCGCGGCACTGGACCCACGGGTTGATCTCGCCGCGTGGCTCGCCGCCACTGCGCCCCAGGTTGCGGTGGTCGTAGACCAGCGCCACCAGGCCCGCGCGGGCGAAGACGCGGGCGTATTCGATCATCACCATCTCGACGGTGGCCGAGGTGCCATGCGCCATGATCACCGCGGGCCGGCGCGCGACGTCGGGCGAGGGCATCACCAGTCGCCCCCGCAGGACCGCCCCTTCGGAAGAGAATTCGACGGCAGTCTCGGCGATCATGCCCGCCTCTCAGCGCGGGTGGCCGTGACGTCAAGGCGCTCGCAGAGCATGATCAGCGCACGGGGTCCGTGCGGTTCATGCGGTCGAGCCGGGCGGCGAGATCGGCAGAGGCACTCATGCGATTGGGCTCCGTGGACGACATGACCCCCAGTGTGCCGGCCTTACGCCCGGGATACTACGGGAAGCCCGTCGCGACTTGCGGGTGCCGACCTGCCCCTCACGACAGCCCGGCGCACGCAGCACTGCGGGCCGTCATTGAGCCTTCGCGCCTCAGCGCCCGTATCGTGCGGTGAACGAAGCCTTGCCCAGCAGCGCTGCGCCGAGTCCCTTGTTGATGACGAACCCGTAAAGCGCTGCAGAACCCGTCGGCGGGATACCACCAGCGACCTGCACGTTCGGTACCGCCAACGCAAACAATGTGAAGGTGTAGCGGTGCGGCTTGTCGCCCACGGGTGGGCAGGGGCCGCCATAGTTGCCGTTCTCGCCCGTTGCGCCGGTGTCCATGAAGTCGGTGTTGCCACCGAAGGCTCCGGGCGGCAGTGTTGCCGAGCTGTTGCCCGCGCCTTGAGCCAGGCCCGTTGCCGTAGGCGGTATGTTGTACACGGCCCAATGCCAGAAGCCGCTGCCCGTAGGCGCGTCCGCATCGTAGACCTGCAGAGCGAGCGACTGTGTTCCCGGCGGCACGTTGCTCCAGCGCAGCTCGGGCGACAGGTTGCTGCCGGTGCAGCCGAATCCATTGAGCACGAACGTCTCGGAGAAGGTTCCTCCGGCCAGGTCCGGGCTGGTGAGCGTGAAGCGACGATGTCCATGCCGCCCATCGTCTGCGAGGACCGAAAGCGAGAGCGCAGACAAGGCCAAAGCGATCGCGAGCGTAGGGGGTCTGGTGTACACGGTGTATGTCTCCTGTCGAAAGTTGTTCGTTTCGGGCCAGCCTCTGGATGAGGGCCCCCAGAAGCCAGAACATCATAGGAGGGACAGTGCGGCCGCGCATGCAGCGGTTGCCCGTGGCCGACTTACGGAAGGCCTTGGCCGCGCTGCGCTATGGGGCATCGGCAGGGCGCGGCATTCGCCGTGGGGCCCAATGTCATCGCCAACGGGTCGGGAATGCCTGTGATGGGGCGGGTTGGTATCAGCGGCAATCTTGCGTCGCCTGGGTGGTCGACTAGAAACCAACCTGCCCTTGACAATGGTAGGCCTTGCTGCGGTTCGAGCGCAAAGTGGTCGCGACGCAGGGCAGACGCGCCCGACCGATCCGCTGCGAAGCGCAACCACGTGCTGCAAGGAGGCTGCAACCAGAGCTTTAGCCAGCCAACCCATTCAGCGTCCGCCAGCGCTTGCGCGGGGAGTCCAGCCAGACAAGGTCCCCGACAGCTGCTCGGCCTCACGCTCGCGCAGGCGGTGGCGGGCCTGGATGCCTGCTGCCATGCGCTGGGCGCTCGACGCACCGCTGGCGCCTGCCAGGCGCTGCTGGTCCAGCAGCAGCTGTTGCGCCAGCGCGGGCTCGCTGCTCGATCCGGCGGCATTGGGCAGCAACCAGTGGCGCCCACCGAACGGACCGTCACCCGCCAGCCGTGCCAGCGCGTCCCAGTGCGTCAGCACGAAGCGGTACGCCCGGCTGACCAGTGCCGGGTTGTCGCCCACCATGCCGGGCAGGGCCGCGCTCTGGCTCGGTGGCAGGCGCCCCGACAAGGCTTCATCCAGCAGGCGCTGTGCACGTGCCTGGTCTTGCCCTGACGCCAGTGCCTCCATCAGCAGCCAGCGCTCTTCCTCGCTTTCGCTGCGCCGCAGGGCCGACAACAGCGCCTCGAATTCGGCCTCGGTTGCTTGACGCCCCACCGCGGCGAGCACCGGCCCGCGCAGGGCTGCCGGCAGTTCACCCGCACCAGGTGCCAGTGCGGCAGCAAGGCGCCGGCGTGCTGCGGCCAAGGTGGGTGCATCGTCCAGCGCAGCCAGGATCTGGATCAGGTCGGCGCGCAGGGTCTGGATCTCGCTGTCTTCGCCCGGTGCCGACTGCCAGCCCAGGCGCGCCAGTTCGGGGCCGAACATTGCGCGGCCAGCCGCGCGCAAGGGCTCTTGCACGGCCGTGCCGTGCAGGATGCGGTCCAGTTGTCGCCAATGCGTCGCGGCCATCTTGAACAGCGCGGGGCGGCTGGCATCGTCCACCAGGGGCAAGGCCGCCAGCAGGTTCAGGTGATCGGCCATCGGCTGCTGCCCCGCACTGGCCAGTGCGAAGCTGTCGGAAACCAGCGTTACCCGATCGGCCGGGCTCAAGGCGGCGAAACCGGCCGTCAGGCGCGCGCGCAATGCCGGGCTGTAGCTGACCACGTAGTAGCCCTTGCCGCCAGCATTGGCGCGCAAGGGCTCATCGCTGCAGCCTGGCCATTGCTCGCTGGCCTGCTCGGTGGCCAGCACGACGATGCGGCTTTCCTCGCCCCGGGCCAGTTGCACGGGCACGCGCCACGGGCCGCCGGCCAAGGGCTCGCCCAGCGAAAAGCGGCTCTGGCGCAGCGTGACATGCGTATTGCCGGCCTCGCATCGGGCGTCCACGCTGACCAGGGGTACGCCGGGTTGGTCGGTCCAGCTGGCCGCCATCTCGGTCACCGGTTGGCCCGTGGCGCGGCCGATGTGAAACCACAGGTCACCCGCGGTGGCGGGCTTGAAGGCGCGCTCGGCCATGTAGGCCGCCAGGCCGCGCTGAAAGGCCTCGGCGCCTATCCATTGCTCGATCATGCTCAGAACCGCGCCACCCTTGGTGTAGGTGATGTTGTCGAAGACCTCGAACACGCTGGCTTCGCTCACCGGCGTCCCGCGAATGGCCCGCGTGGCTGCCGTGGCGTCGCGTTGCATGGTCTGGGCCACGTAGCCACGGCCGCGCAGCTCGGAGTGCCACTCGGGGTGGAAGTGCGCCATGGCCTTGCGCTCCATCCAGGTGGCGAAGGCCTCGTTGAGCCAGATCTCGTTCCAGGAGGCCACCGAGACCAGGTTGCCGAACCATTGGTGCGCGATCTCATGCGCCACCACGGCAAACACGCCGCGCTGCGTATCGGGGCTGCTGCGAGCGGGATCGAACAGTAGCGCGTCCTCGACGTAGCTGATGAAGCCCCAGTCTTCCATGGCACCCTGGCGCGTGCCGGGCACCGCCAACTGGTCGAGTTTGGGCAGTGCATAGGGGCGGCCGAAGTACCGGACATAGAAGGGCAGCACCTGCTGCGTGACTTCCATGGCAAAGCGCGCCTGTTCGCGCTTGCCGGGCGCGGTCAGGATGCGCAGGGCGGTTTCGCCGCTGCTGTCTTCGAGTGCGTCGAAACGCCCCACTGCGATGGCCAGCAGGTAGCTGGGCATCGGCGGCGTGGGCTCGAAGACGTGGCGCAGCGCACCGCCCACTGGCTGGGTGGCTCGCCGTGGCATGTTGGACAGCACCTCGTAGCCGCGCGGTGCCAACACGCGCAGTTCGAACACGCTGCGAAACACCGGCTCGTCGAACACTGGCAGGACCCGCCGTGCCTGCACCGCCTGCAACTGCGTGGCAAGCATGCGCGCAGGGCGGCCCTGCACGCGGTGGTCGGCGCGGTACAGGCCCTCACCGGCCAGCTGAATCCGGCCCTGGTAGCGAATGCGGATGCGCCAGGCTCCCGCGGCGATAGGCTGCCCGTCGGTCGGCACCAGGCGCCATAGCCCTGCCTTGGCATCCGCCTTCACGCGCAGCCGCCGCGGTTGCGGGCCACCAAGAAGCTGGGCGCTGCGTGCCGTCAACTGCACGGCATGCAAGGCGATGGCCTGCACCGGCTCAAGAACCTCCACCTGGTGGGTAACGTCGCCGCGAAAGGTCGCGCGGGCCGGGTCCACGTCGAGATCGAGCCGTGCATGCCGGGGCAACACGGTGGTCGGCAACACGGTCTGTGTGCTGCCCAGCTCGAAACGGGGCTGGGCCCAGGCAGACAGCGAAAGCGCCAGCGTCAGCGTCAGCAAGACGGCGCAGCGGTGCAGTGCGTGCACGACAAGGGCAATACGCATCCATCCCTCTCCTCAAGGGTTGCCTGGGAAGGCCATTGTCGCGACCGCCCCGCGCCAGCAACCCCCAGAAGGACCGCGACTTCGCTATGGCCAAGGCGAGCTGGCCAACGCACCAGTTCTCGGCAGCCCTCCGGCACCCCCATAGACTGACGAGCGCCTACGGCTTGTGAGCTGCTGGCCACGAACGATTCCTGATGGCCGGGTCCGTGAGTTGACTTCGCTGCCGGGTAGCCGTCTGTCGTAGCGCGCAAGGGTTCCCATTGAAGTCGCATCTGTTGAAGCTCGTCAAGGCATGCGGGTAGGGAGAGAATCACTGCCTGGACTGCCCTTGGTCGGCTGGACAGCCTGTCCCTGTCTACAACCGGTGCCGTCAGACCGCTCATGACCGACGCTCAATACACGACCTTGCCGCAGTGGCCCAACGCTTATCCGGCCAGCGGCGCAAGCGCAACCCTGAAACTCCTCAACGAGGATTTCATCGTGACCGAGCTGCCGCTGCAGCTACCCTCCGGGGAGGGCGAGCACATCTGGCTGGACATCGAAAAGAACGGTGCCAACACCGCCTTCGTCGCCCAGCAACTGGCCGACGCCGCCGGCGTGCAGGATAGGGACGTGGGCTATGCCGGCCTCAAGGACCGCTACGCCATCACCCGTCAGTGGTTCAGCATCTACCTGCCCAAGGGCGAGACGCCCGACCTGACCCAGCTTCAGCACCCGGAATTCAACGTACTGAGTCAGAGCCGCCACGTGAAGAAGCTGCGTCCCGGTGATCTGCAGGGCAACCGATTCCGCATCATGCTGCGTGACGTCACCGGTGACCGCCACGCCATCGAGGTCAATCTGGAGGCCGTTGCGTCACATGGCGTGCCCAACTACTTCGGCGCTCAGCGTTTCGGCTTTGAGGGCGGCAACGTGACGCAGGGACTGGCCATGCTGGCGCGCGAAATACGCGTGCGCAACCCGAAGAAGAAGGGCATCTACCTGTCGGCGGTGCGCTCCTTCGTCTTCAATGAAGTGCTGGCGCTGCGCATTCAGCAGGGACTCTGGGGCAAGACCCTGCCCGGTGACGTGATGGACGAGGCGGGCCGGCCTACCGGACCGCTCTGGGGACGGGGCCGCGTGACCACCACCGATCAAGCGCAGGCCCTTGAAAGCGGCGTAGCTGAACGTCACGCCACCATGTGCGACGGCATGGAACACGCCGGTCTGGATCAGGATCGCCGCGCCCTGGTGGCCAGGCCGGTGGACATGTCATGGGAATGGCTGCACGCCAATCAACTGGTGCTCACGTTCTCCTTGCCCGCCGGGAATTACGCCACTTCCGTTCTGAACGAGATCCTCCGCACCACGGAGCCTGACCGGCACACAGAGAACGAGTCTGCGGCTGTCGCATGACGGTGTCCTCACCTCGGGTTGAAGGGTGCAGACCCTGTTCCTGGCACACCGTTTGGCGCGCCGCTCCAGTGCGAATTGCAGCTCCGGTCTGAAATGTGAACGCAGAGTGACGAGTTCCTCGCTTGGACGATCAGGAGGGTCGCAGATCTGCCGACAACCGGAACCGTGCGCGGACTCGTTGAGTTGCCAAAGTCGATCGAATGCACTGCCAGCGATCGGCCTACACCTGGGCCGGATGCTCGAATTCCATTGGATGGCGCCGCCGACGCTGGCGATTCCACCATGGCGGAACCTGGCTACGACCTGAAGCCGATCGCCTTGTGACTGCCGTCGCAATAGGGCTTGTTCTTCGACGCGCCGCAGCGGCACAGCCAGGCCTGCTGAACGGTCGATGCCGGCTCGCCGAAAACATCGAAGATGGTGACCGGGCCGTCGCACTGCACGGGCCCGTCAGTGCACAGGGTCAAGGTGAGCGGCCCGTTGGCCACGGACGCCATCTCGCCCAGTGTGCAGGTGCATTCGTCCTTGAACCCACTGGCGACGTGGCTGTTGTCGCAATATGGCTTGTTGCTGGAGGCCCCGCAGCGGCATAGTGCCACGCGCGTCTCGCGGGCCAATACCTTGCCGCTGCCGTCACGTATTTCGATGTCGCCGCGCAGATGGTGCGGTCCGTCGGCCACTATGCGCAACTCGTTGTGGGCCGGCACCGCCTCGGCAGCGCGCCCATCGTCATGTCTTGCCTGCAACGCGCCTGTCGGGCACCGGGCCACCACGGCAACCACCTCGTCGGCGCTGGCCTTGCCCGGCTGGATCCAGGGCCGCGCCTTCGGGTCGAACACCACGGGTAGTCCGTGCACGCATTCGGCCGCATGGATGCATCGCGCCGCGTTGAACTGCACCAACACACCTTGGCCCTTGTAGACCTTGACTTCGTTCACCGGCTTCTCCTTGCATCCAACTCCATGCCGAGTTTGCCTGGGTCGTGCGCCGCGGTCCAGCGCTCATGGCGCCGTTGTCGAAGTGCAGTCCACAGTGGCAGTTCGCATGTTCCCATGCTTCAGAGCTCAGGCTCGAAAGGAGCGGGCGAGCATCGATGTCAGCAGCCTTCCGGCCACCTTTTCGACGTGTCGAGTGGTAGCTGTGGGTCGGTACCGCCAGTACGCGCGAAAGGGACGCAGTCGTCTACGCAGCGAGGCCGTCCAGTCGCCACCCGAGGTCACCGGCACTGGCCTGAAGCCTATCCATGTGCCGACAGCGCGGCAGTTTGGACAGCCATCCTGCCCACCGGCTGGCTTCAGCGCGTACACCGGGTCCAGAACAGCAACACGAACGACCGGGTGGGCTACTGCCTGGGCGTGGCGGACCTCTTCATGTCGAAGGCAGCAGCCGGGCGGGACAAGGACCGGGATTTCTGCATGGCGCTGCTTGAGCATGCGTACGTCTACCCGGCCCAGGTCCTGGAGTTGGTGCCGCACATGCCGATGGTCGATTCAGAGAAGCGTAGGCTGTCCACCTAGAGTTGAGGTGGACACGAGCATCCTTTGCGCCTACGGCGAGTTCAAGATGACTTCGCCGGACGCTTGCTATGCCAGCGCGAGAAGCAGCAGTGCGACCAAAGCCTTCCCCACGGCCATCATTCCCAGACTGACGGCGGCCACATACAAACCGACCATGGTTGGTAGCCCGCAAGTGGCGCGCCCAGGGCAGCGACAAGGCCTCGCGCTTCGTTCGCCCTCGCCTTGACACCGTGGCGGCGCAGACCAAGGACACGCTGGGCACGGCCCACACGCCCACGCCGGTGGGCCTTCATGCGGCGGAACTGCCCACTGGCCCCGCGTCCCCGACCTGTAGCAGCACGCCAGGCATTTCGTGCACCGGCAGCACGACGCGCAGACGGTGTTCGCGCTGGAACGCTTCGCTGGCCCAGGGCTCAGTGCTCTTGCTACGGTAGTTGAAGGCCAGCGTCGCGCCCTGCGCGCGGCGGGCGATGAGTGCGATGGTTTCGGGGTCGGGGTGGCCGAAGGTGGACCCGTCGGTGCTCACCGCATAGGTACCGGCTTCGAGCACGTCGAACAGCTCGGGCACCACGTTTCCGCGGCTCCCGGCGTGCGGCATCAGGAACACATCGACAAAGATGCCTGCGCGCCCGCGCTCGGCGGCCAGGCGACGCAGCACGTTCACCAGCGTGGCGGCATGCGCGTCGCCGGGCAGCAGCACGCTGCGGCCTTCGCACTCGAACAGCAGCACCAAGCTGGCGCCGTTGTTCACGCTGCGGTCGGTGCCGAACTTCGGCGGGCGGCGGCCGGACTTTTCGGTGGGCAACTCCTCCACCGGGTACTCATCCACCGCGGCCGAGGACTTGGAAATGCTGCGCTTCTCGGCAGCACGATTCCACGACGCGGCCAGAGCCGCCAGCGAGCGCTCGTCGGGCGCCAGCACGGTGATCGTGGCGCCGCCGGGCAGCTCGATGCGCGGAAACGGGCCCTGCGGCGGCACCACGATCGGCTGGCCGCTGAAGAGGCGGTTGGCATGACCCGCCTGGCGCGCGAAGCGCTCGACCGCCATCGAATGCGCGCCGGTGACGCCGAAGCGCTCGCGCAGCTGCTCGGGACCGTTGAACCAGATGTCGCCGATGGACGGCAGTGCATCGACGACTGCTCCGGCGCCCTCGACCCGGTCGGCGTCGGCATGCGTGACGGCCAGCAGCTCAAGCCTGCCCTGGGGTCCGAGCGCTTTGTGCAGGTGCTCGATCACCGTCTTGGCGCTGCGACGCGGTCCGCCGTCCACCAGCAAGTGGTGGCGGGCATCGGACGGGCCCCAGGACACGAGCACGGCGGCCCCGAGACTGGCGGGGAGCAGCTGGACTGATATGTTGCCGACGGTGGAGCCCCGCGCACGCACCAGCGCGTCGGGGCGGTTGTCGACCAGCATCCGAACCGAGCCCAGCTCCAGGTTGCTCCGCTCTTCGAAAGCCTGCTTCACGACGCCGGCAAGGCGCCCTTCGTGCACGACGAGCGCTCCCACGCAGGACGCCGGCAACGCGCGCGTGCGAGCCAGCACGCCCGGGCCGGCGTCGACATCATCCAGCCAGGCACCGACCACGGGCACGCGCTGTCCGTCGCCATCCCGGCCGAACGAGATCACTCGGGCGAGCTGCGGCACCTCCTGCGCCGGCAGCAGGCCGCCGCTGGCGGAAGTGCGCAGCGCGCTCTCCAGCCAGCCCTGCTCTTCATCGCTGAGCTCCGGCACCACCCAGTGCCGGCCATTGGCCGCCCGCAACGTGACCGGCTCCCAGCCCACGTCCACCACCTGGGTCTGGCCGGCGGGCACCGCGACATCGACCTCGGGGCCTGTCGCACTGCTGGCCACGGTGACGAGCCGCGGCTCGCTGGCCGGAACCATCAGCGCCATGCCGCCGGGGTCCACCGCGCCCAGCTCGAGCCGGTCGCCGATGCGTCGCACCCCCAGTGCCGTCTCGCCCAGCTGCGGCGCCAGCGCCTGCAGGTCGACGACCGCCACGCGCGCCGGTGCAGCCAGCGTCACGCCAGCGCCGGGCGGCAGTTGCTGGCTGCTGGCCACCGCCAGCAGCCAGGCGGTGCGCGTGCCCAGCGCCG
>JALHPY010000140.1 GCA_022842305.1 Rubrivivax sp.
GCCGCACGCAACGCCGCCAGCGCGGGGCCGACCTGCGCCGGATCGCCCACGTCGCCGTGCGCCAGCGCCCAGCTGCGGCCGCCGGCCTCGCACACGTGCAGCACCAGTTGCAGCGGCCGGCCCGCCAGCGTGATGCCGCGCTGCTGCGCCGTGGCACGGCAGGGCATCAGCAGCACCAGGTTGGCGGCGCCGGGCGGGCGCAGCTCGCGCCAGTCGAGTGCCGGCGCGCAAGCCGAGCACAGGCCGCACAGGGCGAGGAGCAGGCAGACGGTGCGGCGCATCGGCCCATTATCCCGAGGCCCCGCCCCGGCGCCTGCCGGACAATGCGCCGATGAACGCAGACCCTCCGCTGCCGCCGCCCGGCGCCCTTGCCGGCGTGCGCGTGCTCGACCTTTCGCGCGTGCTGGCCGGCCCCTGGTGCACCCAGACCCTGGCCGACCTGGGCGCCGAGGTCGTGAAGGTCGAGCGCCCACCCGGCCCCGACCACCCCGGCGGCGACGACACCCGCGCCTGGGGCCCGCCCTTCCTGAAAGACCGCGCCGGGCAGGACACCGCCGAGGCCGCCTACTTTCTGGGCACCAACCGCAACAAGCGCTCGGTCACCATCGACATGGCGCGGCCCGAGGGGCAGGACCTGATCCGCCGCATGGCCGTACAGGCCGACGTGCTGGTCGAGAACTTCAAGGTCGGCGACATGGCGCGCCACGGCCTGGACGCCGCCAGCCTGCTGGCCCTGAACCCGCGCCTGGTGTACTGCTCGATCACCGGCTTCGGCCAGACCGGCCCTTACCGCGAACGCGCCGGCTACGACTACGCCATCCAGGGCCTGGGCGGGCTGATGAGCGTGACCGGCGAGCGTGACGACCTGCCCGGCGGCGGCCCGCAGAAGGTGGGCGTGGCCGTGGCCGACCTGTTTACGGGGCTGTACGCCACCGTGGCCATCCTGGCCGCGCTGCGCCACCGCGACGCCACCGGCCAGGGCCAGGCCATCGACATGGCCTTGCTCGACACCCAGGTGGCCATGCTGGCCAACCTGGGCGCCAACTACCTGGCCACCGGCCAGGCGCCGCGGCGCGCCGGCAACGCGCACCAGAACATCGTGCCCTACCAGGTGTTCGAGGTGGCCGATGGCCACCTCATCCTGGCGGTGGGCAATGACGGCCAGTTCCAGCGCTTCTGCGGCGTGGCCGGCTGCCCCGAACTGGCCGCCGACCCGCGCTTCGCGCGCAACGCCGGCCGCGTGCGCCAGCGCGCGCTGCTGGTGCCGCTGCTGGCCGAGCGGCTGCGCCAGCGCACGCGCGCCGACTGGCTGGCGGCGCTGGAGGCCGCCAAGGTGCCCTGCGGACCCATCAACGACCTGCACGAGGTCTTTGCCGATCCGCAGGTGTGCTCGCGCGGCATGCAGGCCACGGTGGCGCACCCGCATGTCGATGCGCTGGCGCTGGTGGCCAGCCCGATCAAGATGTCGCTCACGCCACCGCAGCTGCTGCGGGCGCCGCCGCTGCTGGGCCAGCACACCGACGAGGTGCTGGCCGAGCTGGGCCTCACCGAAGAACAGCGCCTGCGCCTGCACGCCGCCGGTGTCACCGGTGCCGGTGGCGTGCAAGCGGATGTGAAGATATGAGCGCGACGCCGCGGCTTGTCCCCACAATCGCGGGTTGCGAAAGTTTCGCAAGGGCACCATTCTTGACCCTGACGAAGTGCCGGGCTATGCCAGCCTTGCCCGCAGCGCGCGACGGATCGCGGGCCGGGCCGGGGGCGCCATGCACATGCTGGAGAACAATTTGATCGACCAGGCGGACCCGCCGGACAGGCTAGGCAGCAGCCAGAGGCCCCATGACCTGCTGCTCGACGCCCCGGCATTGGTGGCGCAGTTGGGCGGCGAGGTCGCGGCCACGCTGTCCACGGCGCTGGAGCGAGTGATCGAGATGGCGGCCACCGGCCGCATCGACCGCGGCGGCCTGCGCCTGCTGCGCGAAGAAATCGACCTGGCCCGGCGCGCCGGCATCATGGGCCAGCAGCTGGTGCGCCTGGGCAGCGGCCAGGTGCAGCTGGCACCCGAGCGCCTGGACCTGACCGCGCTGCTGCGCGAAGCCCTGCTGCAGCGCGGGCGCGAGATCGAGGCGCGCGGCATCCAGGTGCGCCAGACCCTGGCACCGGCCCAGGTGCGTTGCGATGCGACGCTGCTGTTCTCGCTGCTGCAGACGGTCATCGACTGGAGCTTCGAGCACGCCCGCTCGCGCATCGATCTGAGCATCGACGTCAAGGCCTGGCCGGCGCACGCGCGCCTGGTCAGCGCTTTCGCCCATCGCCCGGCCGACGAGGCCGAGGGCCTGGTCGGTGGCGCCACCCGCATCCATGAGCCGGCGCTGGACACCATGTCGTGGCGCTTGCTGCAGCAGACCACGGGCGCATTGAGCCTGGCGCTGGAGCGGCGCGACACCCCCGGGCGCACCGAGATGACGCTCGAGTTCCCGGACACCCTGCCGCCCAGCCTGCTGGGCTTCACGCTGTCCAACGAGGACGAAGCGCCGCAGCACGTGCGCAACGAGTTCCCGCTGGCCGGCCGTCACGTCATCGTGCTGGCGGCACGGCGCGAAGTGCGCAACACCGTGCGCGAGGCGCTGCGCAACATGGGCCTGGTGATCGACTTCGTCACCTCGGTGCAACAGGCGCAGGAACTGGTGCGCGAGGCCATGCCGCACGCCCTGGTGTACGAGGGTTCGCTGGGCGGCGACGCCTTCGAGCGCCTGCGCACCGAGCTGCTGGCCGAGGCCCCCAAGCTGGCGCTGGTGTGCATCGCCGAACAGGGCCGGGCCTTCGAGGTGCTCAATGTCGGCGGCCGCCAGGTCGCCAGCGTCGGGCGCGATGCCGTGGTCGAGTCGCTGCCGGCCGCGTTGCTGTTCGAGTTGACGCGCAGCGCCTGATGATCGGCAGCCTCAAGGGCCTTCTCGCCGCCAAGACGCCGCCACAGGTGCTGCTGGACGTGCACGGCGTCGGCTATGAAGTCGACGTGCCCATGAGCACCTTCTACAACCTGCCCGCCGTGGGTGAGGCGGTGCTGCT
Source organism: Rubrivivax sp. (assembly GCA_022842305.1). GTDB lineage: Bacteria > Pseudomonadota > Gammaproteobacteria > Burkholderiales > Burkholderiaceae_C > Rubrivivax. Next base: position 3,067 of record JALHPY010000140.1, read on the forward strand.
GCTCACGCACTTCGTGGTGCGCGAGGACGCGCAGGTGCTGTTCGGCTTTCTCACCGCGGGCGAGCGCGCCTGCTTCCGCGAACTGGTCAAGATCAGCGGCGTCGGCCCGCGCACCGCGTTGTCGGTGCTCTCGGGCCTGAGCGTGGCCGAGCTGTCGCAGGCCATCACGCGCCAGGACGCGGCGCGCCTGGTCAAGGTGCCGGGCATCGGCAAGAAGACGGCCGAGCGCCTGCTGCTCGAGCTGAAAGGCAAGCTGGGCCCCGACCTGGACCTGCCGGCGGCCGGCGCGCCACTGGCCGACAACCACGCCGACATCGCGCAGGCGCTGCTGGCACTGGGCTACAACGAGCGCGACGCCCAGGCCGCGTTGCGGGCGCTGCCGCCCGACGTGGGCGTCAGCGACGGCATCAAGCTGGCACTGCGCGCCTTGACGCGCTAGAGGCGCTGGAGGCGCGTGCTCAGGGCTTGTGCATGCCGGCGCTGCCGCCGTGCATGGCACCCGAGGCCATGGGCCCGCTGGCCAGCGGCCGCACCGGCGCCATGACTTGCAGCGTTTCGCGCTGGCCGCCACTGCCTTCGATGACCAGCGTCAGCGGCACCTGGTCGCCCGGCTTCAGCTGCTGCTTCAGGTCGATGAGCATGATGTGGTAGCCACCCGGCTTGAGCACCACGTCCTGCCCGGCCGGCAGATCCAGCGCCGGGATCTGGCGCATGCGTGCGACGTTGCCCTCAAGCTCCATGGTGTGGATCTCGGTCTTGCCGGCCGCGGGCGATTGCGCCGAGACCAGTCGGCCACCCTTGCTGGAGCTGATGTGGGCAAAGACCCCGGTGGCCTTCTGGTTGGGCACGGTGCCGCGGACCCACGGGTCACGCACCTGGGTCTGTGCCATGGCGGCGGTGGCAAGCAAGCTGAGCGCGGCCAGCAGGATGGAAAGCTTCATGGGCTGGGTTCTAGAGTCAGGCCAGCATCGTAGACCATCGGTGCCTGCCGCAACGCCGAAACCCGCTCGGCCACGCCCGCGAACCAGTCCGCGGCGCCCGCGCCCTGCGGCTGCAACAGCAGACGGCCGCCCGCCGCGTCTTCGAGCAGCATGCCGCTCACGCCATCACGGTTGACCACGCGGGAGACCGCGACGGCCTGCTCGGGCTGAAGGGACAGGCTGCACTGCGGGCCCGTGGCCTGCAGGCCGGCAGGCGTGTGCAGCGCCGCGCCCAGTGGCCCGATGTAGCGCACGGCGGCACCGGTGCCGCCCAGGTCCAGCCGCAATTCGGCGGCGTGCTCGAGGTGCAGCATCGCCGCACTCGCCCAGGCCGCGGCCGCTGGGCCGCGTACCAGCAAGTCCACCAGGGTGAAGCCCGGATGCGGCACCAACATCATCGGCACGGTGGCTGCAGCCCGCCGACGCCGGCAGGCATCGGTGCGCGGACGGCCATGCTGACGCAGCCACAACAGGGCCTGGTCACGGCCGGAGGGGCTGGGCAGCATCACGCGGCCAAGGCATTGGTCGTTTCGGTCGAACCAGCTCAGACGCACGGCTGCGCCATCGCCCTGGTCGCTGCCTTCATCACTGCCCAAGGCCGATTCCACCGGCTCGACCAGTTCGATGCGCGCGATGCCGCGTTCGGATAGCCAGGCGGCGTGCCGTTCGCCCCGCAGGCACCACACGTCGATGCCGTCGGCAACGCCCTGAGCACACTCCAAAGTCCCCTGGAGTTCGGCCATGCCGTTGCGCAGGGTCAGCAGCACGGGGCCCCAGTCGGCCACCGGCGCCATCAGATCGGTCAGCAGGGCGTGCAGGGCCTGGGGTGGGGGCGGGCAAGGGGGCCGCGGCGGCCCGGCGCGGCGGCGAGGCGGCGCCGGGTAGGACCGGCCGGAGGGAAAAGGGCTGGAATGCGGAAAGCTCGGGAACGGAAACGGTGCGCCCATGAGGGTCGCCTCCTGGCATCGGTGACTCGGCTGGCGTGCGGCCCTGAGGGGCGCTACACGGGGGTCGCCGCACAGGCGTGGTCGCTGTGCACCGGTCGTCAACCAGGCCCTGCGCAGGTGACGCGATGGGGCGGGTGGACGGGCCCGCTGCGGCTGCAGCGGAGACCCTTGACGGCCGGGCAGAGGATGGCGTCTGCGGGCGCGACGCACGGGCCAAGACCACCGCCCCGGACTGGGGCGACGGGCTTCACCCGCGTCAGCGGGTCAGGCGGTCAGAGGAGGAGCGCGGGGCCGCGGGCCGCGCCACGCGAACAGCGTGTGCGGCGCGTGCAGGAACAGCGGCGCCAGGTAATCGGCGCCGCGTGTCAGCATCAACGGTGTGTGCGTCGGCGGCGGCGCCAGCGCGTGGCTGGCCAGCGAGCAATCCGGGCAGTATTCCAGGTTGCCGGTCGCCTGCAACAGCGCGGCCTGGGATGTGACTTCGGCATCGGCAGCCGCCTTGGCAGCCACTTCGACAGCAGCATCAGCGGCTGCATCGACCGCGTCGACCCCCTGCAGCGCCACCCGCTTCAAGCCGTGCTGGGTACAGACTTCGACCCAGTGGTCCTGGCCAACCTGGGCCTGGCTCAGTGTGCGCGCCAGCGTGGGCGTGAACACCACCACCAGCAGCGCCGCAAGGGCGAGCCAGGAAATCAGCTTGGTGCGCAGGCGCAAGGCATTCACAAGGCCGAGTCTAGCCAGCCCCTCCGCGCCACCCCTGCGACGCAATGTCGCAGCCACCACCCCGAACAGGGGGTTGCGAGGACACCGTCACGGCCGTCCAGACCGGCGACTGCGGCGCTAGCGCCGGGTGATGCGCTGCGAGAACGGAAAGCCGCCCATCGTGCCGACGGCGCCGTAGCCGGCGATGCTGGTTCCGGTCATGCAGGCCGCCCCCATCATTCCGCCGGGTGCGCAGTCGGCGTAGGCCAGCATGGCCAGTTGCGCTGGAGTGAGCGCGGTGAAGGGGTCGTCGGGTACGAAGATCAGCGCGTAGGCGTTCTGGGTGCTGCTGGCGTAGGCCCCAGGGAATCCTTCGTAGATGCCGCCGCTGGCGATGCCCGACCGGGGCGACCAGCCGTCGCCGCCCGCCACGCTGGTGCTGAAGGTGGCGGTGGTGTTCCTGGCGAAGGTGGCGACGAAGCGGCCGCCCAGCACAGCATCGCGCTGGCTGTGCAGTTGATTGGCCAGCCGGACCTGCGTCATGTCGTAGTAGGGGGCGCTGCCGACAGCGTTGCCGGTCATCGACTCGGTCAGCGTGCCCGTCAGCTGGCTGATCTGGCCCGTGGTGCTGTTGAGCGTGAACGAGCCGGTGAAGACCGTGTCGCGCGGCTGCGTGTCGGGCTCGCGGAAGGTGGTCAACACGTCGAACACCGTGATCACGTCGACGGCGGCGGATGCTGCCCCGCTGCCCAGCGCATTGCGCGCAGCCACGGCAAAGGCAAAGCCGGCGCAACTGGACGGGCAGCTGACCGTGACTGGCGCGCTGGCGGCCGTGGCCGTGATGCCGGCCGGCACCGAGCTGACGCTGTAGCCGCTGACCGCGCTGCCGCCGCTGTCCACGGCGCCGATGCTGACAACCACCGTGGCCACGTCGGCGCCGAGTCGGGCCGCCACCCCCGTGGGCGCGGCAGGCACGCTGGGCAGCGGTGCGGGCGCCACGGCGATGGTCTGCGTGACCCGGGCCGCGGCGTCGTAGGTGGCGTTGCCGGCCTGGTCGGCAGCGACCACGCAGTCGCCCAGGCTCTGGGCGCTGACCTGGCCGCTGGCCGCGTCCACGCTGCACACGCCAGGGCTCAGGCTGCTGTAGGTGGGCGCCAGGCCGGACGTTGCGCTGGCTCTCGCCGTGGCCAGTCCGCCCAGCGTCAAGGTCGGCGCGGCGCCGAAGGCCAGGGTCTGGCGCGCATCGACCAGCACCACCAGCGTCTGCGTGACCTGCGCGGCCGGCGCCCAGCTGGCGTTGCCCGCTTGGCTGGCCACGATGCTGCAGCTGCCTGCCGTGAGCGCCGTGACCCGGCCGCTGGCGCTGTCGACGCTGCACACGGCTGGGGTGCTGCTGCCGTAGCTGACCGGCAGGCCGGAGGAGGCCGTGGCGCTGACGCTGGCCGTGGCGCCCAGCGTCAGCACGGGCGCTGGGCCCAGGCTCAGGCTTTGCGCGCTGGCGCTGACCCGGGGTCCGTCACCGCCGCCCCCGCAGGCCGTCATGGAAAACACCGCGAGGGCGGCGAGGAATGGGTAGATGTTGTGCGCACGCATGTCGGTCAGTAGCTGAGGTTGAGCGCCAGATGGATGGATCGACCCATGCCGGGAACGAGCACGCCCCAAGGGATGCCGGCGCTGGTCATCGACGGCCCCTGGCCGACGTAGGCCCCGCCCAGCGGCAGGCTGTAGAAGCGGTTGAAGAGGTTCTCGACGCCCAGGTCCAGGCGGGCGTTCTGCCATTCGTACGAGCCGCGCAGGTTGAGCAGCGTGTAGCCGGGCGTGCGCACCTCGTTGCGCACGCGCGATGTGCGCGTCTTGGCCGCCACGGCCACCCATTCGGCCGCGGCCGTGAAGCCGCCCAGCTGCTGCTGCAGCGTCAGCTTGGCGTTGAGCGGCATGAGGTTGTAGAGATCGTCGTCGGTGGCGGTGTTGCGGCCGCGCACCTGGTTTACCAGCAGCGTGCCGCTGATGCTGCCCAGGCGCTCGGAGCGATGCAGCAGCGCATGGCCCGACAGGTCCAGGCCCTGCAGCCGCGCCTGCTGGTTGGCGTACTGCAGCAGCACGAAGCCGCTGTCGGCCGCCCCGTTGGCGGCACTGCACTGGCCGAAATCGCAGCGGCGCGCATCGATGAAGCCGCGCACCTGGGTGACGTAGGCCGTGGCCTTGAAGCCCCAGTCCTCGTTGTCGGCGTCGTGCCAGTCGGCCGACAGTGCCAGCGTGTGCGCGACCTCGGGTTTCAGGTCGGGGTTGCCGATGTAGCCGTTGCCGTCGCCGACGAAGTTGTTCATCAGCGCGGCCATGGCCTGGGTCGACCAGGGGTAGCGCTGGTACAGGCTGGGCGAGCGCGTCTTGCGCGCCAGGCCCAGCTCGTAGAACACGCTGTCGCTGGGGGTGTAGCGCGCCAGCAGGGCCGCATCCCAGTGGGTGTCCTCGCGCTGGCGCTCGCGTGCGTTGAAAGCGGCGGCGTCGTTGCCCCAGATGGCGCCCAGGCCGTTGTCGTAGCCCTGAACGGGGCCGGCGTCGCTCATCACGCGGTCGCCGCGCAGGCCCACCTGGCCCAGCCAGGCCGGGCCCCAGCGCGCTTCCCACTCGGCGTAGGCGCCGGTCTTGAAGCGCCGCCCGTAGTCCACGTTCCAGAAGGTGTTGGGCCCCATCGTGCCGCCCACGGGCGGCCAGAAGTCGTAGAGCACGTGCGTCTGGCGCTCCAGCCCCAGGCGCAGCGTCTCGTCGTCGCCCAGGTCCACACGCGCCTGCAGCGAAGCGCCGCGCGTGGTGGCGTCGGTGTTCATGGGCATGCCGAAGCCGTAGCGGAAGCGGTCGGGGCCCATGTCCATCTCGTGCTTCACCTTCTGCTGGAAGGCGCGCGCGGCCAGTTCGCCCCAGCCGAACTGACCCGTGTAGCGCAGGCTGGTCAGCGTGCCGTGGTTCAGCGTCATGTCCATGCGCTGGTTCGGGAAGCCCTCGAAGTCTGCGTGCTGGATGCCCAGCTTGAGCTGCAGCAGGTGGCCTTCGTGGCGCAGCGCGATGCCCAGGTCCTGGTTGCGCACTTGGTATGCCGTGGACGCGACCTCGTCGCCCGGAATCACCGGCCCGCCCTCGGTGCCGGGCGCGGCCGGCTTGAAGTCGCGCGCCGCGTGGTAGTTGTCGCGCTCGGCCACCGCGCCGCTGTAGCTGAGCCGGATGCGATCGGTGGCGAAGCTGGCGTTGAGGTTGCCCCCGCGCCCGTCGCCGTTGCTGCGATGGAAGGCGCCGAGCTGCCCTTCCACGCGCTGCTGGCCGGCTTCGGCGAACTGGGGCGCGACCGATTCGACCTGGATCGTGCCGCCCAGGCTGTCGCCGCCCACGCTCACGGGGGTGACGCCGGCATAGACCTTCACCCGGCCCACGTTCGACGGATCGATGTACGACAGCGCCGAGTTCATGTGGTTCGGGCAGGCCGCCACCAGGTCCAGGCCATCGACCTGGGTGCGCACGCGGTCGTCGGCCAGGCCGTTGATCGCCGGCAGGCTGGACACGCCACCGGCGCCGTACAGGGTGACGCCGGGCGTGTACTGCAGCAACTGCGCCGTGTCGCTGGTGGCGGCGCGCGAACGGGCCAACTGCGCCTTGTCGGCGCGCCGGCCGAACAGGCCGTCGTCACGCATCCGGGGCGCGGTGATGAGGACTTGCTGCTCCACCCGTTGCTGCGCGAACGCATCGAAGGGGATGGCCGGCACAACGGCGAGGCAAGCGCCCAGGGTGGCGATGCGGGTCTTCATGGGAACTCTCATTCAGGGTTGAGGAACGAGAGCGACCTTCAGCGCGCCACGAACGGGTCGGACAGGCGCGGGTCGCTCAGGAAATCGGTGTCGGTCAGCGCCTTCAAGAAGGCAACGAGGTCGGCCTGATCCTGCGCATCGAGCACGATGCGGCCGATCAGCTCACTCTTGAAGGGATTGGCACGCCCGTCGCCCGCCAGCGGGCCGCTGGCGATGAGGCGGCCGCCGGCGGCGTAGTGGCGCAGCACGTCTGGCAGCGTGGCCACCGTGCCGTCGTGCATGTAGGGCGCGGTGACTTCCACGTTGCGCAGGCTGGGCGCGCGGAAGCGGCCCATGTCGGTGGCGCGCGCACTCAGCTCGAACACGCCGCGGTTGGGCTCCGGAAACGCCCCGGTGCCGCCGAGGTTGTACAGGCCGGTGTTGTGGAAGGGTGTTTCCACCACCCTGCTTTCGGCATGCACGACCTGGTCGTTGAAGTTGAAGCCGCCGTGGCAGCGGCTGCACAGGGCCTGGTCGCCGAAGAACAGGTTCTTGCCGCGCTCTTCAGCCGCGCTGAGCGTGGCCCTGCCCTGCAGGGATTGGTCGAAGCGGCTGTTGCCCGAGATCAGCGTGCGCTGGAAGGCCGCGATGGACTTGATGACGCGGTCCCAGTTGATCGGCGCGGCATCGCCCGGCCAGGCCGCGGCAAAGCGCGCCGGGTAGTCGGGGTCGCTGCGCAGGCGCTGCAGCACGGCGTCGCGGTTGGCGTCGTTCACGCCCATCTCGACCGGACTTTCGCCGAACAGCGGCGTCTCCATCTGGCGCTCCAGCGTCACCAGCGAGAAATTGGCCCAGGTCAGCGTGGCGTTGTAGGCCACGTTGCCCAGGTGCTGCGAGTTGCGCGCCAAGGGCTCGCCGGTGGAGCCCAGGGTGATGGCGCGGCCGTCGGCGAAGGCCTTGTCCTGGTGGTGGCAGCTGCCGCAGCTCTGGCGGCCGTTGCCCGACAGGCGCACGTCGTAGAACAGGAAGCGCCCCAGCGCCACCTTGGCCTGCGACATCGGGTTGTCGGCCGGCACCCGGGGCACGGGAAATCCGGCAGGCAGCGACCACGACCATTCGGCCGTGGCCGCCTGCGTGTCGGCGGCGGTGCCGCCACCGCCGCCACACGCCACCAGCCCCAGCGGCAATGCCACCAGGGCCAGCGCTTGCAGGCGGCGCCACGGCGTGGCACCGCCCAGGCAGTGCCACGCGGCGCGCCACCAGGGCGCGCCGGGCCTCACTTGGCAACCGCCTTGAACAGCGTCTGCGCGTGGCCTTCGTCGATGACCTGGCCGGTGCCGGTGCCATCGGCCTTCCAGTCGATGGCCAGCGCCTGGAACACGTTCAGGCACTCGGGGTCGGTGCCGCCGGACATGCAGCCCGGCGAACCGGCCAGATTGCGCGTGACGTCGAGGCCGGCCACCAGCGCCTGCACGTCCACCGCGATCTTCTGCGAGGCCGGGTTGAAGCTGTGGAAGTGGAAGGCCATGCGGTTGGGCACGCTGCAGGCCACCGTGGCGCCCAGGGCCGGGTTGCCGACGCAACCGGTGGACCCGAGATGGAAGTTGAAGGTGTTGGCCGACCAGGTGCCGGGCGTGCCGGCGGGATCGGTCACTTCGATCTTGGCGAACTTGCGGCCGGCTTGCCAGCTCCA
>JALHPY010000141.1 GCA_022842305.1 Rubrivivax sp.
GGCCTTGCCGGCGCCCAGCACCAGGGTGCGGCCCCTCGCGGGGTCGGGCGGCGGTGGCAGAAAGGCGGCCATGCAGTGCGCCGGCAGTGCGCGCTGCACCGCGGCGTCGTACAACGCGCGCAACAGGGCGCGCGGGTCTTGCGCCAGGCTCACGGCGCGGCGTCCTGCGCCGGCGGAGGGGCGCCGTGCAGGCGCTGGCGCAAGGCCAGCACGGCGTCGGGCACGGCGCGGCTCAGGTGGTCCACGGTCTCGGGGTCGTCCAGGTCCTCCGTTTCGGGCAGGTCCACGCCTTCAAGACCACCGCCCAGTTGCAGCAGCGGTGCCTGCGCCGGGTCTGACCAGGCGTCACCCCAGGCCTCGGGCATCAGATCCACGGCCTGCAGGAAGCCGGCGCACCAGTCGCGCGCGTCGGCCCATTCGCGCGCGCCCTGCTCGGCGATGCTGAAGATGGGCTCCCAGGCGGCCGGCGCGTTCTGGAACTGGTCGCCCAGATGGCGCAGATGGCGCAGCAGCAGCACCACCGTGGCCTTGCGCTGGCGCTTGCTGGCAAAGGGCGCGGCCTCTTCGTTGCCGCCGGGGCCGTCGCCGCCCCAGACCCAGGGCAGCCAGTCGGCCGTGGCCAGCGTGTCCAGCAGCTGGGGCGGGCCGGCCTGCAGCGCAGACAGGAAGCCGTCCACGCCGTCCAGCGTCATCACGCCGTCGGCGGGCAGGTCCTGCAGCAACTGGTCCAGGCCGGCGATCTCGGCCGCGGTGAGCGGGGTCAGGGGCGATGCGGGGTCGAAGCGGGGGTAGTCCAAGCGGCGTGGTCCGGGTGGGTGTGGGGAAGGAGGTGGCCTGGCGTCAGGCCTCAGGCGGCGCACAGGCGCAGGCGGGCGTCGCCCACGGCGACCTCGTCGCCGGCGCGCAGCTTGCGCCCGCGGCGCGATTCGGGCTGGCCGTTGACCAGCACCGTGCCGCCCGTGGCCAGCAGCTTGGCTTCGCCGCCGCTGCCGGCCAGGCCGCTGGCCTTGAGCAGCGCGGCCAGCGTGATGTACTCGCCGCGCAGGGCGAAATCGGTGGTCGGCATGGCCGCATTGTCGCGCTGCCCGGCGCGCGAGAATGGCCGCCATGACCCCGAACCCCGAGCCGCGTGCCGACACCGCCATCCACAGCCCGCAGCCCGTCCTGGTCTGGGACGCGCCGGTGCGCGTTTTCCACTGGCTCATGGTGCTGTGCTTTGCCGGCGCCTGGATCACCTCCGAGGCCGATGACTGGCGCCTGCTGCACGTGACCCTGGGCTACACCCTGGGCGGGCTGGTCGCCTTCCGTCTGCTGTGGGGCGTGGTGGGCACGCGCCACGCGCGCTTTGCCAGCTTCGTGCGGGGGCCGGGCGCGGTGAGGGGCTACCTGATGTCGATGCTGCGCGGCCAGCCCGAACATCACACCGGCCACAACCCGGCCGGCGCATTGGCCATCGTGGCCCTGCTGGCGCTGGGCGCCGTGATGGCGGGCAGCGGCTGGGCCAAGTCATCGGACCTGGGCGGCGACTGGATGGAAGACCTGCACGAGGGCGCCGCCGTGCTGATGCTGCTGGTGGTGGGCGTGCACCTGGCCGGCGTGGTGGCGGGCAGCCTGGCGCACCGCGAGAACCTGGTGCGCGCCATGTTCAACGGCCGCAAGCTCGGCAGCCCGGCCGAGGCCATTGCCCGCGCCTGGCGCGCCGTGGCGGTGATCCTGCTGCTGGCCGTGCTGGGTTTCTGGTGGCTGCAGTGGCAGGCCGCGCCCAGCGGGCTGCTGCCGGGCGTGCAGGCCGAGGATGGCGAGGGCGAGCGCGGCGGCAAGGGCCGGCGCGGCCGCGACCGCGACCGCGACGACGACGATTGACGGCGCCGCGGCGCCCGCACAGGAGACCCACATGAACCCACCCCGATCCGCCCTCATCGTCGGCGCCGGTGACGCCACCGGCGGCGCCATCGCCCGCCGCTTTGCGCGCGAGGGCTACGTCACCTGCGTCACGCGGCGCCAGGCCGACAAGCTCGAGCCGCTGCTGCAAGCCATCCGCGGCGCGGGGGGCCTGGCGCATGGCTTTGGCTCGGACGCGCGCGACGAGGTCGCTGTGGCGGCGCTGGTGGCGCAGATCGAACGCGACATCGCGCCGCTGGAGGTGGTGGTGTTCAACATCGGCGCCAACGTGCGCTTTGCCGTCACCGACACCACCGAGCGCGTGTACCGCAAGGTCTGGGAGATGGGCGCGCTGGCCGGCTTTCTGGTGGGGCGCGAGGCGGCGCGCGCCATGCTGCCGCGCGGCCGCGGCACGATCATCTTCACCGGCGCCACGGCCAGCCTGCGCGGCGGCGCCGGCTACAGCGCCTTTGCCGGCGCCAAGCATGCGCTGCGCGCGCTGGCGCAAAGCCTGGCGCGCGAGCTGGGCCCGCAGGGCATACACGTGGCACACGTGGTGATCGACGGCGCCATCGACACCGCCTTCATCGCGCAGAATTTCCCGCAGCGCTACGCGCTGAAAGACCGCGACGGCATCCTCGACCCCGAAGACATCGCCGAGGCCTACTGGCAGCTGCACTGCCAGCGCCGCAGCGCCTGGACGCACGAGATGGATCTGCGACCCTGGATGGAAAGCTTTTGACCGAGGAGCCAGCATGAACACCAACACCATCGAGTTCTTTTTCGACTTCGGCAGCCCCACCAGCTACCTGGCGCACACGCAGCTGCCGCGCATCGCACGCGAGACCGGGGCCACGCTGGTCTACCGGCCCATGCTGCTGGGCGGCGTCTTCAAGGCCACCGGCAACGCCAGCCCGGTGGCAGTGCCCGCCAAGGGCCGCTGGATGGGCCAGGACATCGCGCGCTGGGCGCAGCGCTGGGGGGTGCCCTTCAGCTTCAACCCGCACTTCCCGATCAACACCCTGATGCTGATGCGCATCGCCGCGGGCCTGCGGCTGCGCCAGCCGGATGAGCTTGCGCGCTACGCCGACGCCGTGTTCGCGGCGCTGTGGGTGGCGCCGCGCAAGCTCGACGAACTGGAGGTGCTGGCCGATGCGCTGCAGCAGGCCGGCCTGGACGCCCCCGCGCTGCTGGCCCTGGCGCTGGACACCGAGGTCAAGGCGGCGCTGCTGTTCGCCACCGAAGAAGCCGTGGCGCGCGGCGTGTTCGGCGCGCCTACCTGCTTTGTAGGCGGCGAGATGCACTTCGGCCAGGACCGGCTGGACTTCGTGCGCGAGGCCGCGCTGCGCCAGGTCTAGGCGACTGCCTGCGCCGGCAAGCGGCCGGCCGCGCGCACCCGCCACAGCAGCCACAGCGCAATGCCCAGGTTCAGCAGGTTCCAGGCGATGCCGTTGACGAAAGCCGCGTCGTAGCTGCCCGTCAGGTCGAACACCTTGCCCGACATCCAGCCGCCCAGCGCCATGCCCAGCAGCGTGGCCATCAGCACCGTGCCCACGCGCGCGCCGGCCTCGGCCGGGGGGAAATACTCGCGCACGATGATCGCGTAGCTGGGCACGATGCCGCCCTGGAACAGCCCGAACAGCGCCGAGATCAGGTACAGCGAGGCCAGCCCGTCGAAGGGGATGAACAGCAGCAGCGCCAGGCCCTGCAGCACCGAGCCCAGCAGCAGCGTGCGCAGGCCGCCGATGCGGTCGCAGATCAGGCCCGAGACGATGCGGCTGACGATGCCGCAGGCCAGCATCAGGCTCAGCATCTCGGCGCCGCGCGCTGCGCCGTAGCCCAGGTCACCGCAATAGGCCACGATGTGCACCTGCGGCATGGCCATGGCCACGCAGCAGGCCACGCCGGCCACGCTGAGCAGCGCCTGCGCCTGGTTGAGGCTCAGGCCGAAGGGCCGGGTCGAGGTCTGCACCACCTGGCCCGGCCGCGGCGGCGCCGCCACCGCGGCCGGCGGCCGCGGGCGCATCAGCAGCGCCAGCAGCGGCAGCGTCAACAGGCAGAAGATGCCCAGGCCCACGTAGGTGGCGCGCCAGCCGTGGGTGGCCACGAAGTGCTGCACGATGGGCGGCCAGATGGCGCCGGCCAGGTAGTTGCCGCTGGCGCAGATGGCCACCGCAATGCCGCGCCGGCGCACGAACCACAGCGAGGTGTCGGCCACCAGCGGTGCAAAGGTGGCGGCGCTGCCGCAGGCGCCCAGCAGCAGGCCGTGCAGCAGCGCAAAGGCGGTCAGGCTGCCCGCCAGGCCGGCCAGGATGTAGCCGCCGCCCAGCCCGGCCGCGCCCAGCAGCAGCGGCACGAACACGCCGTAGCGGTCGGCCAGCCGGCCCATGGCGATGCCGCCCAGGCCGAAGCCGACCATCATCAGCGTGTAGGGCAGCGAGGCGTCGGCGCGGGCCACGCCGAACTCGGCCTGCACCGTGGGCAGCACCACCGAGATGACGTACATCGCGCTGCTGCCGATGGTCATCAGCGCCAGCGTCACCGCCAGGCGGGTCCAGGCGTAGCGCGAATCGGCGGCGTGGGCTTGCACGGGCGGCATTGTCGTGCAGGCTGGACGCGCAGCGCGCCACTGGCCGCCCGCGCCGACTTCCCGAAAGGCCCGTCCTCAAGTCGGCCGCTGGCGGGTCGAAAGAGCAGTTCAGCGCTGCCCACACGGGCAGCCAGCCTTTGCGCCACAGCCCGAGCTACGGCCCACTACCGACTGCCATGCCTCAGCCCCGCCTGCTGGACCGTCTGCGCTTGGCCCTGGCCGCTGCCTTGGCCGCCTGGCGGGCAGAGGCAGGCGCGTCGCCCGCGGCCGCCGCGCCCCCTGCGGCGACCCGAGGCCGTGCCGATTCGACTTCGGGGATGGAGCAACTGCTGCGCCTGTTCCGCCATTCCGACAGTGGCCTGCTCGTGTGCCGCCGCGACGGCCGCCTGCTTCTGGGCAGCCCGGTGGCGGCCCGCATGTTCGGCGTGGAGGCGCTGGCGCTGCGCCACACGCAGGTGACGCGCTGGCTGGAACCCCTGAACGGGGCGGGCGACGCCGCGCCCACCCTGCCGGCCGGGCAGTGGGAAACCACCGCGCGCCGCGACGACGGCAGCGCCTTCCCGGCTGAGGTCACCGTCACCGAGACGCGGCTGGACGGCCACGACCAGCGCATCCTGATCGTGCGCGACATCACCGACCGCCGGCTGACCCAGGAGAGGCTGCAGCACCTGGCCAACTTCGACAGCCTGACCGGCCTGCCCAACCGCACGCTCTTCCGCGACCGTCTGGCCAAGGCGATGGCGCGTGCGCGCCGCAGCCGCATGCCGATGGTGCTGATGTTCCTGGACCTGGACAACTTCAAGGTCATCAACGACAGCCTGGGCCACGAGGTGGGCGACCAGCTGCTGTGCCACGTGGCGCGGACGCTCGAGGGCTGCCTGCGCGACGTCGACAGCGTGGCGCTGCGCAACCCCGGTGACGACGTCATCACGGTTTCGCGCCTGGGGGGCGACGAGTTCACGGTCATCGCCGAGCAGGTGGCCACCGCCGAAGACGCTGCCCTGCTGGCGCGCCGCATCCTCGACGCGCTGGCCACGCCGCTGCAGCTGATGGAGCACGAGCTGCACGTCTCGGCCAGCATCGGCATCTCGATGTTTCCCAACGACGACACCGACCTCGACGGCCTGGTGCGCCACACCGACATGGCGATGTACCGCAGCAAGGCCATGGGCCGCGGCATCTACAGCTTCTACAGCCACGAACTCAGTGCCGAGGTGGCGGCGCGGCTGACACTGGAGAGCAACCTGCGACACGCGCTGGAGCGCGGCGAATTCGAGCTCTACTACCAGCCGAAGTTTCACCTCGGCACGGGCCAAGTCAGCGGCGTGGAGGCGCTGATCCGCTGGCACAGCCCCGGGCACGGCATGGTCCCGCCCGACCGCTTCATCGGCGCGCTGGAAGACAGCGGGCTGATCCTGCCGGTGGGCGCCTGGGCGTTGCGCACGGCGATCGCCGAGCTCTCGTCCTGGGACGCTGCCGGCGCGCCCCGCCTGACGCTGGCGGTGAACCTGTCGGCCCGGCAGTTCCGCCAGCCCTTCCTGGCGCGCAGTGTGGCCGACGCACTGCACGAGGCCGGCATCGCCCCGCATCGGCTCGAGCTGGAACTCACCGAAAGCCTGCTGCTGGAAGACAGCGAGAGCAACCGCAACGTGCTGGCCACGCTGGCCGAGATGGGCGTTCGCGTGGCGATCGACGACTTCGGTACGGGGCATTCGTCGCTCAGCTACCTGAAGCGCTTCGACATCGACACGCTGAAGATCGACCGCAGCTTCGTCAGCGCACTGCCCACCGACACCGAAGACGCGGCGATTGCCACCGCCATCGTCGCCATGGGCCACAGCCTGCACATGAAGGTGGTGGCCGAGGGCGTCGAGACCATCGAGCAGGCCGAGTTCCTGTACGGACTGGGCTGCGACGAGATCCAGGGCTACCTCATCAGCCGTCCACTGCCCGGGACGCAGTTGCTGGCCTGGCTGCAGGAACGCCTGGGCCGCGCGCCGCCCGCCCCGCCCGGCAACACGACGCCCACCCCGGCAGACCAGTTACCGTCGAGTCTGGTGCTGGACGTGCCCGATACGCTGTACTGCACCGAAACGCTGGGCGTCACGCGCTAACCGCCTAGACCGAGGCGCCGATCGCGCTGCCTCAGGCGCCTGCGCGAGGAGAGTCCGCCAGGCGTTGCGCGCGCCGCGGCCGATCGCGGACAATGCGCCGCCATGGAACTGCTGACCAACCCCCAGGCCTGGATCGCCTTTGCCACGCTCACCGCGCTGGAACTGGTGCTGGGCATCGACAACATCATCTTCATCTCGATCCTGGTGGACAAGCTGCCCAAGGAGCGGCGCGAGTTCGCGCGCCGGCTGGGCCTGTTCATGGCCATGTTCATGCGCATCGGCCTGCTGCTGGTGCTGGCCTGGATCGTGGGCCTGGTGACGCCGCTGTTCAGCGTGTTCGGCCATGACATCTCGGGGCGCGACCTGATCCTCATTCTGGGCGGGCTGTTCCTGATCTGGAAGAGCACGGGCGAGATCCACCAGTCGCTCGAAGGCGAGGAAGAGCACGGCACGAGCGCGGTCAAGGCCACTTTCACCGCGGTCATCCTGCAGATCATGGTGGTCGACCTGGTGTTCTCGCTGGATTCGATCATCACCGCCGTGGGCATGGTGGACGACGTGCGCATCATGATCGCCGCGGTCATCGTCTCGGTGGCGCTGATGATGGTCTTCGCCGGGCCCATCGGCCGCTTTGTCTCGGACCACCCGACCATCAAGATGCTGGCGCTGTCGTTCCTGGTGGTGGTGGGTGTGGTGCTGATGGCCGAGGGCTTCGGCCACCATGTGCCCAAGGGCTACGTCTACTTCGGCATGGCCTTCTCGCTGATGGTGGAGATGCTCAACATCCGCATGCGCAAGGCGCGCGCCAAGCCGGTGCACCTGCACCCGGCGCGCATTCCGGGCAGCGAGTAGCGGGCCCGCAGCTGCGGCGGTCGCATCGGCAGGACTGAGGACGCCGCCGGGCGTTTGCACAGGGGCTTCCATGGCACCATCCGCGCCAGCCGCGGCTGCGGCCCTGGAGCCCCGCGTGAAGCGTCTGTCTGTCCTGTGCGTCGTCGTGGCCATCACGCTGGAGTTGCCGGCCTGTTCGGCCGACGACGCCCGATCCGCGCCGCCGGCCCTGCCGGTGGCGGAGTCGATCGAGACAGACCTGGGAGCCGCGGCCTGCGAGCAGCGGGTCGACCGCGACGATCCGAACGAGACCCGCTACCGCTTTTGCCCCGGCGTGGCCGGCTATGCGCTGCTGGTGCGCAAGGTCGAGGCCGGGCGTCAGTCCATCGACGTCGTGGATGCCCGGCAGCGTGCGCATGCCCTGAACTTGCACGAGGTCGTCACCCGCCACATGCTGAGCATCGACCGTGTCGTCGAGTGGCGGCTGGCGGGCCCGCCAGGCACCCGGCAACCGATCGCGCTGATCGTGGGCGTACAGGCGCGCGAGGACGTGTCCGACCCGGAAACGATCACGCGCACCTACCACGCCGTGGCGAAGCTCCGGCCCGAAGGCGCCTGCATCACCGACCGGATCGTCGGCGGCACGCTCACACCGGCAGCGCTGCGGCGGCTGGCCGATACGGCGCTGGCCAGGGAGTGCCTGCCACCGCTGCCGCCGATGGTGCTGGACGGCGCCCCCGTCCGATGATTTCGCGCCGGCCGCCTGGCCGACCACAGACCCTCTAGGAGCAGACCCATGATCACGCCCCTGCAGTTCATGACGCAGTACCGCAACATCGAGGTCAAGGCGCCCCTGGACGACCCTGCCGCAAGAATGTGCAGGGTGGTGACGCACCGGGTGCAACTGCTCAAGTACTTCATGATGGACTGGACCGAAGGCAGCGAGGAACGGCGTGACTACGGCCAGGTCAGCGCGGGCTCGAACGACGACCTGTGGTTCAAGGCGAACAAGGAGTTCGTGCGCAATGCCGCCATGGGCAAGGGCTCACCCAGGGACTACGCGCTCGCCCTGGAATGGGCCATCCGCTCGAAGAAGCTGCCCCTGGCGAGCCGCGCCACGCTGCAGGCCTATCTGGATGAATACCTGGGCATCGACTGCTCGGGGTTCGTCACCAACTACCTGATCGCCTGCGGCAAGAAGACCTATTCCGAAGGCGTCGTGCGCAACACCAGCGCGGCTTCGTACTTCAGCACGACGCAAGCCGTCAACGATGCCACCCAGGTGCAGCAGGGCGACCTGCTGGTTTGGATGCACGGCAACGACGTCAAGCGCAACCCCGGCCACGTGGCGCTCGTGGAGTCCTACGTGCCGCAGAGCCGGGTGGGCGGCAACCTGCACGTGGTCGAGGCCACGGGCGCCTCGGCGGCGAGCCCCAAGCTGGTGGACTCGATGTACAGCGTCGAGCGGATCATCGAGAAGGGCGCTGACGCTCCGGTGATGGTGCTGGTCGTCAGGCGCCACGGGCTGTCGGGCGATCGGGTCGCGGTGATCCGGCTGTAGCGCCTGAAAAGCCTGCGCGAGCCGCGTTCGGCGGCGCCGCGCGGGGCTCAGGCCGTCGGCAACTTGTACGCCTTGAACTGCTCGCGCAGCTTGATCTTCTGCATCTTGCCCGTGGCGCCCAGCGGGATGCTGTCGACGAAGACCACGTCGTCGGGGGTCCACCACTTGGCGATCTTGCCCTCGAAGAAGGCCAGGATGTCCTCGCGCGTGACCTCGACGCCGGGCTTCTTCATCACCACCAGCAGCGGGCGCTCGTCCCACTTGGGGTGCTTGGCGGCGATGCATGCGGCCATGGCCACCGCGGGGTGGGCCATGGCGATGTTCTCGAGGTCGATGCTGCCTATCCATTCACCGCCGCTCTTGATGACGTCCTTGCTGCGGTCGGTGATGGCCATGTAGCCCTCGGGCGTGATCCGGGCCACGTCGCCGGTGGGGAACCAGCCGTTCTGCAGCGGGTCGCCGCCCTCGCCCTTGAAGTAGCGCTCGATGATCCAGGGCCCGCGCACGTGCAGGTCGCCGCTGGCCTGGCCGTCCCAGGGCAGATCGGCGCCGTTGGGGTCCACGATCTTCATGTCGACGCCGTAGACCGCGCGGCCCTGGGTGGCCATCACCGCCAGGCGCTGCTCGGGTGACTGCTCGATATGCTGGGCCTTGAAGGCGGCGGCCGTGCCGATGGGGCTCATCTCGGTCATGCCCCAGGCGTGGATGACGTGCACGTCGTACTGGTCCAGGAACTTCTTGATCATGGCCGGCGGGCAGGCCGAGCCGCCGATGGCGCTCTTGCGCATGGTGCTGAACTTCAGGCCGCCGGCATCCACGTAGGCCAGCAGGCCCTGCCACACCGTGGGCACGCCGGCCGAGACGGTGACGCCTTCGCCTTCGAGCAGTTCGTACAGCGATTTGCCGTCCAGCCCCGCGCCCGGCAGCACCAGCTTGGCGCCCACCATGGGGGCCAGGTAGATCAGGCCCCAGGCGTTGACGTGGAACATCGGCACCACCGGCAGCACCGCGTCGGTGGCGCCTACGCCCAGGCAGTCGGGCAGGGCGGCGGCAAAGGTGTGCAGCATCGTGCTGCGGTGGCTGTAGAGCACGCCCTTGGGGTTGCCCGTGGTGCCGCTGGTGTAGCACAGCGAACTGGCGGTGTTCTCGTCGAAGCTGGGCCATTCGTAGCGGCCGTTCTGAAGCGCCAGCAGGTCTTCGTAGCACAGCAGGCCGGGCACCTTGGCCGCCTGGTCGGGCGGCGGCATGTGGGCGCGATCGGTCATGGCCACCCAGTGGCGGATGGTCCTGGTGCGCCCGGCCACGGCCTGGATCAGCGGCCAGAAGCTCATGTCGAAGCACAGCACCTGGTCTTCGGCGTGGTCGGCGATGTAGACCACCTGGTCGGGGTGCAGGCGCGGGTTGAGCGTGTGCAGCACCGCGCCCGAGCCGCTGACGCCGAAGTACAGCTCCATGTGGCGGTAGCCGTTCCAGGCCAGCGTGGCCACGCGGTCACCGGGTTTGACGTCCAGCGCGGCCAGGGCCTGCGCCACCTGGCGCGCGCGCTGCGCCAGTTGCTTGTAGGTGGTGCGGTGGATGTCGCCCTCGACGCGCCGCGACACCACCTCGCGCTCGGGGTGGTGGCGCTCGGCGTGCACGATGAGTGAGGAAATCAGCAGCGGCATCTGCATCATCTGGCCATACATGACTTGTCTCCTGGAGTGGTGGGCCTGCTGCGGGCCATTCTGGCGCAGCCGGGCTGCGGCGCAGCGTCCACCGCGGGACACTGCGGGAAAGCCCCCAATGCGGCGGATGAATGCAGACAGGGGAGCCTGGGCTCCCCTGCTGCGGGTGGGGGCGGCTGTCCGTGGTGCTGCGGCTAGAGCCCGACCTGCAGTCGTCAGGCGGGAAGCCGGGGCGGCGCGCCGGCGGGCACAGCCCCTGCGACCGGCGCGGTGCCTCCGGGCGCGTCGGGCCCAGAGCCGGCCCCGGAGGCCAGGACCGCAGCGAACAGCCCCGCGCACACGACCACTGCCAGGCCGGCACGCCGGGCGCCGCGCGGCCTCAGGAGTGCGGCCAGCCGCGAGGGCCGCACCGGCTGGCGTGTCGACTCTTCGGCGGCACGCCGCCAGGCGGCTGACAGGCCGCTGCACTGGGTGTCGAACAGCTGCTGGTGGCCGCTGGCGAAGAGCTGGTTCAT
>JALHPY010000142.1 GCA_022842305.1 Rubrivivax sp.
GGGCCCAGGCCGCGGCCGGCCCGCGCGTGGCGCTGGTCATCGGCAACGCCGCCTACGCCGGCGCGCCCCTGCCCAACGCCGCCAACGACGCGCGCGCCATGAGCGCGCTGCTCACCGGCCTGGGCTTTGCCGTGGTCGAGGCGCGCGACGCCAGCAAGGCGCGCATGGAAGCGGCGCTGGCGCAGACGCGCGCGCTGCTGGCCGGGCGCAGCGGCACCGGGCTGCTGTACTACGCCGGCCACGGCCTGCAGCTGGACTGGCGCAACTACCTGCTGCCGGTGGACGCCGCGCCGGCCAGCGCCGCCGAGGTGCCGCGCCTGGCGCTGGACACGCAGACCGTGCTCGACGCCTTCAGCGGCGCCGGCACGCGCATGAACATCGTCGTGCTCGACGCCTGCCGCGACAACCCCTTCGGCCGCAGCGCCTCGGCCAAGGGGCTGGCGCCGCTGGACGCGCCGCCGGGCAGCTTTCTGGCCTACGCCACCGCGCCTGGCAACGTGGCCGAGGACGGCAGCGCCGCCGACGGCAACGGGCTGTACACGCGCTTTCTGCTGCAAGAGCTGCAGCGGCCCGAGGCGCGCATCGAAGACGTGTTCAAGCGCGTGCGCCTGCAGGTGCGCAAGACCAGCCGCGGCCGCCAGGTGCCCTGGGAGAGCACCAGCCTGGAGGAAGACTTCGTCTTCGCCAGCGGCGCCCCGGCCCCCGAGCCGCCGCCGGCCGAGCGCGACGCCCGCTTCCAGCGCGAACTGCACGACTGGGAAGCGGTGCGCGCCACGCGCCGCGCCGACGAGCTGTACGAGTACCTGCAGCGCTACCCCACCGGCTGGTTTGCCGAGCCGGCGCAGTACAAACTCGACCGCCTGCAGGCGCCGCGCGTGCTACCGCAGCCCGACCCGCGCGTCGGCGCGCAGCTGGCGCCGGGCGTCGACCGCTGGGCCCTGGGCGACACCCTGGTGTGGCAGCGGCAAGAACGCCCTGGCGGTGCGGTGCTGGGCCGCATCGAAGAACGCGTCACCGCGCTCGAAGGCGAGCGCGTGCTCATCAACGGCGGCGCGATCGTGCGCGACCAGATGGGCGCGCAGCACCGCAACACCCAGGGCCGCATCGACCCGCCGCTGCTGCTGGCGCCGGCCGACCTGGCGCTGGGCAAGCGCTGGCGCAGCGCCGTGCGCCTGCCGCTGGACGGGGGCGCGCCCTGGCAGGGCTTCATCGAGTCGCGCGCGGGGGCGGTCGAGGACATCACCGTGCCCGCCGGCCCTTACCGCGCCTTCCGGGTCGAGGTCCGCGGCGAACTCGTGCGCGACGGCCGCCGGCTCGACCTGGACGAGACGCACTGGTTCGATCCAGCCACCCTGCATCGCGTGCGCCACGACCTGCAATGGCGGGCGGACGGCCAGGTGCGCGAGCCGGCCTCGTACCAGTTGCTGAGCTTCGAACGCAAGCCGCCGGTGCGCCACCAGGCGCCCGCCGGCGACTACAACTGAACCCCTGGCCGCCCAAGCCACCGCACACCGGGAGAGACCGTGCAGACGACAACAAGCAGATTGCCCGTGCTGGCGCTGGCCGCCCTGCTGGCCATGGCAGCAGCGGGCGCCTGGGCGCAAGGCAGCACGCCGCTGCCCGACACGCACGAGATGATCGAGGCGCTCAAGCCCAGCACCACGCGCAGCCTGCGCAACCTGGTGGTGCGGCAGAAGGCCGAGGGCGCTGCCGCCGCTGCGTCGGCGGCCGCGGCTTCGGCCCCTGCGCTGCCGCCCGCTGCGGTGGCGACGGTGGACCCGCCGCCCAGCGCCCAGCCCGCCGGCGCCCCGCCCAGCCTCTCGCTGGCTATCCAGTTCGAGACCAACTCGGCCCAGGTACGCCCTGAAAGCGGCCCCGTTCTGGGCAACCTGGTGGCCGCCATGCTGTCGCCCGAGCTCAAGGGCGTGCGCTTCGCCATCGAAGGCCACAGCGACGCGCGCGGCCAGGCCGCGGCCAACCGCCAGCTGTCGCAGGACCGCGCCGAGCAGGTGCGCCTGTACCTCATCGCCCTGGGCGTGCACCCGGGGCGGCTCAAGGCCGTGGGCAAGGGCGCCAGCGATCTGGCCAACCCGCTGGACCCCGGCGCCCCCGCCAACCGCCGCGTGCGCGTGGTGACGCTGGAATGAAGGCCCGCCCCGCCCTGATGGCGACCCTGTGCCTGGCGCTCAGCGGCGCGCTGGTGGCCCCGGCCCTGGCCGAAGCCGCTGCGGCCGCACCGCGCCCGACCCGGCACGCGCTGATCATCGGCATCGGCGAGTACAGCGACCCCGCCGTGCCCGAGCTGCGCGGCATCCGCCACGACCTGATCAGCGCGCGCCGCATGGCCGCGGCCATGGCCGTGCCCGACGCCAACATCACCGTGCTGCGCGACGGCGCGGCCACGGCCGAGCGCATCCGCAGCGAGATCGCCGCGCTCGACCGGCGCGTGGCCGACGGCGACCGCGTGTTCATCTACTACTCGGGCCACGGCACGCGCTGGGCCGACGCGCAGATCCAGGCCGAGGGCTGCATCGAAGGCCTGCTGGCCAGCGACGGCCAGGCGCTCACCAACGTCGAACTGGGCCAGCGCCTGGCGCCGCTGGCGCGCCGCGCCGACAAGATGCTGGTGTTCTACGACGCCTGTTTCTCCGGCGGCGTGGCCGGCAGCTCGCAGCGCACGCGCGGCCTGCGCGACGGCGCCGAGGCCATCACGCCCAAGTTCACCCGCGCCAACGCCACCGACGCCTGCGCCCAGCCCAGCAACTACCGCACGCGCAGCCTGGCCGCCACGCTGCGCCAGCAGCAGGCCATGCCCGAGAACGTGGTGCACATCGCCGCCAGCCGCCCCGACGAGCTGAGCTTCGACAGCAGCACCCGCGGCGGCTTTGCCACCAGCAACTGGCGCGACTGCCTGCTGGGCGAGGCGCAAGACCTGGACGGCAGCGGCGCCATCACCGTGGACGAGGTGACGCGCTGCGCCCAGGCCAAGGTCACGCGCGCCCTGGCCGGCCAGCCCGGCATCCTGGGCCAGCAGCTCACCGTGGCCGGCAACGCCGGCTTCGTGCCGGCCTGGATGGGCGCGGCCTTCGTGCCACCGGCCGCGGTCAACGTGGCCGCCACGGCCAGCACCGCCGCGACGTCGCCGCGCGCCCCACCTGCACAGATCCTGGCCGAGCTGCACGGCCAGCGCGACGGCCAGCGCCAGCTGCTGGCCAGCGTGCGCCAGCCGCTGCTGAAGATCGGCGCCGATGCGCTGCAGATCGACGTGAACTCGCCGCGCGACGGCTACCTGTACATCGCCCAGGCCGGCAGTGACGGGCGCAGCCTGTACCTGCTCTACCCCAACGAGCTGGCGCGCGACAACCGCGTGCGCGGCGGCCAGGCCGTGGCGCTGCCGGGCGCCGGCTGGGAGCTGGTGGCCGGCGGCCCGCCCGGCACCGAGACCCTGCTGGTGATGGTGACCGACGCGCCGCGCGACCTGTCGGGCCTGCCCGGCGAGCGCGCCGGCCCCTTCGTGAAGACCCTGCTGGACGAGCAGGGCCGGGCGCGCCTGCAATGGGTGCTGTCCAACGGCACGCCGGCCAAGGGCTGCGGCCAGCCCGGCGCGGCCAGCTGTTCCGACGCCTTCGGCGCGGTGCTGCTGCGGGTCGAGACCGTGCGCTAGCCGCCGGGCGCCACGCGCGCACCGGCGCGCAGATCGTGATCCATGCCACGATGCGCGGGCCGCCGCCTGCCCCGGCGGAATAACCGGGAACCCCCACGCGTATGTCCAACATGGAAGCCCCGCCGGCCTTTCGCAGCCAGTTGCTCGACGCCATCCCGCGTCTGCGCCGCTATGCCCGATCGCTGGCCTACGACCCCGGCGTGGCCGATGACCTGACGCAGCAGACGCTGGAACGCGCGCTGTCGCACTGGCGCCAGTTCGACCCGCGCCGCGACATGGGCGTGTGGCTGCTGTCCATCGCCCACAACGCGCACCTCGACACGCTGCGGCGCGAATCGCGCATGACCGTCACCGACCCCGAGGACCTGCAGCGTGTGCAGGACGAAGCGGGCGGTGACCAGGGCCAGGACGTGGGCCTGCGCCTGGATCTGCGGGCGGCGCTGGCGCTGCTGTCGCCCGAGCAGCGGCAACCGCTGCTGCTGGTGTGCGTCGAGCAGCTCAGCTATGCCGAGGTGGCCGAAGTGATGAACATCCCCGTGGGCACGGTGATGTCACGGGTGTGCCGGGCGCGTGCCACGCTGCGGCGCTTCTTGGATGGCGAGGTGCGGCCAGGGGCCCCTTCGCTGAGACGGGTGGTATGAACGTGATGACCGAGCAAGTGACAGAAGAACAACTCAGCGCCTGGGTCGACGGCGAGCTTGACGCCGCCAGCCAGCAGCAGGTGGCGGCCTGGCTGCAGCAGCACCCCGAGGACGCCGCGCGCGTCAAGCGCTGGGAAGCCGACCGCGACGCGCTGCGCGAGCTGTTCGCGCGCCAGCCCGACGAGCCGGTGCCGCCGCGCCTGAGCGCCGCGGTCTGGCGCCCACTGCGCACGCCGCGCTGGGCCCTGGCTGCCGCGGTGGCCGGGTTGCTGCTCACGGGCGCGCTGGCCGGGGGCGCCGGCGCCTGGCACTGGCAGGAGCGGCAGATGGCCGCTTTGCAGGTCAAGCTGGCAGGTGGCACGGCCCAGGGCTGGGTCCAGCGCGCGGCGCGTGCCCACGCCGTGTACACCGTCGAGCCGCGCCACCCGGTGGAGGTCAAGGCGCAGGAAGAGCATCTGT
Organism: Rubrivivax sp.; assembly: GCA_022842305.1. Lineage (GTDB taxonomy): Bacteria > Pseudomonadota > Gammaproteobacteria > Burkholderiales > Burkholderiaceae_C > Rubrivivax. Next base: position 4,765 of record JALHPY010000142.1, read on the forward strand.
CGCGCTGGCTCACGCGGCGCATCGAGGTGCCGGTGAAGTTGTTCGACCTGCACGCCCTGGGCTTTGACCTGGTGGGCGGGCGGCTGCTGCCCGACGGCCCCGGCAAGAGCGCGCAGCTGATGTACCAGGACGCCCAGGGCCAGCGCGTCACCGTCTACCTGCGCAAGCCCGAAGATGGCACTGAGGCCGCCTTCCGGTATGAGCAGCAGGGCGAGCTCGGCCTGTTCTACTGGGTCGAAGAGGGCGCCGGCTACGCCCTGGTGGGCAAGCTGCCGCGCGCCACGCTGCTGGCGTTGGCGCAGGCCATCTACCAGCAACAGGCGGTGCCGGCGCCGGCAACGGCGGCACCCGCAGCACCGGCGGCTTCGGCGCCCACCAGCTGAGGCCGCGAGGGCGCACGGCGGCCTCCCTAGAATCGGCCGCATGCCACTGACCCGGCGCCTGGCGGCGCTGCACCGGTTCGCCGTCGTCGCGCTGCTCGGTTTCGCCTCGGGCCTGCCGCTGGCCCTCACCGGCCAGGCGATGCAGGCCTGGCTGACGGTCGAGGGCCTGAGCCTGGCGGCCATCGGCTTCCTCAGCCTGGTGGGCCTGCCCTACACCTTCAAGTTCCTCTGGGCGCCGCTGATGGACCGCTTCGAGCTGCCCTGGCTGGGGCGCCGCCGCGGCTGGCTGGTGCTGACCCAGCTGGCCCTGGCCGCGGCGCTGTGGGTGCTGGCCTCTACTGCGCCGCGCGACGCCATCCGCGCCTTCGCGCTGCTGGCGCTGGCGGTGGCCTTCCTCTCGGCCTCGCAGGACGTGGTGATCGACGCCTACCGCACCGACCTGCTGGCGCCGCCCGAGCGCGGCCTGGGTGCGTCGCTGGGCGTGATGGGCTACCGGCTGGCGATGATCCTGTCGGGCGGCATCGCGCTCATCTGGACCGACCCCAACCAGGGCGGCGGCTGGACCTGGCCCGAGGTCTACCGCTTCATGGCGGTGCTGATGGCCGGTGCGGCAGTGCTCTCGGCCTTCATCCTGCCGCCACTGCCACCCTTGCCACCCGAGCGCGTGCGCCCGCCCAGCGCGGCGCACGACCTGCGCGGCTTCGCCGCCATGCTGGTCGCGGTGGCCGCGGGCGTGTGGGCCAGCGAGCGCTGGGCGCCGGGCATCGCCTCGGCCCTGCTGGGGCCGCTGCTGGCCGGCAGCAGCCTGCCGGCGCCGCTGCAGCAGCGCTGGGTGGACCTGGCGGCGCTGCTGCTGGGCATCGGCTTCACGCTGCCGCTGGCCGCCTGGGTGGCGCGGCGCGCGCGCTTCGAGACCCTGCTGGGCGGCGTGCGTGGCTACTTCAGCCAGCGCGGCGCGGCCGCCTTCCTGCTGTTCATCGTGCTGTACAAGCTGGGCGACGCCTTCGCCGGCTCGCTGATGACGCCCTTCCTGCTCAAGAGCATGGCCTACACCTCGGCCGAGGTGGGCGTGGTCAACAAGGTCATCGGCCTGTGGCTCACCATCGGCGGCGCGCTGCTGGGCGGCACGCTGATGCTCAAGCTGGGGCTGTGGCGCTCGCTCATGCTCTTCGGCGTGCTGCAGATGCTCAGCAACCTGGGCTTCTGGTGGCTGGCGGTGTCGGGCAAGGGTGTGCTGCCGGGGGCCACGCTGCCACCCTTCGACTGGGGCTTCGTCAAGCTGGCCGCGCCCACGCCGGTGGACGGCGGGCTGCTGATGGTGGTGGCCTTCGAGAACATCACCGGCGGCATGGGCACGGCGGCCTTCGTCGCCTTCATGATGAGCCTGTGCAACCAGCGCTTCACCGCCACGCAGTACGCGCTGCTCAGCGCCTTTGCCTCGGTCGGCCGCGTCTGGGTGGGGCCGCTGGCCGGGGTGCTGGCCGAAAGCATCGGCTGGCCACCCTTCTTCCTGATCAGCACCGTGCTGGCGCTGCCGGCGCTGCTGCTGCTGTGGCGTTTGCGCGCCAGTGTGCAGGCGCTGGACACGCCACCGCCGGGCGCGCCGCCCGACGATTGAGCGTCAATATTGACAAATGCGCTGCAGCGCACTGACAGCCTGCGGCGGGGGCATCCCCATAACGTGGCAAGCCTGGGCCCGAGCACTTGGCCCGCCACTACCGGGAGCCCCACCATGATGACCACCCTGTACCAGCTGCCCCAGGCCAGCCTGCCCCTGCCGCCGCGTGTCGAGCCCATGCGGCCCTTCATGGCAGAGCCGCCGCTGGCACGCTGGCTGGCGCAGTCGCTGGACCACGTCGGCCATGGCATGCTGGTGGTCGGCGAAGGCGCGCGCGTGCTGCACGCCAACCGCCTGGCGCACGCTGCGCTGGACGATCAGGCGCCGCTGCGCATCGACTGCGGCCGGCTGCTGGCGCGCAGCGCGGCCGACTCGGCGGCGCTGCTGGACGCGCTGCACGGCGCCACCCAGCGCGGCCTGCGCCGCATGCTCACGCTGGGCAGCGGCGCGCACGCCGTCACCGTGGCGGTGCTGCCGCTGGGCGTTGTGGGTGACGGCGCGGCGCTGGTGTCGCTGCCGCAGTCGCGCCGCACGCAAGACCTGGCGGTGCACAGCTTCGCCCGGCTGCACGGCTTCACCACGGCCGAGACCGCGGTGCTGGAAGGCCTGCTGGCCGGGCGCCGCCCGGGCGACATCGCGCTGGCCAAGGGCGTGCAGCTGTCGACCATCCGCACCCAGATCGGCCAGCTGCGCCAGAAGTGCGGTGCGCACAGCATTCGCGAACTGCTGGCGCGCGTGGCTGCGCTGCCGCCGATGCTGGCCCTGGTGCAGTAGCGCTGCCGCCGATCTACCATTTCGGCGGCAGCGCGCGCAGCACGCGCCAGCGCTTCTGGTCCTGGCGCAGGTAGCCGCCCTTGACCAGGTCGCCCAGCAGTTTGGTGACCATGGTGCGCGAACAGCCCACCTGGCGCGCCAGCTGCTCCTGCGTCAGCGGCGCCGGCAGCCAGCGCGTGCCGTCGGCCTGGGGCAGTGCCTGTTCGCACAGCAACAGCACCAGGCGGCCGTAGGCGTCGCTCAGCGCCAGGTCGCGCGCCCGCGCCGACAGGCTGCGCGCGCGGTGGATCACCTTGGTCAGCAGTTCGAAGGCCAGTTCCGGCCGCGCCGCGATGCACTGCTCCAGCGTCTGGCGCGTGACGATGCGGCAGGTGGCAGCCTGCTCGACGATGACGCTGGCCGAGCGCTCGCCGCCGTCCAGGCTGAGCTCGCCCATGTATTCGCCCGGGCCGTACAGGCCGAAGGTGAATTCCTGCCCGTCCTGGCGCGCCGAATAGGCGCGCAGCCGGCCGCGCACGATGAAGTACAGCGTACCGCCGGGGTCGCCCTCGTGCATGAGGATGCTGCCGCGGCGGTAGCGGCGCTCGACGCCACGCTCGGCCACGCTGCGCAGCGCGGGCGACAGCAGCGCCAGGCCGTCTTCTTCGGGGCCGGAGGGGGTGGGTGGCATGCGATCGCACGCGCAGCCGGGCCCGGGCAGGCCTGAGCGGCCCCGCCTCGGCCCGGCAGCGGTCTAGAGCAGCTCTTTGGGGATGTTGCCGCCGTTGTCGGCCAGCTTCTGCAGCACCGTCTTGTGCAGCCACATGTTCATCTGCGCCGAGTCGCCCATCTTGTCCTTCGGGCAGCCGAGTTCGACCGCCAGGCCCTTGCGCGCGTCGAGGCTGCTGTCCAGCGCCAGCAGCTTGAGCAGGTCGACGATGGAGACCTTCCAGTTGAGCTTCTGCGAATTGGCCGCCGCCAAGGCTTCGAGCTTGGCCACCACATCCACCTGCGCCATGGCCGGCACGGCGGCGGGCGTTGCGACGGCGGGGGCTTCGCGCGGCGCCTCGGGCGCAGCAGCAGGCGGCGCCGATTTCGGGGCGGCGGGATCGGTCTTCTGGCCGAAACCCAGCTTGGAGAGGATGGTGCTGAACAGGCTCATGGTGGTGATTTCGGGTAGTGGAAGAGATAACCCCCGACCTTACACCCGCGCCGTGACCCACCCGCGGCGGCGCCTGCCCGCGCCGCTTCGCCGTGTCAAGCTATGCTGAGCGTCGGCTGCATGTTTTCGGCTGAACGCTTACCCTTCACAACCAATTCGAACCGAAAGTGCCTGCATGACCCTGGTCGACCGATTGCGCAGCATCAGCCCCGAGCGCCTGCAAGCCATGCGCCGCGGCATCGAGAAGGAAAGCCTGCGCGCCCGGCCGAACGGCGCGCTGGCGCTCACACCGCATCCGGCCGCACTGGGCTCGCCGCTGACGCACCCGCGCATCACCACCGACTACTGCGAAAGCCAGCTCGAGCTGATCACCGGCGTGCACGACAGCGTGCCCGCCTGCCTGGACGAGCTGACCGAGATCCACCAGTTCGTCTACCGCGCGCTGTCCGACCCGCGCCACGGCAGCGGCGACGAGCGCCTGTGGGTGGGCAGCATGCCCTGCGGCCTGCCCCCGGATGAGACCATCCCCATCGGCCGCTACGGCAACAGCAACATCGGCCGCGCCAAGAGCGTCTACCGCGTGGGCCTGGGCAACCGCTACGGCCGGCGCATGCAGACCATCAGCGGCATCCACTACAACTGGTCGCTGCCGGGCCTGACCAACGACGAGTACTTCGCGCTCATCCGCAACTTCCGCCGCCACGCCTTCGTGCTGCTGGTGCTGTTCGGCGCCAGCCCGGCCGTGTGCCCCAGCTTCGTGGCCGGGCGCGAACACGGCCTGCAGCGCCTGAGCGAGCACACGCTGTACCTGCCCAACGCCACCAGCCTGCGCATGGGCCGGCTGGGCTACCAGAGCGAGGCGCAGTCGCAGCTGGCCGTCAGCTACAACAGCCTGGACGGCTACGCCGATTCGCTGCACGACGCCATGACCCGGCCCTACCCGGCCTATGAGCGGATCGGCATCCGCAACCTGGGCGGCGAATACAACCAGCTGTCCACCGCGCTGCTGCAGATGGAGAACGAGTTCTACGGCACCATCCGCCCCAAGCGCGTGATCCGCGTGGGCGAGCGCCCGCTGCACGCGCTGCGCGAGCGCGGCGTCGAGTACGTCGAGGTGCGCTGCATGGACCTCGACCCCTTTGTGCCGGTGGGCATCGCGGGCTCGACCATGCGTTTCATCGACGTCTTCCTGCTGCACTGCCTGCTGCAGGACAGCCCGCCCGACACCCCCGAGGAGATCGCCGCCCTGGGCCGCAACCAGCACCGCAGCGCCGCCTTCGGGCGCGAGCCCGGGCTGGAGCTCGAGCGCGACGGCCTGATGGTGCCGCTGCTGGATTGGGCGGCCGAGCTGCTGCAGGACTGCGAGTCCATCGCCGCGGCCATGGACGCGGCCCACGGCGGCAGCGAGCACGCCGCCGCACTGGCCGCGGCGCGTGCCGCGCTGGCGGCGCCGGCCACGCTGCCGTCGGCACGGGCGCTGGCCACGATCGAGGCCGACTTCAACAAGTCCTACACCGCCTTCATCCGGGCCCAGGCCGAGCAGACGCGCAACCAGCTGCTGGCCCAGCCCTGGAGCGCCGCGCAACAGGCCGCCTTCGAGGCCATGACGCAGCAGTCGTTCGAGCGCCGCGCGGCGCTGGAAGCCGCTGACCACATGAGCTTCGAGGAATTCCGGCTGGCCTACCTGGACGCCGACAAGCTGGGCGCCTGAGCGCCGCGGCACCGGCCACACAATGCCGGCCATGCAAGACCGCCGCACCGATGCCGTTGCCGCGCTGGGCCTGGATGCCGGCGGCAGCGGCACGCGCTGGGCGCTGGCCGGGACTGGCGGCGCGCCGGGGCGCGGCGGTGAGGCGCCGGGACTGTCCGGCGCCCAGCTGCACAGCGACGACGGCCGGGCGCAGCTGGCGGCCACGCTGGCCGGCATCGCCGCCGCCACCGGCCCGGTGCGCGCGCTGGTGGCGGGCATCACCGGTTTCGACGCGGCGCAGGCGCCGGCCTTTGCCGCGCTGGCCGGCCAGGCCTTCGCCATCGCCCCTGCCGCCGTGCGCGCCATGAGCGACATCGAACTGATCTGCCACGCCGCCTTCGCGCCCGGCGCGGGCTACGTGGTCTGCGCCGGCACCGGCTCCATCGCCGCCTTCATCGATGGGGACGGCACGCTGCAGCGCGCCGGCGGCCGCGGCCCGCTGATCGACGACGGCGGCAGCGCCCACTGGATCGCCTGCCAGGCGCTGCGCCGCATCTGGCGCGCCGAGGACGAGGCGCCCGGCAGCGGGCAG
>JALHPY010000143.1 GCA_022842305.1 Rubrivivax sp.
CTGGGCGGCCGGGCTCTGGCCGCGGGCGTGTTCGAGTTGCCGCCGCCGCACGCCGCCTGGCAACTGCACGTGGCCGCCGCCGACGGCGGTGGCTGGGCCCTGAGCGCCGAGCTGGCCAGGCCCGAGGCCCTGGCCGCGGCCGAGGCGCGCGCGCGCAGCCTGCAGGAACGGCTGGACATGGTGCAGGAATTCAGCGACACCGGCGTGTTCGAGCGCGACGCCGCCACCATGGCCGGCACCTGGGACCGCCACATGTACCGCATCTGGGGCCTGCCCGCGCCGGCCGCGGGCGCGGCCGACATGCCGTCCCCGGCCTATGCCGAGGTGCTGGAGATGATCTTCAGCGAAGACCGGCGCGAGGGCGAGTTCGTCGCCAGCCTGGCCACACCGGGGCCGCACACGCAGCGCCTGCGCATGCGCCGCCGCGACGGCCAGGTGCGCCACCTGTACACGCGCTGGAAGGTCTTCCACGACGCCCAGGGCCGGCCGCAGCGCGTGCTGGGCACCAACACCGACGACACCGACGTCTACGAGCTGGCCAACCGCGCCGAGCGCCTGCGCACCGAGCTGGACGTGGCGCTCAAGCTGGGCCACATCGCGCTGTGGCGCCACGACCTGGCCAGCGACCGGGTGTTCGTCGACGAGCGCGGCTGCGCCGCGCTGGGCATTGCCTGGAACGCCGAAGGCGTGCCACCGGCCGTGGCGCGCAGCCAGCTGCATCCCGACGACCTGCAGCTGGTGCTTAACTCGCTGGAGCACACGCTGCGCACCGGCGAGCCCAGCGACATGGAGCTGCGCTACCACCGCCCCGACGGCGGCTGGCGCCATGTGCTGATGCGCCGCGCGCTGCAACGCGACGGCGCGGGCAATCCGCTGGGCTTCGTCGGCGTGATGCTCGACGTGACCGAGCGCGTCGAAGACAACCGCCGGGCGCTGGCCAGCGCCCGGCGCCTGGAAGCCGCGGCCGAAGCCGCGCGCCTGGGCCTGTGGTCGGTGCAGCTCGACGCCGCGCTGCCCCGCTGGAACCCGCGCATGTACGCGTTGCTGGGCCTGGACGCACAGGCCGGGCCCTTGCCGCTGCGCGACTGGCTGCGCCAGTGCGTGCACCCCGACGACAGAGCGCGCGTGCGCGCCAGCCTGGCCGACTGGTGGCGCCGCGGCCCGGGCGAGGCCGAGATCGAGTTCCGCATCGTGCGCCAGAGCGACGGTGCGGTGCGCTGGCTGGTGGTGCGCGGCAAGCTCGACGCCGTGGGCCCGCGCCTGGCCATGCGCGCCGAAGGCGTGGCCCTGGACATCACCGAACAGCAGCGCACCATGCGCCAGCTGCGCGAGACGGTCGAGCGCATGACGCTGACCACGCACGCCCTGGGCCTGGGCACCTGGACCGCCACCAAGGGCCAGGACGGCGGCGTCTGGGACGCGCAGATGTTCCGCCTGCGCGGCATCGAATCGCTGGGGCGCCGCGTCAGTGCCGCCGAGATCGCCAGCTACCTGCATCCCGACGAGCGCGCCGAGGTCATGGCGCGCCAGGCGCTGATGCTGCGCGAGGACCAGCCCTGGCGCCATGTCTTCCGCGTGCTCTGGCCCGACGGCCAGGTGCGCTGGATCACCTCGCACTCGGTGCCCGGCTACGACGAGCAGGGCCGGCCCGATGGCCGCATCGGCGTCAACTGGGACAGCACCGAGGCCCAGCTGTCGGCGCAGGCGGTGCGCGAGCGCGAGGTGGCGGTGGCCGAGAGTCAGGCCAAGTCGCAGGCCATGTCGCGCATCAGCCACGAGCTGCGCACGCCGCTCAACGCCATGCTGGGCTTCACGCAGCTGCTGCGCGCCGGGGGCGAGCGCACCGACGCCGCCACGCGCGCGCACTGGCTGGCGCATGCCGAGGACGCCGGCCAGCACCTGCTGGCGCTGATCGACGATGTGCTCGAACTCTCGCGGGCCGAAGTCGGCGAGCTGCGCCTGGAGCACCAGCCGGTGGCCTGCGCCGCGGTGGCGGACGCCGCCTTGCCGCTGGTGGCCGCCAGCGCGCAAGCGCTGGGCCTGGCGTTGCAGCGCGGGCCGCTGCCGGGCTGCGTGATGGCCGACCCGGTGCGCCTGCGCCAGGTGCTGATCAACCTGCTGTCCAACGCCATCAAGTACAACCGCCCGGGTGGCGAAGTTCGGCTGTGGAGCCAGGCCGCGGGCGCGCGCGTCTCGCTGCACGTGGCCGACACCGGCCAGGGCATCGCGCCCGAGCGCCTGCAGCACGCCTTCGAGCCCTTCAACCGCCTGGGCGCCGAGTCCTCTGGCGTGGAGGGCAGCGGCATCGGCCTGAGCATCGTCAAGGTGCTGGTCGAGCACATGGGCGGGCAGGTCGAGGCGCGCAGCCAGCCCGGCGTGGGCAGCGAGTTCATCGTGCACCTGCCCGCGGCCGGGCCCGATGACCTGGCCGCGGCCCCCGCGGCCGGGCCGGCCACCGCACCCGCGGTCACGCCGGCCGCCACGCCCCGGACCTGCGTGCTCTACATCGAGGACAACCCGGTCAACGCCATGCTGGTCGAATCCATCCTGGCGCACCGCCCCGGCGTCACGCTGGAGCTGGCCGAAGACGGCCTGAGCGGCCTGCGGCGCGCGCGCCAGCTGCAGCCCGACCTGATGCTGGTGGACATGCAGCTGCCCGACATCGACGGCCTGGCCGTGCTGCGCGGCCTGCGCGCCCACCCGCTGACCGCGGCCATCCGCTGCGTGGCGCTGTCGGCCAACGCCACGCCCTCGGACATCGCCGCGGCGCGCGCCGCCGGCTTCATCGACTACTGGACCAAGCCGATCGACGTGCAGCGTTTCCTGGCCGACATCGACACGCTGCTGGCGGCACCATGATCGGACCCGACACCGACGTGCCCGTCATCGTCCACGCCATCCAGCTGGCGGTGGCGCCGGTGTTCCTGCTCACGGGCGTGGCCTCGCTGCTGGCGGTGATGGCCAACCGGCTGGCGCGCATCATCGACCGCGCGCGCTACTTCGAGCAGGCTTGGCACACACTGGGCGCCGAGGCACGCGCCGCAGCGCAGGACGAGTTGCACAAGCTGGAAAAGCGCCGCCACATGGCCAGCTGGGCCATCAACTTCTGCACCGGCGCGGCGCTGCTGGTGTGCCTGGTGGTGACGACGCTGTTCGTCGACGCCTTCTTCGCCACCGACCTGAAGTGGTTCGCCGGGGCCTTGTTCATCGCCGCGATGCTGGCGCTGATCGCCGGCCTGGCCAGTTTTCTGCGCGAGGTCTACGTGGCCACCCTGTCAGTGCGCTTCACCAATTTCGAGCGGTCACCCTAAGCGATCCTTGGGGTGGCCCGACAGGCTTCCCGGAACTATGCTTTGTACAGGCCCGCAGCGCTGGCCGCCCGGGCCTGCCCCGCATCACGGGAGGCTTCGATGAGCGAGATCATGAGCCACGCGCAGTGGATGAGCCTGACGAACGGCGGCGCGATGTCGGTGCGCAGCACCCTGCTCAAGGCAGTGGACACCGCGCTGCAGCAGTACCACCTGAGCAAGAGCGACGCCGACAAGCAGGCGCTGAGTGGCGCCCTGCTCAAATGGATGCAGTCCAAGGGCAATGCCTGGCGCAGCAGCGTGCGCAACCGCCACCGCGCGGTCGAGGCCCTGTACGCCGAGCTGGCGGGCCTGAGCCCCGCCATGAGCGGCATCGAGCGCGTGGGCCTGTCGCAGCTGCGCGACGAGTCGCGCGCCATCGTCGTCGACCTGTTCGCCGGCAAGCGGCTCGAATGGCGGCCGGGCTTGCGCGACAAGCTGGGCCAGCAGAAGTGGGGCACGAGCTTCAACACGCTCGGGGCCGCGGCCAACGCCGGCCAGGTGGCCAGCGCGATCCAGGGCGCGGTGAGCAGCTCGGGCCTGGCCCGGGATCTGTTCGACAGCGTGGTGCCGCCCGAGATCGCGGCCGAGGTCGCCACCGAGCTGGCCGGCATCCTGCCCGACTTCATGGGCGAGCTGGCGGCGTCGCTGACGCCCTTCGTCGGCGTCATCTTCTCGGGCGGCGCCGCGGCCTGGAACGCCAAGAACGCGCTGCGCGGGCAATGGCGCCTGGAATCGGCGCGCCAGCACATCAGCGGCAGCCTGGCCAGCGCCGAGCCGGCGGCGGCGCTGGAGGCGCTGACGCGCTTCCTGGAGCGCGAGCGCAACCAGGACGTCTACGCGATGTCGGTCAGCCTGGCCGAATTCGGCAGCAAGCTGGCCGCCACGCTGGCCGACGGCGGCACCGCCAGCAATGCCGCCATCGGCCTGACGGCCAACCTGCTCAAGCTCATGAACATCCTGCGCATCGTGGTGCGTGACGTGCAGGAGAAGAACGCCGCCAACCGGGCGATGCTGACGCGCGTGGACGCCGGCATCTTCGACATCTGCCCGGTGGTCGGCGCCTACCTGATCTGCTGCGCGCCCACCAGCGTGATGGTGAACACCATCTTCGACAGCCGCTTCGGCGAGCCCGGCTGGCAGGACCAGGTCGAGATCGCCGTCAAGCGCCACCTGGGCCCGCTGCAGGAGCAGGCCCGCCGCGTCGTGCACGCGCACCGCTTCTGGATCCCGGCGCTGGCCAACCACCACGGCATGCTCGAGGTCAACCAGCAGAAGCTGGCGGCCATGCTGGCGCGCAAGGACAAGAGCGGCATGGTGGGCATCAGCAACGAGAGCTACATCCCGGTGCAGCACATCCGGGTGTAGCCCCGGCGCGCCGGTCGCCCCGCCCGGGGCGATGCTCAGCCGCCGCGCACCGGCCAGCCGCGGGCGCCCAACACTTCGTCGTTGTGCTCGCCCAGGCCCGGCGCCGGGTGCGCCAGACGGCCGGGCGTGGCCGTCATGCGCGGCACGAAGCCGGGCAGCTTGATGGGGTGCCCGGCCGCGTCCTGCGTCTGCAGGATCATCTCGCGCGCCCGGTACTGGGGGTCCTGCGCAATGTCGGCCACGGTGTAGATGCGGCCCACGGGCACGCCGGCGGCGTCCAGCGCTTCGATCACCTGTTCGATGCTGCGCTGGCCGGTCCAGGCGCCTATGGCCGCGTCGATCTCGTCCACCCGCTCCACGCGCCCGGCGTTGTGCGCCAGCGCCGGGTCGGCGGCCAGGTCGGCGCGGGCGATGGCCTGCATCAGGCGGCGGAAGATGCTGTCGCCGTTGCCGCCCACCAGTACCCAGGCACCGCAGCCGCAGCGGTAGGCGTTGCTGGGCGCGATGCCGGGCAGGGCGCTGCCGCCGGCCTGGCGCACGGCGCCGAAGGCGTCGTACTCGGGCAGCAGGCTTTCCATCACGTTGAACACGCTCTCGTACAAGGCCACGTCGACCACCTGGCCCTGGCCGCCGTTCACGTCGCGGTGGCGCAGCGCCATCAGCACGCCGACGACGCCGTGCAGCGCCGCCAGCGTGTCGCCGATCGAGACGCCCGTGCGCACCGGCACGCGGCCGGGCTCGCCGGTCAGGTGGCGCAGGCCGCCCATGGCCTCGCCCAGCACGCCGAAGCCGGGCTTGCTGGCATAGGGGCCGGTCTGGCCATAGCCCGAGATGCGCAGCATCACCAGGCGCGGGTTGAGCGCGTGCAGCGCCTCCCAGCCCAGGCCCCAGGCTTCCAGCGTGCCGGGCTTGAAGTTCTCGATCAGCACGTCGGCCTCGGCCGCCAGCGCGCGCACTGCGGCCTGGCCTTCGGAAGAGCGCAGGTCCAGCGCCACCGAGCGCTTGTTGCGCGACTGCAGCTGCCACCACACGCTGGTGCCGTCGCGCAGCAGGCGCCACGTGCGCAGCGGGTCGCCGCCGTCGGGCGGCTCGATCTTGATCACGTCGGCACCGAAGTCGGCCAGGGTCTTGCCGGCAAAGGGCCCGGCGATCAGCTGGCCCAGCTCGAGCACGCGCAGACCTTGCAATGCGTCCATTCCCGTACCTCCAGGGGGTTCGTCCCTGCCGGCCGGACAATAACGCCACCGCGCGGCGCGGTGGAACAGGAACGAGGCAGGGCGATGGGCAAGCGGCAGATGCAAACCGGACGCAGGGCGCTGCTGGCGGCCCCGCTGGCGTGGATGAGCACGCTGTGGCAGCCGCAGGCGCAGGCCGCCACGCCGGGCGAGGTGCCCGTCGGCCAGCCGCTGCGCGAGGCCCACCTGAACGGGCTGAACGGGCCTTCGCGGGCGCTGTCGTCCTACCGCGGCCAGCCGCTCATCATCAACGTCTGGGCCAGCTGGTGCGGGCCCTGCAAGGCCGAGATGGCGTCGCTGGAACGCCTGGCCTGGAGCGGCGCGGCCGGCCAGGCCACGCTCATCGGCATCACCATCGACGACTACCGCGACAAGGCGATGGCCTGGCTCAGGCAGTCCAACGCCACCATCACCCACTACATCGACCGCCAGCTCGAGATGGAACACATGCTGGGCGCCAACACCATTCCGCTGACGGTGATGGTCGATGCCCAGGGCCGCGTGCGCGCCAAGGTCCGTGGCGCCAAGGAATGGGATTCGCCCCAGGCGGTGCAGCTGATCCGGGAGGCCTTCAAGACGCCGGCGCGGTAGTGTGGTGCGCTCGAAGTCCTTGAGTCCATCGGCGCAGAGCAGCGACCGCTTCACCGGGCGCTGAGCTCACCCGGTCGGCCACTTCCTGTCCTTGGTGGAGCAAGAAGGTCGGCACTCGAATGACCGGATTCCAAGTGCAACAGACGCGGCTCTGTGACAGGTGGCACCGACCAATCCTCCAGTGCGGTCGCTCGCCGCGTGTCGCTGCAAGCGGCATCAGGGGCGCAGCAACTGCGGTCTGATCACTGCGCCCGGATCCAGGGGTCTCAAGGTGTGCGATTGCACTGAATCGACCCCGCGGGTTGAGGTGTCTGCCATTTAGTTAGGAGTCCTGTACAACTATCGCCACCCGTACTAGACTTCGGCCCATGGCACCGGATCAACAGGCCCTATGGCAAGACACTCCGCCGGCGGCACAGCGCCTGGTCGCGGTTCTGGGGCGTCTGGTCGCCGTGATGCGGTCCGACGCCTGGCGTGCCACCTCGGTCGAAGGCTTGACGCCCACCCAGGCCGATCTGCTGGCCCTGCTGGCGGGCAGAGCCAGCGGTGCGCGCCTGGGTTGGCTGGCCGAACAACTGCGCATCACGTCGGCCACAGCCAGCGACGCTGTGGCCAGCCTGGTCGCCAAGGGATGGGTGCAGAAGGCCCGAGCCCTTGACGATGCGCGCGCGCTGTCGCTGTCGCTGACGCGGACGGGCCGCACCCTGGCCCGGCGCCTGGGCGCGCCGTCCGGCGTGGTCGAGGTGGCCCTGGGCAGCTTGCCGCTGCAAACGCAGGACCAGTTGCTGGCAGGCCTGCTTCAACTCGTCGGCGAACTGCAGCGCAACCAGGACTTCCCTGAACTTCGCACCTGCGTCACCTGCGAACACTTCGAGGCGCACCGCCACGCCGATGTCGGGGCCCCGCACCACTGCCATCTGGTCGGCGCCGCCCTTCCTGCACGCCTGCTGCGTGTGGACTGCCCGGAACATGTGGCTGCCAGCCGCGCCGTGCAGGCTGGCCGCTGGCAAGCCCTCCGCGCCTGAGCGGCGCGGAAAGCCCGACCGTCCACCACCCTTGCGACTCACCTGCTTCGATGTGTGTATTCAGGAGTCCTACGTAACCGGATCAAGTCGCCGATCTGCTTGACCCAGCTGCAGCATCCCCGCACCGGCCTGCCCTGGCATGCCGGTGCCTTACCCGCGGGTCCGTCCCGCTCTTTTGTGCACCCAAGGAGTCAGCCATGAGCACCCAAGCCATCTTCTATCACGCCGGATGCCCGGTCTGCGTCTCGGCCGAGCAGCAGTTCGTCGCCGCGCTCGACCCGCAGCGCTACGCGGTCGAGGTCGTCCACCTCGGCCAGGCCAAGAACCGTGTCGCGGAGGCAGAAGCCCTCGGCGTGAAGTCGGTGCCCGCACTGGTCATCGACGGCGCGCCCTTCCACATCAACTTCGGCGCCGACATCAGCGTGCTGCGCTGACCGGCACCGGGCGGCGGTGCCCACCCGGAACCGCCGCCCAACCACACTTCCGCCCCACGTCTGTGCAGCGACGACGACCCATGCCACCGATGACCACCCCCGACGCGCCCGAGATCGATGCCGAAGCCTGGCTGAACACGCCGCACCCTTTCACCCTGGCCGCCCTTCGCGGCCAGGTCGTGTTGCTGCATGCCTTCCAGATGTTGTGTCCGGGCTGTGTCCTGCACGGCACGCCGCAGGCACAGAACGTCCATCGCACATTGACCGGCCGGGGCGTGCAGGTGGTCGGGCTGCACAGCGTCTTCGAGCACCACGCGGTCATGAACCGCGCTGCACTGGAGGTGTTCGTGCACGAATTCCGCCTGACGTTTCCCATCGCCATCGACCGCAGCGGCGCCACAGGGCAGCCCATCCCGCGCACCATGCAGGCCTACGGCCTGAGCGGTACGCCCAGCATCGTGCTGATCGATCGCGCCGGCCGCGTGCAGCTGAACCACTTCGGGCCGATCAATGACATCGAACTCGGCGCGCAGATCGGCCGGCTGCTGCAGGCCGCGTGAGAGGGCGGCGCAGCCTGCACCGATGCGGCGAGCCGTGACAAGCCGATCGACAAGCGCCAGCGGCGGCGATCCCTTGACAGCTGCCGACTCCGCTGCACCGTACTCGAGCACACACAGAGTGACTGGCCTGAGCGCAAGCGCTTGGATCACGCCAGGCCGTGGCTGCGCGCCCGCGGGCGCTGGCCGGTCCGGGGCGCCCTGGCCTTGGCTGGAGACGCGCCTGGGTGGCAGCGCGGCGCGGGTGTTCGCAGTTCCTGGCGCAACACAGCGCGACGCGCCGCCCATGGGCGCCAAATGTGAGCACGCCGTCATCTGATCACGCCGAAGCTGCTTGCGCAGTGCCGCTCGGCCGCGCTCGTCGACCACGTGTACCGGGAGCACGATCCTTGCCAGATCGAAGCCAAGACCCGTGATCGTCGTGGTGGACGCTCCTTTCCGGTTCAAGTGGTTGCAGACGCCTCCCCTTTGGCGCTTCGAAGCTGCTTGCGGGTGGGGGCGCCCATCCCGCTGCTTTCCCAGTCGCTGACTCTCTGGCCAGAGTGGGTGAAGGTCAAGTTCGACGGTAGAGCGGTCGTTCACCGAAGTGACGGCCACTGGCAGCCTTGGGTCGCGAGGAGCCTCTCGACTTGCTGCCCGCCAACAGACACTCGATCTTGCCGCCAGCCACCCGGCAATTGCGTCCTTGGCTCGATGCGTTGCAGAGCAGCGCAGTGCACCAAATTAGGTGCCGGGAGCCCTGGGAACCTGGGTCGACGAAGCAGCCGACCACCGTGAATTCGCCGAAGCCGGCCCCGCCCGTGACGGGGACGCGCCCAGCCGCCACCCAGGCGTGGGCGTCCAGCGCGGCCGCCTGCGGCGCGCGCTTGACGCCGAAGAACAGCGCGTAGGGCACGCCGTACAGGCCCAGCAAAGCCCGCGCCGCCACGGCCTGCGCAAAGCAGTTGGAATCCCAGGGCGTGTAGCGCGCGGCCAGGCGCACGGCACGGCCAATCTGCTGCTGGGCCTGTTGCGCCAGGCCCAGCAGCAGCCACAGCTGCTCGAAGCGGCCCTGCCGCCCGAAGCTGCGCGCCTTGCGCAGGGCGATGCGCGCCAGGCGCATCAGGCCGCCGCAGCAAAACGCTGGCCCACCGCCTGCAGCGCCTGCTGCACGCGCTGCACCACGGCCGAATCTCCGTGGGCCGACAGCAGCAGCTGCTGCGTGGCGCGCGTCATGGCCACGTAGAGCAGGCGCAGCGCCTCGTCCAGCGGCTCGCCCTTGTGCGGCATGGCCTGCAGGCCGGCCACCACCACCCAGGGAAACTCCAGCCCCTTGGCGCTGTGCAGCGTGAGCAGCTTGACGGTGGCGCGCTGCCAGTCGTGGCGCGTCAGGCTCTGCGTGGCCATGCTGGCCAGCGGCACGCGGTGGCGGCGCAGCGCGGCTTCGATGGCGCCCATCTGCGCGCGCGTGCGGCACAGCACGGCCATGTCCTGCCAGCCCACGCCTTCGGCCTGCGCCTGCAGCAGGCGTTGCGCCAGCAGCTCGGCCTCTTGCGGCGCGTCGCGCGCCAGGATCAGCACCGGCAGCGGCCCGCGGCGGCCGGCGCTGGCGGGCTGCACCAGTTGCATCTCGTCGTCGCCATGCACCAGGCCGTCGCCCTGCAGCAGGCTGTGTGCGCACTGCACCGCCAGTGCCATCACCTCGGCCGTGTTGCGGTAGTTCAGGCGCAGGATGCTGGTGCGGCCGCGTGCGTCGATGCCCACGCTGGCGAAGTTGAACTTGCGCCGCCGCGTCTGGTAGATGCTCTGCGCGTCGTCGTACAGCACCAGCAGGCTCTGCGTTTCGGGCGCCACCATGCGCGCGGCCATGCGCAGCCAGGCGTCCTCGAAGTCGTGCGCCTCGTCGATCAGCAGCGCCATGTACTGGCCGCCGGGCACGCGGCCGGTGTCCACGGCGCGTTCCAGCACCTGCGCCAGCGCCTCGAAGTAGGCGTCGCCGCGCAGGCCCTGCGGCGCGTCCAGCTGGTAGCTGCGCACCATGTCCTGGCACCAGCCGTGGAAGGTGCGCACCTGCACGCGTTCGTCCACGCCGCGCTGGCGCAGCTGGGCCTCGATGCGCGTGGCCAGCGTGCGGTTGAAGCACATCACCAGCACCGGACGCTCGGGACGCGCCGCAGCCGCCAGGTGCTGCGCACGGAAGATCAGGATCATGGTCTTGCCCGAACCGGCCGCGCCGTGGATCACGCGGTGGCCCTCGCCCAGGGTGCGCGCCACCTGCTCCTGCTGCAGGTCCATCACCTGCATCAGGTCGGGCAGCAGCGGCTGGGCCGGTG
>JALHPY010000144.1 GCA_022842305.1 Rubrivivax sp.
GCTCTTCCGATCTGCGCGCTGGCCGCGCTGGCGCAGCCGCTGCGCGCCCGCGCCGGGCTGCACGTGGGCGCGGTCACGCTGCGCGAAACCCCGCCCGAGGACGTGGCGCGCGGCGCCAAGCCGGTAGAGGTGGACGGCCTGGCCAAGACCCTGGCGGCACGCGTCATGGCCACCGCACTGGGCGGCCAGACCCTGCTCACCGCCAGCGCAGTGGCCGCGCTGGCGGCAGCGCCGCCGCGCCTGGTGTCGCACGGCCACTGGCGCCTGAAGGGGCTGCCCGAACCGCTGGAGCTGTTCGAGGCCGGCGACGACGACGCACCCTGGCTGCCGCCGCCCGATGGCGACAAGGCCTACCGCGTGGTGCAGCAGGCCGAGCTGTGGCTGCCCGCGCGCGAGATCCGCCACAGCCTGCCGGCCGAACGCGACGCCTTCGTCGGCCGCCAGGCCACGCTGCAAGAACTGGCGCGGCGCTTCGAAGCCGGCGCGCGGCTGGTGTCGGTGCTGGGCATCGGCGGTTGCGGCAAGACCCGGCTGGCCACGCATTTCGGCTGGCTCGAGCTGGGCGGCTTCCCCGGCGGCGTGTGGTTCTGCGACCTGGCCCCGGCGCGCCAGATCGAGGGCGTGGTCTCGGCCGTGGCCCAGGGCCTGGGCGTGCCGCTGGGCAAGGACGACCCGGTGGCACAGCTGGGCCACGCCATCGCCGGCCGCGGCCCCTGCCTGGTGATCCTGGACAACTTCGAGCAGGTGGCGCGCCATGCCGAGGCCACGCTGGGCCGCTGGCTCGAGCGCGCCGCCGACGCGCGCTTCCTGGTGACCACGCGTGAGGTGCTGGGCATCGTTGGCGAAGAGGCCCTGGCGCTGGCCCCGCTGCTGCCCCCCGACGCCGAGGCGCTGTTCCTGCGCCGCGCCGCCGCTGCGCGCCGCGACTTCAGCCTGGGCGCGGAAGACCGCGCCGCCGTGGCGCCGCTGGTGCACCTGCTGGACGGCCTGCCGCTGGCCATCGAGCTGGCCGCGGCGCGCGTGCGCACGCTGCTGCCGCGCGCGCTGCTGGCGCGCATGAGCGAGCGCTTCAAGCTGCTGGCCAGCGCGGGCAAGCGGCTCGACCGCCAGGCCACGCTGCGCGCCGCCTTCGACTGGTCCTGGGACCTGCTCACGCCGGCCGAAAAGGCGGCGCTGGCGCAGCTGTCGGTGTTCGAAGGCGGCTTCACGCTCGAAGCCGCCGAGGCCGTGCTGGACCTGCACGACCAGGCCGAAGCGCCCTGGGTCGTGGACGTGCTGCAGTCGCTGGTGGACAAATCCTTCGTGCGGCCGCTGGCCGGCGAACGCTTCGACCTGCTGATGAGCGTGCAGGCCTACGCCGCCGAGCACCTGCACACCGAGGGCCGCTACGCCGGCAGCGGCGCAGCGGCGCTGCAGGCGGCGCAGGCCCGGCACGCGCGCTGGTTTGCCGCTTTAGGCCCACAGCGCGCGCAGGCGCAGGGCTGCGTGGACCTGGACAACCTGGTCGCGGCCTGCCGCCACGCGGTGGCTGCGGGCGACTGCGCTTGCGCGGCCGGCGCGCTGGAGGGCGCCTGGGCTGCGCTGGGGCTGCGCGGACCCTTTCGCGCGGGCGCGGACCTGGCCGCGGCGGTGTGCGCCATGCCCGGCCTGGACGGCGCCGATGCGGCGCAGGCGCACGCCGTCATGGGCATGGCACTGCGAGACCAAGGCCTGCGCGCGCAGGCCCGCGGACAATTCGAAACCGCCCTGGCCCACCTGCCGCGCGGAGCCGGGAGTGCCTGCGAGCTGCAGCTGCGCATCGACTTGGCGATCCAGCAGTCGCGCGAGGGCCAGGTGGACGCGGCCCGGTTCGAGCTGCAGGCCGCGCTGCAGCTGGCGCGCGCCACGCAACAGGCGGCGATGGAATGCGCCGCGCTCAACGGCCTGGGCTCGGCGGAGTTCGATCAGGGCCGGCTGGACCACGCGCGCGGCCATTGGGAAGCCGCGCTGGCGCAGGCGCGGCGCGCCGGCTTGCGCCGCCTGCAGGGCAGCCTGCTGGGCAACCTGGGCAACCTGCACGCCAGCGTGGGCCAGATGGACGAGGCGCACGCCAGCTTCGAGCGGGCGTTGGCGATCGCGCGCGAGCTGAGCGACCGCCAGCGCGAGGGCGACATTCTCTGCAACCTGGGCATGTTCCACTGGACCCAGGGCCGGCTGGCCGCCGCCGGCAGCGCCTGCGAGGCGGCGCTGGCGGTGGCGCGCGAGCTGGGCTTCGCGCGGCTGGAAAGCGCCGTACTGTGCAACCTGGGACTGGTGCACGAAGCCGCCGGCCCCACCCCGCAGGCGCAGGCCCACTTCGAGGCGGCCCTGGTCGTGGCACGGCGCATGGACGACCGCCGCGCCGAGGGGCAGGTGCTGGGCTACCTGGGCCTGACCCAGGCGCGCCAAGGCGAGCACGCGGCAGCGAGTGCCAGCCTGGACCAGGGCATGGCCCTGCTGGTGGCGCTGGCCGACCGCCTGAGCCTGGGCGTGCTGCTGTGCAAGCGCGCCGAGGCCGAATGGCTGGCCGGCAGGTCGGAAACGGCGCGCGCGGCGCGCGCCGAGGCCGCGCTCATCGCCGCCGAGACCGGCGCTGGCGCCGAATCGGAACTGGGCTTGGCGCTGGCCTGGCTGGCGAAGCTGCTTGCGCAATCCGCTGCGGCGCCGCCTACTGACTGTTGACGTACGGATCGAGCTTGGGCAGTTCGCGGCCCGTGGCCTCGTCCACCAGCTTGACGTCGTACTTGAAGCGGTCGCCCCGGACGTGGGCGCGCTTCTCGCATCGGAACAGCTTGCCCTTGCGCGTGGGAAAGCAGTTGAGCTTGACCTTGCCCTTGGTCTCGAAGTCGATGCCGTCCTTCGGGAAGCGGTAGCCTGGCGGCGCGGTCCACACCAGCGCCACGTGGCGCGCGATGGTGATCGCCTCTTCCTCGGCCACGAAAGGCTTGCCGTCGACCACCGTGACCTCGATCCGCGGCCGGTCGATGCCGTTGGGCGCCTGCGCCTGCACCGCCGACACCGACGCGGCCAGCACGCACAGCAGCAGCGTCGGAACGATTCTCTTCATGGGCTCTTCCTCCTGATTGTTGTCGTGGGCCCGCGGCCCGCCGCCATTCTCTGGCATCAAACCCAATGTGCAAGCGGATGTTTCCGCCGCCGCCTTCAGGCGTAGGGATCGTGCAGGCCCAGCGCGCGCAGCAACGTGGTTTCGCGCGCCTCCATGACCTGTGCCTGCGCGTCGTCCTCGTGGTCCCAGCCCTGCGCGTGCAGCGTGCCGTGCACCAGCAGGTGGGCGTAGTGCGCCGGCAGCGCCAGGCCCAGGCCGGCGGCCTCGGCCGCCACCACCGGCGCGCACAGCACCAGGTCGGCCTGCACCAGCGGTGCGTGCTCGTAGTCGAAGGTCAGCACGTTGGTGGCGTAATCACGCCCGCGGTAGCTCAGGTTGAGCGCGCGCGCCTCGTCGGCGCCGACGATGCGCACCGTGATCTGGCCCGGCAGCTCGAGCGCCGCGCGCACCCAGCGCGCCACATGGTGGCGCGGCAGCAGCGCGCGGTGGCGCGCGTCGGCGAACTGCAGCGACAGCTGCAGCGGCGGCTTCATCGCGCGGCCATGCGCTCGTCGCCCAGGCGTGCGCGGTCGTAGGCCTGCACGATGCGCGCCACCAGCGGGTGGCGCACCACGTCAGCGGCGGTGAACTCGGTGAAGCCGATGCCGGCCACGCCGGCCAGCACCTGGCGCGCGTCGACCAGGCCGCTGGCCATGCCCTTGGGCAGGTCGATCTGGCTCACGTCGCCGGTGACCACGCACTTGCTGCCGAAGCCGATGCGCGTGAGGAACATCTTCATCTGCTCGCGCGTGGAGTTCTGCGCCTCGTCGAGGATGACGAAGGCGTGGTTGAGCGTGCGTCCGCGCATGAAGGCCAGCGGCGCGATCTCGATCAGGCCCTTCTCGAAGGCGCGCGTCACGCGGTCCAGCCCCATCAGGTCGTAGAGCGCGTCGTACAGCGGGCGCAGGTAGGGGTCGACCTTCTGTGCCAGGTCGCCGGGCAGGAAGCCCAGGCGTTCGCCGGCCTCGACCGCCGGGCGCGTGAGCACGATGCGCTGCACGCCATGGCGTTCGAGCGCGTCCACCGCGCAGGCCACGGCCAGAAAGGTCTTGCCGGTGCCGGCCGGGCCGATGCCGAAGCTGATGTCGTGCTCGAGCATGTGGCGCAGGTACTGCACCTGGTTGGGCGTGCGCGCGCTCAGGTCGGCGTGGCGCGTGCGCAGCACCACGGGGGCGGGCGCCGCGGGTGCAGCCTCGGCGCCGGCCGGGGCATCTGCCCCCGTGGGCGGCGGCGGCGGCGTGCCGGCCATGGCCTTGACCAGCGCCAGCTGCAGCGCGCGTTCGGCCAGCGGTTCGCGCGCTTGTTCATACAGGGCGTCGAGCAGGCCGCTGGTGCGCGCCACGGCCTCGCGCGGGCCCTCGATGCGAAAGCAGGCGTCGCGGCGCGAAAGCTTCACGCCCAGCGTGGCCTCGATCTGGCGCAGGTGCGCGTCCAGCGGCCCACATAGCTGGGCCAGGCGGCGGTTGTCGGGCGCGTCGAAGCTGTGGCGGCGGATCAAGGCGGGGCTCGTGCGAAGTGAGCGCAGATTGTCGCAGTGCGGCGGCGTTGGGAGCCTGGGCCGGCATGCAGAATCGAACGCCATGCGCCCCCCTGCCCTGCTCGGTCTGCTGCTGTGCCTGGCCGCCCTGCTGGCCGGCGCCGTGGCGCCGGCCGCGGCGCAGACCCTGTCGGTGCGCTCGGCCCAGTTGCTGCAGGCCGCGCCGGCCAGCAGCGGCGCCGCGGCCAGCGCGCTGGCAGAAAGCGGCAGCCCGGTGGCGCTGCCCGACCTGTGGGCGCACTCGCGGCCCGGCTTTTCCGGCACGCTGTGGTACCGCATCGAGTTCCAGCCCTTCGGCAACCTGGAAAGCGGCGATCTGCTGGCGCTGTACATCCAGCACGTGTGCAGCAACCTCGAGGTCTATCTGAACCGCCAGCTGGTGCACAGCGGCGGGCGCATGGTCGAGCCCTACACCAACAACTGCAAGCACCCGCAGCTGATCACGCTGCCGGCGGCGCTGCTGCGTCCCGGGGCCAACCTGCTGGACATCAAGCTGGCCGGGCATCGCCTGCAGGAGGTGGCCTTGTGGCAGCGCGCCGGTGGCCTGTCGGCGCTGCAGATCGGGCCGCTGTCGGCGCTGCAGCGCCTGCACGCGCGCCAGACGGCGCTGCAGGTGTCGGTACCGCAGGCGCTGGGCGTGACCCTGGCGCTGCTGGGCAGCTTCATGCTGGCGCTGGGCTTCGTGCACCGGCGCGAAAGCCACCTGGCCTACTTCGGCGCGCTGGCGCTGGGCTGGGCGCTGCTGGACGCGCGCCTGTGGCTGCGCCACCTGCCTCTGGCGCATTCGGTGGGCGAGTTCCTGTTCTGCGTGCTGCTGGGTTTCATCACCTGGGCCACGCTGCAGTTCCTGCTGAGCCTGGCGGGCGTGCGCCTGCGCTGGATGGACCGCTGCCTGCAGCTGCAGAGCGCGTTGATGGTGCTGTCGCTGCTCATCGCCGGGCCGGCGCGGCTGCACGCGGCGGCACTGTTCTGGTACGCCGTGCTGGCGCTGGAAGTGATGGCCGTCGGCCTGTGGCACCTGCACCACCAGCGCCATGCGCGCTCGGTCTGGCTCAGCGCGGCCATGCTCGCGGCGGCGGCGGCGGCGGGCCTGGCGGAGCTGCTGGCACTGCGCCAGGGCGGCCCGGCCGGCTGGGCCGGCGCGGTGCAGTTGCTGGTGCCGGTGACGCTGACGCTGGTGGGCCTGCGCCTGGTGCAGCAGCACGGGCACACGCTGCACCATGCAGAGCACGACCGGCAGCAACTCGAGCAGGTGCTGCGCCAGGCCACGAGCGAGATCGAGCAGAGCTACCGCCAGCTTGCCGACCTGCGCGTCGAACAGGTCACCGAGCGCGAGCGCAAGCGCATTGCCGCCGACCTGCACGACGACCTGGGCGCCAAGCTGCTGACCATCGTGCACACCAGCGAATCCGAGCGCATCTCCACGCTGGCGCGCGAAGCGCTCGAGGAGATGCGCCTGTCGGTGCGCGGCCTCACCGGCAAGCCGGTGCGCCTGGCCGATGCCCTGGGCGACTGGCGCGCCGAGGTCGTGGCGCGGCTGGGGCAGGCCGGCATCCAGGGCAGCTGGGACGCGCCCGAAGACCTGCCGCAGACGCTGAGCGCGCGTGCCTATGTGCAGACCACGCGCATCCTGCGCGAAGCCACCAGCAACGTCATCAAGCACAGCGGCGGCACGCACTGTTCGGTGACCGCGGGCATCACCGACGGCGACTTCCAGCTGGTGGTGCAGGACAACGGCGAAGGCATCTCCGACGAGGTCGACGGCCGTCTGGACCGCGGCCACGGCCTGGCCAGCATGAAGAACCGCGCCAAACAGTTACAAGGCCAGTGCCTGGTGGAGAGCGGCCCGGGCTACGGTACGGTGATACGTCTCACCGTGCCGCTGGACCGTGCCACCGAGGCGCCCTGAACCCTTATAAGATTCCTCGCTGCAACCCGGTCACGCCATGCACACCATCCTGCTGCTCGAAGACCTGCCCGAGATCCGCGCCTGGATGCGCAAGCTGGTGCTGCAGGTGTTTCCCGGCGCCACCATCTCCGAGGCGGCGCGCGTGCAGGACGCGCTCGAGCTGGTGCAGGGCGTCAAGTTCGACCTGGCCCTGGTCGATCTGGGCCTGCCCGACGGCAGCGGCGTCGACGTGGTCACGCGGCTGCGCGACGTGCAGCCCGACGCGCAAAGCGTGGTGGTCACCATCCACGACGACGACGAACACCTGTTCCCGGCGCTGCAGGCCGGCGCCTTCGGCTACATCCTGAAAGAGCAGCCGCGCGAGCTGATCACCGAGCAGCTGCAGCGCATCAGCCAGGGCGAGCCGCCGCTGTCGCCCAGCATCGCGCGCCGCGTGATGGCCTACTTCAGCGCCAAGGCCAAGCCGCAGCCCACGGCCAACGCCATGCCCGCGGTCAGCCTGACCGACCGCGAAAGCGAAGTGCTGCTGCGCGTGGCCAAGGGCTACACCCTGCCCGAGATCGGCGTGCAGCTGGGCCTGAGCCGCCACACCATCGCCGACTACGTCAAGCAGATCTACCGCAAGCTCAACGTGAGCTCACGCGCCGAGGCCGCGCTCGAGGCGCAGCGCCTGGGCCTGTTCAGGTAGCGCCGCAGGCGCGGTCAAACCGCCTTGGGCGGCAGTGGTACCGCGACGAAGGCAGGCGCCTTCGTCGCCACGTCGGGCGGCACCGGCATGGGCTCGCTCAGCGTCATCAGCATGTCGGCATACCAGCTGCAGTTCAGGCCCAGCGATTCGTCGCGCGTGAGGTCGCGCTCGTTCATGTCCAGCGTGGCCGAGTGCACGCCCAGCAGCCGCCAGGGCAGCGCGGCGCCAGGGGCGGCAGCCTGGTCGCGCATGACCACCGGCGAGCCGCTGGTGCCGCGGTGCGTGCGCGCGTCGGTGAGAAAGTAACCCTGGCCCTGGAAGCGCATGCCGAAGGCCGAAGCCACCACCGCCTGACGCACCACCGGCAGGTGGTGCAGCGTGTCGTGAAAGCCCAGCGGAAAGCCGACGATCAGCACCGAGGTGCCGACCTCCACGCCACCCAGCGAGGGTTGCAGGTGCGCCGGCGTGAAGCAGCACAGCGTGGCCGCCGCGGGCAGCGCGGCGCGGTCGAGCTCGAGCATGGCCACGTCGATCTCGCCGCCGCTGTCACGGCCCTGGCGCCACAGGCTCTTGCCCTCGTGGAACAGCATGATCGAGAAGCGCACCGAGCGGCCCAGGTCCTCGGCCGAGGTGTGGATCTCGACCTCGATGCGGTTGGGACGGTGGCCGCTGGGCTCGTCGATCAGCACGTGGCGGCTGGTCACCAGAAACAGACGCTCGTCGCGGGCGAAGAAGAAGCCGCTGGCGTTGGTCAGCGGCCGCTGGTGCTCAAAGGTGCCGATGCGGGCCGCGGTCAGCAGCAGGGAATCGATGGCCATGCCCAACTCTCCGACAACCCGTGCAGGGGATGCTCGGGAAGACCCTGACCTTAACACCGCCCTTCGCGCGCGCACGCACGTGCGGCGGGCGATGCCGGGTGTTAAGGTGCGGCATCCGTCTGGAGCATCAGCCATGGCATCGACCACCGCCCGCCCGGCGACCCCTCTTCGCCCCGAAGCCCTGCGCGAGGGCCTGCTCAGCACCGTGGCCCTGCTCAAGCAGCAACGCGCCGCCGAGATCGGCGAAGGCTTCATCGACCAGTACGTCACGCTCAACTGGCTCGAATGGAACGGCGGCAGCCTGCGCCTCACGGTGACCGGCGACAACATCTGCAAGCAGCTGCGCGCGCGGCCTTAGGCACGCCGCTGCCTGCCACTGCGTACGGCAACGCACAGTCGGCCGCGGCTGGTTGCGGCGACGATGGCGCCGCGCACAGCGCGCACACGACGTGCAGACCACCCAAGACATCAGCCTTTCCTGCAAGACCCCCAGCGCCGCCTTCCCGCTGCGCGGCGACAGCCTGGCCGGCGGGCACCGTGCGCCGGAAGGCGCAGCGCTGGCCACGGGTCTGGGCCACATCGGTGTCATGCTGCAGCGGGTGGCCGCCCGACTGCCACTGCGCCGCACCTTGCTGCACGAAGGCGACGCGGTCTACCGCAGCGGCGCGCGCTTCACCCACCTGTACGTGCTGAATGCCGGCTTCCTGAAGGTCGTCAACAGTGCGGCCGACGGCCGCTGCCAGGTGGTGGGCGTGCATTTCCGCGGCGACTGGCTGGGCTTCGACGGCATCGCCGCCGGCACCCATGCCTGCGATGCCGTGGCGCTGGAAGTCGGCGAGATCTGGGCCCTGCCCTACCAGGAACTGCTCGAGGCCTGTGTGCAGCACCCGCCCCTGCTGGCCGACCTGCATGCTGAGATGAGCCGCGCCATCACGCGCGGCCATGATTCGATGTTCTCGCGCTGCAGGCTGCCGGCCACCGCCCGGGTGGCCGGATTCCTGCACCAGTGGGCCATGTCGCTGGGCCGGCTGGGCCAGTGCGACGACCACATCACGCTGCGCATGACGCGCGCCGAGATCGGCGATTTCCTGGGCATGACCGAAGAGACCGTGAGCCGCGCGATGTCCGCGCTGGCCGCCGCGGGCGTGATCGGCTTCAGCGGCAAGGGACGGCGCAGCGTGGTCATCTCCGACCTGCTGCGCCTGGCCGAGTTCATCCACGAGGACGCCCGCCTGCGCGCCTGAAGGCCTGGCAAGGCGGCACAGTGCGGGACCCGCGGCTGGCCTGGCGCTGGCCCAACCACGGCGGGCTTGGGCTTGAGCGCGGCCTTTGCCGGGCACGGTGATTGCATGAACCTGCGCAGAGGGCGCGAAGACTGCGCCCCGCCGACAAGGGAGCCCACCGCATGAAGTCCGATCACAAGCCCGAGCGCGAGCCCGCAGACGAATGGGGTCCGCCCCTGTTGCTGATGCCCATCCTGGTGCTGATCGCCAGCATTTCGCTGGCGGCCTTGGTGCACATGGTGAGCGATCAGCCCGCCGAGTTGCTGGAAACGACACCGCCCGAGGCCACGGCCATGGCCCAGCCCAGCCGCTGAACCCCCGGTTCGCGGGGGCGCCGCGGGCCGCGGCAGCCGTTCAGCGTTCGCGGAAGGCTTCCTGTGACTTGAGCAAGGGCCGCAGCAGAAAGGCCAGAACCGAACGCTGGCCGGTGCGGATCTCCACCGTGCCGGTCATGCCGGGCAGCACGGACAGCTGCTTGTCACCCAGGGGCAGGGTGTTGCTGTCGGCGCGGATCAGCGCGCGGTACCAGGTGCCTTCGGGCTGCGCCGCCTTCTCGGGGTCGCCCATGGCGTCGGGGCTGATCGACTGCACCTTGCCGCCCAGGCCCCCGTAGACCGTGAACTCGTAGGCGCTGAGCTTGATCTGCACTGTCTGGCCGACCTTCACGAAGCCGATGTCGGCCGGCCTGACGCGCGCCTCGACCAGCACGCGCGGGCCCACCGGCAGGATTTCCATCACCGGCGCCCCCGCCCCGACCACGCCGCCCAGGGTGTTGATGCGGATCTGCTTGACCACGCCCTGCACCGGCGACACCAGCGTCGTGCGGCGCAGCACGTCGTCGCGCACCACCATCTGTTCCTGCGCCGCCGCCAGTTCGTTGCGCAGCCGCACCAGTTCGGCGCTGGCGTCCTGGCGGAAGCGGTTCACGCGCTCCGCGGTCTGCAGGTTGAGGTCGTTCATCTGGCGGCGCACGCGCATCACCTCGACCTCGCTCATCAGGCCCTTGGCCGCCATGTTCTCGGCCATGGCCAGCTCGCGTGCCAGCAGCGCGATGTTGCGGCGGTTGCTTTCCAGCGCTTCGCCCAGCGCCCGCTGGCGCGCCTCGAAGCTTTCGGTTTCGCCGCTGACCACCTCGTCCGGCAGTCCGGGCGGAAACTTCAGCGCCTTGCCCGCAGCCTCGGCCGTGGCGCGCGCCAGGGCACCCTGCAACGCCAGGCGCCGGCTCTGGCCCTCGGCCTGCTGCGCTTCCACGCGCGTGGGGTCCAGCAGCGCCAGCGCCTGGCCTTCCACCACCTGCTGGCCCTCGCGCACCAGCAGTTCGCGCAGGATGCCGCCTTCCAGACTGGCGATGACCTGCTCGCGCCCGTCGGGCACGACGCGGCCGCTGGCCTTGGCGATGATGTCGATCTGCGCCAGCCAGGCCCAGGCCACGGTCAGCACGATGACCAGCAGCAGCAGGTACACGGCCCACATCGCCGCCGGCGCCGGCTCCAGCAC
>JALHPY010000145.1 GCA_022842305.1 Rubrivivax sp.
GGCATCGGCGGCGGGCGGCGGCGCAGCGCTGCGCCCGGCGATCAGGCCGGTGTCCAGCGCGGCCAGCGCCGCCTTGGCATCGCGCGCCGTCGGGCGTGTGGCACCGGTTCGCGCCGTGGCACTGGCGGCCTCGGCCGCACTGGCCGAACGCGCCTGCGCTTCGAAGGCCGTGGCTTCTTGCGCCCGGGCATCGCCGGCCATCCCCTGGAACACCCAGCCGGCCACCACCATCGGCAGGCCGAGGGCGGCGGAGATGAGGACGAAGCGTCGGGTGCGGGAAACCTTCATCGGGGCAGGTGGAAAGTGAAGCTGATCTGCGCCTCGACCGTAGTGTCGCCAATCGTTTCGCGTTCGAGTTGGACCAGATCAAGAGACATCGTGGGAAGTTCCCGAAGGGCGCGCGCGACGAAGACGCGGATCATCTTGTAACTGCCGCTCACGGGCAGGACCACCTGGTAACGCTGCAGGCGCTGCTCGCCACCGCTGCTGCTCAGACGGTATTCGGCGCTCGCGAGTTCCAGGCCGCTGGCCTTGGCGATGAGATTCAGGCGGGCCAGCAGTTCGGTGAGCTTGGGGCTGTGCTCGAAGTGGGCGTAGAAATCGGCCAGTTGCTGCGCCGGCGTGCCGGCGCGCGCCGCCGCGACGCGCTGGCGAACGACGTCGCCGCCCAGTTCTTGCGCTGCTTCCAGCGCATGCTGTTGCTGCTGCAGCGGCTGCACCAAGGCGTTGTCGGCCAGCAGCGCCAGCACGCCCAGCGCGATGCCGCTCCACAGGGCGATCTCGGTCGCGTGGCGCCGCGCCAGCCACAGCAGCTTCTTCATGGCGCCGCCTTCCAGGTGGCGGCCAGCGTGAACAGGAAGGGCCGCTCTGCCGCCTCGGCGCGCATCTCGTGGTTGAGCAAGTGGACCTGCGCCAGGGCCGGCGCGGTATCCAGCCGGTCCATGAACTTCAGGATGGCGGCGTAGCTGCGCGCTTCGCCCACGATCTGCACGGCGCGCCGGCCGGCATCGGGTTCGATCGACAGCAGCGCGGTGTCGCCGCTGACGGCGTCCTCGATCGAGCGGAACAGCGCCTCCCAGGGCAGCGACAGTTCCTGCAGCACGCGGCGCGCGGCTTCGAGCTCGCGTTTGGTCTGCTCGGGCACGTCTGCTTCGACCGGGGCGCGGCCGGCCAGGGCGTTGTTGCGCTGCTCGATCTCGGCGATGGCGTCGCGCGCCTCGACGTACTGCAGCCCGGTGTCGGCCACCAGCGCGATGCCGACCAGCAGCGCCAGCCAGGGCGGCCAGGCCGGGCGCCGGCGCGCGAGTTCGAGGTCGAGCGCGGCCATCAGGCCACCCCGCCCAGGGCCAGTGAGCTGATGCCGGCCACGCCCGGGGCGAGCAGGCGCGTCGGCCGTGTCGCGGCCTCGGGCCAACTGGCCCCGGCGCCGACCAGCAGCACGTCCACGCGCTCGGGCACGGTCTCGGGCGCCAGCGTGGCCAGTTCCTGTTCCACCGCCTCGGCCGCGTCAGCCTGGGCGCGGCGTGAGACCACCTCGACCCAGCAGCCGTCGGCCAGCAGGCCCAGACACAGGCGTCCGGGTTCGACGATGGCCAGCGCGGCGTTGCGCGGCAACGAGCGCCTGAACCCGTTGTAGGCCGCCATCAGCAGTGGCTGCAGCGACGCCAGGCGCAGGCCGTGCTTGCTCATGCAGTCGCTCAGGGCGCCCAGCAGCGCGGTGTCCACCGCGCAGGCCAGGCTGGTCTGGCCCCAGCCGCCTTCGCTGCAGCGCAGCGTCCAGGAAGACGTGGCATCACCGAAGACGCGCTCGAATTGCAGGCGCGCCAACTGCTCGAGCTCGCGCGCGCCGTTGATCTCGGACTGCCAGGCCATGACCTGGTAGCGCACCAGGTGGTTGGACAGCACCACCGCGGCGCCACCGCTCAGGCCGCTTTCGCCGCCCAGTTCGGTGAGTGCGCCGTCGAGCGCGGCGATGGCGGCCTGCCACAGGGGCTGTCCGGCCTGGCGTTGGCAGTCGACCTGGATGGGCTCGGGCTCACGGCCCCAGCCGCGGCGATAGGCCAGCTCGACGCGGTCGGGAGCCAACCCGACGCGCAGCCCCTCACCCCACCAGCGTGACACGGTTGATCTCCTGCAGCGTGGTGTCGCCGCGCTTCACGGCATCCAACGCCGCCTGGCGCAGGAACTGGGTGCCGTTGCGCGCGGCCGATTCGCGCAGCAGGCGCACCGGCTCGCCGCGCACCACCAGTTCGCGGAATTCGTCGTTCAGCGTCAGGATCTCGGCGATGGCGTGGCGGCCGCGGTAGCCGGTGCCGCGGCAGCGGCCGCAGCCGCGCCCCATGCGGAACTTGTAGCCGCGCGCCGACTGGTGGGTGATGCCCGAGGCGGCCAGCAGTTCCTTGTCGGGCTTGTACTCGGCGGCGCACTCGCTGCACACCTGGCGCACCAGGCGTTGCGCGACGATGCCGTTCATCGCCGAGACGAAGGTGTAGGGGTCAACGCCCATGTGGCGGAAGCGGCCGATCACGTCGAAGGCGTTGTTGGCGTGCACCGTGGTGTAGACCAGGTGGCCGGTGAGGGCGGCCTGCACCGCGATCTGCGCGGTTTCGCCGTCGCGGATCTCGCCCACCAGGATGCGGTCGGGGTCGTGGCGCAGGATGGACCGCAGTCCGCGCGAGAAGGTCAGGCCTTTCTTCTCATTCACCGGGATCTGCAGCACGCCGTTGAGCTGGTACTCGACCGGGTCTTCGATGGTGATGATCTTTTCCTGGCCGTTGTTGATCTCGCTGATCACCGCGTACAGCGTGGTCGACTTGCCGCTGCCGGTGGGGCCGGTGACCAGCAGCATGCCGTAGGGCTCTACCGCCAGGCGGCGCATGCGTTCGATGCTGCCCGCGTCGAAACCCAGCGAGGCCAGCGACAGGCCCGAGAGCTGATCGGTCAGTGCCTGCCGGTCGAGGATGCGCAGCACCGCGTCTTCGCCGTGGATGCTGGGCATCACCGAGACGCGGAAGTCGATGGGCCGGCCCTTGACCGAGACCTTGAAGCGGCCGTCCTGCGGCACGCGGCGTTCGGCGATGTCGAGTTCGGCCAGCACCTTGATGCGCGACAGCGCCTGCTCGGCCAGGTCCAGCCCGGGCAGGTTGCCCACCATGATGAGCACGCCGTCGAGCCGGTACTTGATGGTCAGGCCGCCACTGCCGGTCTCGAAGTGGATGTCGCTGGCCTGCGACTTGAGCGCGTCGTAGATGGTCGAGCTGACCAGCTTGACCACCGGGCTGTCGTCTTCGCTGATCGAGGTGATGGACAGCGACTCGACCGACTCGGAGCGGCCATCGCCGCCGGAGAGTTCGCCGCCCAGCACCGAATCCATGGCGCGCATGGATTCCTCGTAGCGCGACAGGTAGGCGCGCAGGTCGGCGGGGTGGGCGATGCGGAAGCTGAAATCCTGCGCGATGCGCTCTTCGGCCCAGGCGCGCAGGCTGGCGTCGAAGGGGTCGCCGGCCACCAGCACCAGGCCGGCGTCGCCGTCGTGCAGAGCCAGGCATTGGCGCGCGCTGGCTTCGGCAAAGGGCAGCAGGTCGAAGGCCGGTTCGAGCCGGCGCAGGTCGTCCATGCCCAGCGCGGTAAAGCCCACGGCGGCCGACAGGCGGCGCATGAACTCGGCCGGGGGCAGGGCCAGGGCGGAATCGAGCACGTCGACGACGCGCGTGCCCGTGGCGCGGGCATGCGCGCGTGCCGCCGCAATGGATTCGGCGGAAAGCGGTTCGAGCCGGAACGATTCCGGCTCAGTCACCTGGTTCATTCGGGGAGCGGCAGCAGGGCCTGAAGCAAAGCCGGATTCTGGTGCAGGACGGCTTCATCCAGGGACTTGCGGGGCCTGCTGCGCTGCGGCAAATTACCGCAGGCCCCGGCAGCGGGTGCAGGTGCGTCATTTGATGTTCTCGGCCAGTTCGAAGATCGGCAGGTACAGCAGCACCACGATCAGGCCGATGATGCCGCCGATGACCACCATCAGCGCCGGCTCGAACAGGCGCGTGAACCAGTCGACCCAGCGCGCCAGGTCGTCCTCATAGAAGACGGCGATGCGCTCCACGGTGTAGGGCATGCGGCCGCTGCTTTCGCCCACGCCCAGCAGGCGCATGGATACCGGTGTGGTGAGGCCCTGCTTCTGGAAGGCGCGCGACACCGGCAGGCCTTCGCGCACCTCGCGCGCGGCCTTCTCGAGCCCGGCGCGCAGATAGGGCGAGAGCAGGCCGCCGGCCATGTCCAGCGCGGTGGGCATGGGGATGCCGCTCTTCAGCAGCATGCCCAGGTTGCGGTAGAAGCGCGCCAGCTGGTAGATGCGCATGCGGTCGCCCACGCCCGGCATGGCCCACAGCTTGGGCACCACCCAGCGCCGCAGCGCGGGCCGCGTGACGCCCCAGGCCACGATCGCGCCAAAGGCGGCCAGGCCCAGCAGCGTGGTGCCGGCATGGGCCTCAAGCGCGCTGCCCCACTGCATGAGCACGCGCGTCAAAAAAGGCATCTCGCTGCCCAGTTCGTCGTAGATGCGGCTGAACTTGGGCACCACGTAGAACAGCAGGAAGCCGGTGACCAGCATGCCCACGCTCATCAGCATCAGCGGGTAGACCGCGGCCGAGACCAGCTTGCGGCGGATGCGGTCGAGCTGCTCGTGGTATTCGAGGTAGCGGGCGATGGCCTCGCGGATGTCGCCGGTCTTTTCGGCCGCGCGCACCGTGGCCACGAACAGCGGCGGGAAGAAGGCCGGCAGCTGTTCCAGCGCATAAGAGAAGTTGTGCCCACGCAACAAGTGGTTGCGCAAGTCGTTCAGCGCGTCGGACGCGCCGCGGTGCTCGGTCTTCTCGGCCAGGGTTTCGATGGCCTCGATCAACGACAGGCCCGACTCGAGCAGCGACACCAGTTCCTGGCCGAAGAGCTCGAGCGCGAAGGCCACGCGCTTCTTGGGCAGCCAGCCGAACAGCGGGTTCTGCGCCTGCACCGCCAGCACGTTGAGCCCCTGGCTGCTGGCCACGCGGCGGGCGTCGGCGGCGTCGCTGGCCTCGACCGTGAGCCTGACCACGTCGCCGGCCCCCTGCAGACCCTTGACGACGAATTTCAAGCCCGGCCTCTACCAGTTGTTGATGTCGGCGTCTTCGCCGGTGCCGCCGGCGCGACGATCCTTGCCCAGCGAGACCAGGTCGAATTCGCTGTGTTCGCCTGGCGATTTGTACTGGTAGGGCGTGCCCCAGGGATCGGGCGGTACCGCCTTCTTGAGGTAGGGCCCGCCCCACTTGGGCTCGTTGTTGGGCTTGGTCACCAACGACGCCAGGCCTTGCTCGGTGGTGGGGAAGCGGCCCACGTCCAAGCGGTATTGCTCGAGCGACTTCTCCAGCGCGTCCATCTGCGCGCGCGCGGCCTTGACCTCGGACTTGCCGACCTGGGCAAAGTAGCGCGGTCCGACATAGCTGGCCAGCAGGCCGATGATCAGCATGACCACCAACAACTCGAACAGCGTGAAGCCGGACGCGGGGCGGTGCAGGGGGTGGGCGGCACGGGCGGTCATCGTGGAGGGCGGGCGTGGCGGCGTCCTGGGTTGAGGATGCGTCGATGGTACACAGTCGGCCGCGTGAGTACTCGGCACTAGAGGCCATTGCCCGGCCTACTTCTGGCGCGTGGGCGATGCCCGGCCGTGCCATGAAAAACGGCCCCCGCAGGGGCCGCTTCGAGAACCGGGAAGAAGCCTCGATCAGGCCTTCTTGACCCAGGCGCTGCACCAGCCGGCGGCAGCGACCTGCTTGGTGCCGAACAGCGGGCAGCCACCGGTGGCGGCAGCGCCGCCCTGGTACAGGCCGCAGTTGCTGCACTTCTGGTCAGCGGCGTACTTGGGGAACTTCTTGGCGTCGGCCTTCTTGGCGTCGGCCACGTAGCCCAGCGCGACGGCCTGGGGGTCCTTCTCGTCCAGAGCCTGTGCTTGCGCGGCGGTGGCGGCGAAAACCGAGCCGCAGGCGGCGACTTGCATCAGGAAAACGCGACGATTGCTGTTCGACATGGAAAGAAGTCCTTCAGTGGGTTGGGGAAAAGTTGCTGATCAGGGCGCGGGTACGGTGACGCCCAGGCAGGAATTGCAACGGCCCAGACCCCGCAAACGCGGGTCGGGCTTGCCGTCGCCTGTCTTGAAGTTGGCGTGGCAACGAATGCACACGTACATCTTCGAACTCGACATCATCGGCTTGACACCGGGCTCGGCGTGCGGCCGGGCGGCAGTGTACTCGGCTTGCGTCTGGCGCAGCTTGGGGCCGGAGGGGGTTTCGGGGGCGGGGGTCGCGCGTCGAGTGGTCATGGCATTGGGGCTGCTGCATGGAAGCCCCGGTCAACACGAAGCGCGTATTGTCCCCGGAAAACGACCCGCCCGCACTCGGGACTGTCATGGAGAGCTGGGCGGGCGGTGTGCGCATGGTTCAGTCAACGCTGGTGAAGTCCTTCAGGTTGACATCGCAGACGATGCCGCGCGGACGATTCTCGCGCCAGGCGACCTCGCCGCCGAGCAGCTTGACGCGCTTGCGCACACCGCCCAGGCCCAGGCCATGGGCCCAGGTCTGCGGCTCGCGACCTTCGCCGTCGTCGGCCACCTGCAGCGTGAGGCGCCGCCCTTCCAGGCTCATACGCACGTCGATGCGCGTGGCGTGGCCGTGGTACAGCGCGTTGCTCACCAGTTCGCGCAGCACCCGCGTGAGTGCCGACCACTGCACCACCGACAGGCGCCGGTCCTGGTCGAAGCTGACGGCCCAGCCCAGTTCGGCCTGCGCCGCTGCCAGGCGCTGCGCCAGGTCGGCCTTCCACTCACCTGCGGCGTGCGACAGGCGGTGTTCCGATGCCGCCAGCCCGCGCGTCAGCGTCTTCAGGTCCTGCAGCGTGTGGCGGATGTAGTCCTCGAGCTCGGGCGTGGGCGCCTGGTACATGAGCGTCAGCAGGCGCGCGCCGATGTCGTCGTGCAGGTCTTGCGCGATGCGCAACCGCTCTTCCGAGCGCCCTTGCTCCACCGCCTTGTCGTAGGCCACGGCGCGGCGCAGCTGCTCGAGCACACGGTCGGCCAGGCGCGAATCCTCGAGCGTGAACAGGCGCTGGCCGCGCTTGGCAAAGCGCAGCATCAGCGCCATCTCGGGCGTGCCGTCGTCTTCGGGGCGGCGCACCGGCACCACCAGCACCGAGCCGCCGCCGACCACGCGTGAGCGGTCCGGCAGGCGGTCGACGCGGCGCATCTCCAGCGGATCGAACAGCTCGCGCAGCAGCTGGCTCAGGGCCGCGTTGTAGCGCGCCGGGCGCTCCTGCACCTCGCGCGCCGCGCGGTAGATGTGCTCGAAGATGCGCTCGGCGCTGGGCAGGCTGCGGCCCAGCCATTCGTCGCCCAGGCGGCGCCGCAGCAGCGTGTACAGCGCCAGCGCCACCGTCACCGCCGCTGCCAGCGACGCCAGCGGCCCGACCGCGAACAGGGTCGAGAACAGGAGGTCGGCGCCGGTGGCCACCGCGGCCACGCCGATGAGCAGCATGAACTCGCGCAGCAGGCGCCGGCTGCGCGCCAGGAAGGGCGTGGCCATGAGCAGCGCCGCCAGCAGCAGGTGCCAGGCCAGCCCTGCGCCAGCGGCCAGGCCGGGCGGGCTGTCGGGCCACAGGCTGCCCACGGCGGCGGTTGCCGTCACCAGCAGCAGGGCGGCCACCGCGGCCAGGCAGAAGCGCTGCATCACCAGCGCGTAAGGGTTGGCTTCCAGGCGGTGCGAGTGGCGCGCCACACCCCAGCCTGCGAGCGCCAGCGCCAGGCCCTGCGCCTGGGCCAGCCACCACGCCGGCACCAGCTGCTGCGCCGGCACCAGCAGCAGCCCCAGCCCGGTCAGGGCCCAGGCCGCGGTGGCGATGAGCCCGGCGCGCGGCAGCCTGCAGGGGTGCCAGGCCAGGGCGTGCACGGCCGCGGCGCCGGTGCAGGCGTCCAGCGCCAGGCGCAGGTCCAGGCTGCGCCAGGGGCCTGCGGCCGGCAGGCCCAGGCCGTCGATGGTCTCGATCGCGCCCAGGGACAGGTTGATGGCCTGAAACAGCGTCATCGACAGGAACAGCAGGTTGAGGGGTCGCGGCTGCGCCAGGAAGACCGCGGCGCCGAAGAGCAGCAGCGCCAGGGCCAGCGCTGCCACGGGCCAGAACAGCGGCCCCAGGCCGCCGAGGCCCCGCGGGCTGGCCCGCACCACGACCTCGTCGCCCGTGGCAAAGCGCAGCAGCACCGGCCCCGCTGCCAGCCAGCCGGCCAGTTGCTGCTGCGCCGCGGCCTGCTGTCTGCGCTGGGCATCGCTGGCCTGCCAGCGCGGCGCATGCTGCAGCAGCCGGGCATCGATGGCCAGCGCGTCGCCGGCGCCCGAGGCGATGGACTCCAGCACCTGCCCCTGCAGCGGCCGCAACGCCGGCAGCGCGCTCGACTGCAGCACCAGCGCGCCGCCTTCGTTGCTGCCCCACTGCGCGGCGATGTGCGGCGTGGCCGCCAGCCCCCTTGCGCCCCAGTACAGGATCAGGCAGCCGAGCAGGGCCACCAGCAGCAGGCCGCGTCGGCGCCAGGCGCTCCAGCGTGTCGGACCTTCGATGCCCAGGCTGCGCTCCAGCGCGCTGGACTCGAAGGCTGAATCGGCGCCGGGAACTTCGGCCGGGAAAGGCCTGGACAGGCCGGGGGGGCGGGTGGCGCTGTTCGCGGGCATGGCCGCGCGGCGCAGCGTCTACTGGCGCGCGCGCCGGCGCGTCATACCAGCCCCTGCTTGCTGGCGAGCACCGCCGCTTCAGCGCGGCTGGAGACGTTGAGCTTCTTGTAGATGGACTTGATGTGGTCGTTGACGGTGAACCACTTGATGCCCATCAGGCTGGCGATCTCCTTGATCGTGAAGCCCTTGCTCAGGTAGGTGAGCACCTCGCTTTCGCGCGGGGTGAGGCGCTCGTGGTCCAGCGGCTTCTCCATCGGCACCGGCTTGCTGGTGGTGAAGGTGGCCGCCGGCATGAAGCCGGAATCGGGCGCCTGGCTGTCGGCACCGTTGCCGTGGCGGAAGTGCGTGAGCAGGCGGCGCGCGATGGCCGGAGACAGCGGCGGCTGGCCGCGCACGATCTTCTGCAGCTCTTCGACCAGCACCTCGAAGCGGTCTTCCTTGAGCAGGTAGCCGTCGGCGCCGCACTGCAGGGCCGGGAACAGGTGGTCGTCGTCGGAGTACAGCGTGGTGACGATCTTGGTGGCCGGGTAGTGCGCCAGTTCGGTCAGCAGTTCCATGCCGTTGCCGTCGGGCAGTTCAAGGTCGACCATCACCAGCTTGAAGGGGTCGACCCCGTGCAGCCCCTGCGAGCCGCCGGTCAGCGAGATGTGCCTGCGCGCGGATTCCAGGTCGCCGGCCTCGGTAAGGTGGATGGTGTCGCTGAAGCTCTCGCGGACGACGCGGCACAGAAAGCTGCGCGCAACCGGGTTGTCTTCGAGTATCAGCACTTTGACAGCCATCGACCGGGACTCCTGGGTAGGGCTGCGCGATGCTAGCGGAAACGCGCCCCTGCCGGCGCTTGTCGAAGCACTGCTTTCAATTCACCAGCAGCAGCTTGCCCCGCACCTGGCGCGAGCCCATGCGCGCGTAGGCCGCCTTCAGCTCGGACATGGGCAGGCGCTGGTCGATCACCGGTTTGAGCAGGCCCTTGCCGTACCACTGCGCCAGCTGCGCCAGGCCGGCGCCAAAGGCCTGCGGTTCGCGCCGCGCGAACTCGCCCCAGAACACGCCCACCACCGATGCGCCCTTGAGCAGCGGCAGGTTCCAGGGCAAGGCCGGGATGCCGCCGCCGGCGAAGCCGATCACCAGGTAGCGGCCGCGCCAGGCGATGGAGCGCAGCGCCGGCTCGGCCAGCTCGCCGCCCACCGGGTCGTAGACCACGTCGGGCCCCTTGCCGTCTGTCAAGGCCTTGAGCGCGTCGCGCAGGTTCTCGCGCGCGTAGTTGATGGTGGCGTCGGCGCCGATGCTGCGGCACAGCGCGCACTTGTCGTCGCTGGAGGCGGCGGCGATGACGCGCGCGCCGGCGGCCTTGGCGACCTGCACCGCGGCCGTGCCCACCCCGCCGGCGGCGCCCAGCACCAGCACGGTCTCGCCCGGCTGCAACTGGCCGCGGTCGATCAGCGCGTGGTGCGAGGTGCCGTAGGTGAAGGCGAAGGCGGCGCCGTCCTCGATGTCAAAGCCCGGCGGCAGCGGCATCAGCCGCGCCGCGTCGGCCAGGGCATGCGTGCCGAAGCCCCCGGCCGCGCCCACCACGGCCACCGCGGCGCCGGGCTGCAGGTGCCTGACGCCGGCTCCCACGGCTTGCACGACGCCGGCGTATTCGGCCCCGGGCACGAAAGGCAGCGGCGGCTTGATCTGGTACTTGCCCTGCACGATCAGCAGGTCGGGGAAGTTCAGGCTCGCGGCCTTGACGGCCACCAGCACCTGGCCCGGCCCGGGCTCGGGCGTGGGCAGTTCGCGCCACTGCAGCGCGTCGACGCCGTCCAGGGTTTCGCAGAGCCAGGCGTGCATGGGGCGGATCCTCGCGTCGACCGAAGCGGGCATCATAGCCACGCACTCGGGCAGGTGTGGCTACAGCCCCTGGCGCTGCAGCGTTGCGGCGAAAGCCTGGCGCAGCGTGTCGGCGCTGTCGGCCAGGTGGGCGCGGGTGGGCTCGTCGAGGCTGGCCTTGCGTGCGCGCGGGGCGGCTTCCAGCTGCGCCAGCAGTGTGCGCGCCTGGGTGCGCACGGCGCCGCGCGCGTCGGTGCGCGCCTGGGCCGAGGGCCG
>JALHPY010000146.1 GCA_022842305.1 Rubrivivax sp.
GGCAGGCCGGGCCCAGCACGGCGCGCGCCAGTGCCGGGTCGGCCGCCAGTTGCGCGCCGGTGGCGGCCACCAGCTGGATGCCGGCCAGCGCCCCGCCCAGGCCCAGCGTGCGCGCCAGGCGTTCGAGCATGGGCCCCCAGGCCAGGCCGCCGGTGACGATGGCGAAGCGGCCGTGCGCAGCAGCCTGACGCATGGCGGCCTCGGCCAGGCCGACCACCGGCCGCTGTGCGCGCTCGCGCAACGCCCACACGCCGGGGTCGCCGAAGCAGGCCAGCAGTACCGCGTCGGGCGCGCCGTGGTCGGCGCAGTGGCCGGCGTAGGCGTCCAGCGCGGCGTGGCCGGCCACTGCAAAGCTGGTCTCGTCGGCGATGTAGCGCGCGCCGAAGGCCGCGGTGGCGCAGGCCAGCTCGACGCCGGGGCCGACTTCGGCCGCGACGTGGGCACGCACGCGTTCGGTCACGGCGACCGAGGTGTTGGGGTTGAGGATCAGCAGCCGCATGGCTTGTTCACGCCGTTGCAGCTGCACGCCGCCGCCGCAGCACGGCGGCTGTGCCCAGCGCCAGCGCGATGACCAGCAGCGAGATCAGCGTGGTCAGCGTGCCTAAAGCGTAGATGGCGGGCGTGGTGACGGTGGTGGTCAGGCCCTGCAGTTCCAGCGGCAGGGTGTTCAGGTCGCCGATGGCCTGCGACGAGCGCGCGATCTCGTCCCAGCTGAGGGTGAAGCCGAACATGCCGATCCCCACCACCGAAGGCGCGATCAGCGGCAGCACCACGTGCACGAAGCTCTGCCAGGGCGTGGCGCCCAGGTCGCGCGCCGCTTCTTCATAGGCCGGGTTGAAGCGGTTGAACACGGCAAACATGATCAGAAGGCCGAAGGGCAGCGTCCAGGTGAGGTGCGCGCCCAGGCCCGAGGTGTAGAGCCCGAGCGAGGTGGTGTAGGTCTCCAGCAGGCCTTCGGCGCCCAGCGCCAGCAGAGCCGCCTTGATACCCACGTCCAGCAGCCTGAACTGCAGCGCAATGCCCAGCGAGACGATGATCGACGGCATGATCAGGCTGGCCACGGTGACGTAAAACAGCGCATCCCCGCCCGCCAGCTTCTTGCGGAAAGCCAGCCCCGCGGCCAGCGACAGCAGCACGGTCAGCAGCATCACCACCGTGCCCAGCACGAAGGATCGGCGCAGCGCCGCGCCGATGTCGACCACGCCCAGGCCTTCCCACAGCTCGGCATACCAGTGCAGCGACAGCCCGCGCAGCGGAAAGGTCAGCCCGCCCTGCGGCCCCTGGAAGCTGAGCACGAAGATGGTGATCACCGGCCCGTACAGGAACAGCACGAACAGCGCAAACACGATGGCCAGCGGCCAGAAGCCGGGGCGGCGCGGTTCGTGCGGGCGGCTGGCCACTCAAAGCTCCTTGCGCAGGTCGACGATGCGCGTGAGCGCCACGATGATCATCAGCACCACCGCCAGCAGCACCACCGCGTTGGCGGCGGCCAGCGGGAACTGCAGGTAGCTGGTCTGCACCTGGATGATCTTGCCCACCGAGGCGATCTGCTGCCCGCCCATCACACCCACGGTGACGAAGTCGCCCATGACGATGGTGATGACGAAGATCGAACCGATCACGATGCCGGTGCGCGACAGCGGCACGATCACGTTCCACAGCGTCTGCCAGGCGCTGGCGCCGCAGTCGTCGGCGGCTTCCAGCAGCGCCGGGTCGATGCGCATCATCGAGTTGAAGATGGGCACCAGCATGAACATGGTGTACAGGTGCACGAAGGCCAGCACCACCGAAAACTCGGAGAACAGCAGCCACTCCACCGGCTGCTCCACCAGCCCGCTGCCCACCAGCGCCTGGTTGACCAGGCCGTTGCGGCCCAGCAGCGGCACCCAGCTGACCATGCGGATGACGTTGCTGGTCCAGAAGGGGATGGTGCACAGCACGAACAGCAGCGTCTGCATGCGCGCGCTGCGCACGTGGAAGGCCAGGAAGTAGGCGATCGTGAAGCCCAGCAGCAGCGACGCGGCCCAGGTCAGCAGCGAAAAACGCAGCGTCGAGACATAGGTCTTGAGCGTGACGCAGGGCTCGGCCAGGTTGGCGCAGCCCTCGAAGATGCTGGCGTAGTTGGCGCCGGTGAAGCCCGGCACCAGGTCGTAATCGCTGGTGGGCCACAGGCTCACCGCGGCTATCAGCAGCAGCGGGGCGACGAAGAAGAACGCGAACACCGCCGCAAAGGGCAGGGCCTGCAGCCAGGCCGGCGCGCCGTTCTTCATCGCCCGCAGCCCGGTCACGCGGCTACGAACTCATTCCACTTCTGGATCATGTAGGTGTTCTCGTCCATCAGCGCGTTCCAGCAGGCGATGCCGCCCATGCGCTGCTCGTAGCTGCCGCCGTCGCGCGTGCTGCCGGCCTTGGCCAGCAGGTCGCCGTTGGGCGACTTGATGTCCTGCGTGGCGGCCTTGCCTTCCATCCAGTAGGCCCACTCGTAGGCTTCCATCTTGGCCTTGGCGGTCTCGAGCACGGCGCTGTAGTAGCCCTGGCGGTTGAGATAGGCGCCGGCCCAGCCGTCCAGGAACCAGTTGATGAACTCGTAGGCGCCGTCGAGCTTGCGCCCGCTCAGCGTGGCCGGCACGCCGAAGCCGGCGGCCCAGGCGCGGTAGCCCTCTTTCAGCGGCTGGAAGGTGCAGGCGATGCCCTTGGAGCGCACCGCGGTGACGGCCGGGCTCCACATGCTCTGGATCACGACCTCGCCGCTGGCCATGAGGTTGACGCTCTCGTTGAAGTCCTTCCACAGGCTGCGGAACTGGCCCGCTTTCTTGGCCTCGATCAGCGTCTTGATCGTCAGGTCGATTTCCTTCTTCGTCATGTTCCCCTTGTCGGGGTACTTGTACAGGCCCAGGGCCTCGACCACCATGGCCGCGTCCATGATGCCGATGGACGGGATGTTGAGGATGGCCGCCTTGCCCTTGAACTCGGGATTGAGCAGTTCCTTCCAGCTGTCGATGGGGCGCTTGATCAGGTCGGGGCGGATGCCCAGCGTGTCGGCGTTGTAGACCGTGGGGATCAGGCTCATGAACTGCGTGGGCGACTTGGCGAAGACCTTGCTCTTCTCGCCTTCCAGGTAGATCACCTTCTTGGGCGCCGTGCCCTGGTCGCCCACCGCCTTGCCGGCCACCTGGCCGGTGGTGAACAGCGTTGTGATCTTGTCGGCGTTCTTGATCTTCTTGACGTCGATGCCCTTGAGGTTGCCCGTGGGCACGATCTTCTTGAGCGAGAAGTACTCGGTGTCGATCAGGTCGAAGCTGCCCGGCGACGTGACGGCGCGCTTGGTCACCTCGTCGGTGTTGACGGCCACGTACTGGATGGTGATGCCGGTGTCGGCCTTGAACCTGGCGGCGATGGCCTTGTCCTGGTTGACGGCCGTGCCCAGGTAGCGCAGCACGATCTTCTCTTGCGCGTGCACGGCCGGAAACAGGCCGGTGGCCAGGATGCCGGCGGTGCCCTTGAGCAGGGCGCGGCGATTCTTGTCGGACATGGTTTCTCTCTCCTTGGGTTGTGCGGTGGGGCCGGCCGCTTAGGCGGCCAGGGGGTGGACGTCGGCGGCGTCCCAGTGCG
Organism: Rubrivivax sp.; assembly: GCA_022842305.1. Classification (GTDB taxonomy): domain Bacteria; phylum Pseudomonadota; class Gammaproteobacteria; order Burkholderiales; family Burkholderiaceae_C; genus Rubrivivax. Next base: position 3,613 of record JALHPY010000146.1, read on the forward strand.
CGCAGGCGCTGTCGCCGGGCTGCCAGGGCGCGGCGTCGAAGGCGGCCTCGGGCAGGACCACGTTGAACTCGGGCACCGCTTCGCTGGCCAGCGTGAGCAGCACGTAGCTGCCCTGGTATTCGACGCCGCGCACCGTGGCGGCCAGGCTGCGGCCATCGGCCGTGCGGGGCTCTCGTGCCAGGCGCGTCTTGTCGCAGCGCACGGCCACCAGGCCGGTGGCGGCCGGGATGACGTTGTGGCCGCCGATGAAGCGCGCCACGAACTCGCTGCGCGGCGCGTTGAACAACTGGTGCGGGTCGGCGTCCTGCTCGATGCGGCCGTTGTTCATCACCACCACCTGGTCGGCCAGCGCCATGGCCTCTTCCTGCGAGTGCGTGACGTGCACGAAGGTCATGGCCAGCGCGGTCTGCCAAGTCTTCAGTTCGGCGCGCATCTTCACGCGCAGGAAAGGGTCCAGCGCCGACAGCGGCTCGTCCAGCAGCAGCACCTTGGGCTCGGTCACCAGCGCGCGCGCCAGGGCCACGCGCTGCTGCTGGCCGCCGGACAACTCGGCCGGGCGGCGGTGCGCCAGGTGCGACAGCGAGACGCGCTCCAGCAACTCGGCCGCGCGCGCATGGCGCTGCGCCTTGTCCACGCCGCGCATCTTCAGGCTGAAGGCCACGTTGTCCAGTGCAGTGAGGTGCGGGAACAGCGCGTAGCTCTGGAACATCATGGCCGTGCCGCGGGCCGCCGCCGGCAGCGCGGTGATGTTGCGCCCGGCCAGCACGATGTCGCCTTCGCTCACGTGTTCATGCCCGGCCACCATGCGCAGCGTGGTCGTCTTGCCGCAGCCCGAAGGGCCCAGCAGGCAGCAGTAGCTGCCGGCGGCGATCTTCAGGTTGATGCGGTCCACGGCCGTCGTCTGGCCGTAGACCTTGACGAGGTGGACGAGTTCGAGGTCGGCGCGGGTCATGGGTTCAGGGGCATTCCAGCAGCAACCGCCGTGCCAGGCGGCGTGGGCGTGGGCTGGTCGCAGGCGCGGCGCAGGTGCCCCGCGGATGGCGATTCTGGTGCAAGGCGCACCGCGCAGGGGCTCGGCCGGATCACACAGGCAGGGTCAGGGTGTGTGCCACATCGGCCAGTGCACGGCCGTCGGCGTCGAATCCGCGCTCCACCAGGTGCAGGTGCAGCGCGCCGGCCCGGCGCTCGGCCACCAGCACGGTGGAACAGCGCGTGCCGTAGGCGCGCCCGCCGAACTGCAGGCGGATGAAGGCCGGCGACAGCGCGCGTTCGTGTTCCAGCGGCACGCCGGTGCGCGGCAGTTCGTGGTCGGGCGCGGCGCGGTCGTCGGCCAGGGCGGCCAGGGCGGCCGTGGTCAAGGCCTGCGCATCGTCTGCCTGCAGGGCTTCACGCAACGCCTGCTTCAGGCGCAGCAGCTTGGGCCAGGGCGTGTCCAGCGCCGCATTGGACACACCCCAGAGGCCCGGGCCCAGCGCGCGTTGGGCCGGCGGCCGGTTGCCCACCCAGTGGCCGGTGCCGGCGGCCAGATCCAGCGCCAGCAGGTTGAAGCCGTTGCGCGGCGCAGCGGCCACGGTGTCCAGCCAGTCGGCGCTGGCGCCGCCCAGCCACTGCGGCACCAGCGCGCCGCGCGAGGGCGATGCCGCATCGAAGTGGCCGGGCTCGCGCACATTGGTCACCAGCGCCAGGCGGCCGCGGCGGTTCAGGCCCATCCAGGTGCCGCCGGCGGCGAGGTCGCGGCCGCTCAGGATCTCGTCAGCCCCCGGCGCCGGCAGCCACCAGGCCAGACCGGCCGTGCCGCGGTCGAAGAACTCGTCGCGGTTGGAGGCCAGCACCCAGGGGAAGCGTTCGCTCAGCCCCAGGGCCACGGCAGCAAGACACATCGCGCGGCAACCTCCGAACAGGTGCCACGTTGGGCGGCATGCGCTCAAGTTTAGGGCGCGTGTACAGACCCGGGCACTCTCACGTCAGAACCCTGGTCGATCGGGCAAGCGGTGAACACAGTGTGGGGAGACTTCCGGCTCGATCGACACCGGGACCTTCTCGAACTCCAAGTCCACATGTCCTGCCAGTGCACTGACAGTCTGAGGTTCAGTCCGCGGCCTGTTCTGACGCGCAGGCCGCCGTAGTCACAGCTTGCCCCAAGGTGGTCATCGCCTGTCGCTGCGCCGCGAGTGCACTGCCGCCGCGGCAGCCACCACCAGCAGGCCGCTCAGGCTCAGTGCCCAGGCCGCTGGTTCAGGCACCGGCGTAGTCAACACGGCCACCCATTGGGGCCTGATCACGAATTCCAGCGTGCCATCGTGGATGCCGCTGCTGTCGCTGAAGCCGATTCGCGGAATCGACATGGCCAGCCACATCGATTGCGCAAAGCTCTCGTCATTGGCCGGCACGCTGCTGGACGCCAGCTGTGACCCGACCAACACGCTGGGCGTGTAGCGCCACAGGTTGGCGCTGCCGCTGGCCAGCAGATCGCCCTGCGGCGAGGTGATCTGGTAGGTCAGCGTCGGTGTGCCCATCGACAGGCCGATGTCCACCGGAAGGCCGCCTGGCAGGCTGCCGTCGTTGTAGTCCAGCAGCACCGACCCGTTCGGCTTGAGGGTCATGCCGCTCAGGGTCGCCTGCAGGCGGGCCGTCACACCGCCCACGCCCAACAGATCGAGCTGCGAACTGTGCGATCCGATCGCGATGGCCGAGCCGGGGCCGAAGCTCAGGAGCTTGCCTGGGGGGCTCGGGTTGAGTGCGAATGTGGCATCGACGATGCCGATGACCGGCGCATCGGGATTGGGGGCGCCCACCGGTCTGCTGTACATGCCGGCGTCGTTGTACCAGTTGGTTGTCACCTGTGCGTGGCTGAACAGGCCCTCGATCGTGTAGGTGGCGGCATGGCCGGCGGCGCAGTTCAGCGCCGCGATCACGCCGCAGATGAGGCGGGGAGCGATCTCTCTCATGGCTCGGTCTTGTGTTGCTTCGACCTTGCGTTGATAGGTCAGCGCAGGCTCCGCCCCATTGCGTATGCTCAACGGGGCAGTCAGATCACTCGGCCGGCCAGCAAGTGCAGCAACGACGCTGGGCGCCTCGCGCCGCCAAGGCACTGCAGGTTGGCCCCACAAGGCACACTCACTCTCCGTTGGCGCGCTTGCCCAGCCCCACAACATGGGTGTGTCGGGCGCGACGATTCCGTACCATCGCCCCTTTATTCTTCCTCGGTGCTGACCCATGTCTTTGCACTCCATCCGTTTCGAAGCCGCCATCGTCGACCTCGACGGCACCATGGTCGACACCGTGGGCGATTTCGAGGTCGCGTTGCGCCTGGCCCTGGCCGACCTGGGCCAGCCGCCGGTGGGCCGCGCCTTCATCGCGCGCACCGTGGGCAAGGGCAGCGAGTACCTGCTGACGCGCACGCTGGCCGAGGTCGGCGCCCCGGCCGCGCTGTACGACGACGCCTGGGCGCGCTACCAGCACCACTACCTGCGCATCAACGGCCAGCATTCGGCGGTGTTTCCGGGCGTGATCGAAGGCCTGCGCGCGCTGCGTGGCGCGGGCCTGCGCCTGGCCTGCATCACCAACAAGCCGGGCGCCTTTGCGCGGCCGCTGTTGGCGGCCAAGGGTCTGGACGGCTTTTTCGACCACGCCTTCGGCGGCGACGCCTTCGCGCGCAAGAAGCCAGACCCGCTGCCCCTGCTGGAGGCCTGCAAGGCCCTGGGCAGCATGCCGGCGCGCACGCTGATGGTGGGGGACTCCAGCAACGACGCTGCCGCGGCGCGCGCCGCCGGTTGCCCGGTGGTGCTGGTCAGCTACGGCTACAACCACGGCGAGCCGGTGGCCTCCGTGGACGCCGACGCGGTGGTCGACCGCATCGACGAGATTCCCCTCCTGCTACAGCTGGGCTGAAGCGCCAGGGTCGCTGCGGCCGAGCAGCGCGTCCTTGAGCATCCAGTCGGCCGGCTTGCTGCCCAGCCAGATGCGCAGCAGCGCGTTGTAGAACTCGGGCTCCTTGATCGGCTCGCCCTGGGCCTGGCCGTTGACCAGGATCAGCGTGCCCTGGCCCGGTATCCAGTCCACCGAGAAGTGGTCGCCCGGCCCCAGCCGCTTGTGCGCCGAGAACACGTCGGCCATGCGCAGCGTGCCCTGGATCAGCCGGCCCATGTCTTCGCGCGGGGCGTTGTCCTGCAGGCCGCGGCTGAACAGCCGGCCCAGTTCGTTGGCGTCGATGCTGCGCAACATGGTCACCTGCAGGCGGCGCGGGCCGGGCGCGGCCATCACGGCCTCGGGCGTGGCGGCGCGCTGGCCCAGGTACAGGGCCGCGGTGTAGACCTTGACCACGTACTTGTAGCGCACGCCCGCGCCGTTCAGCAGCAGCGGCTTGCCGGCCACGCTGACGCTTGCCGGGTGGCGCACGCCGGCCAGTTCGACCGGCTGGGCGAGCGCATTGCCGGCGCACAGCAGCGCGCAGAGCAGGAGGAGGTGGCGGCGGTTCATGAGGGCCTCCCGGCGCGGGCCGGGGCGAAGAGGTGGCGGGGGTGCTTCATCATCGGCCCGCTGCATGACAGCCTGATAGACTGGGTACGCGATGTTTCCGCAGATACACCTTCCAACGCCCGGCGCGCGCCGGCCCGGTCGCCTGGACCGGGGAGCCTGGCCCTGGCGCCGCTCGCCCCACACGCACTGACCTCCGCGCGCGTCGCCTGCGCGCACCCGGGCGCCCCGCCCGGCCCCCCGTCCGGACCCTCGCTCCCCTGCGAAACGGGTCCCCGTGTCAGAAGGTACGACCCGTGATCACCGAACTCGAATTCCAGAGCCTGGCCGCGCAAGGCTTCAACCGCATCCCGCTCATCCAGGAAGCCTTTGCCGACCTGGAAACCCCGCTGTCGCTGTACCTCAAGCTGGCCGGCGGCGCGCCGCGCAGCTTCCTGCTGGAGTCGGTGGTGGGCGGCGAGCGCTTCGGCCGCTACTCCTTCATCGGCCTGCCGGCGCGCACGCTGCTGCGCGCCCGCGGCTTCGTCACCGAGGTCGTCACCGATGGCCAGGTGGTGCAAACGCACGAAGGCAACCCGTTGGACTTCATCAAGGCCTGGCAGCAGCGCTTCAAGCCGGCGCTGCGGCCGGGCCTGCCGCGCTTCTGCGGCGGGCTGGCCGGCTACTTCGGCTACGACGCGGTGCGCTACATGGAGCCGCGCCTGGCCAAGACCTGGAAGAGCGGCGGCCTGGACACGCCCGACATCCAGCTGCTGCAGTGCGAGGAACTCGCCGTCATCGACAACCTGTCGGGCCGGCTGTACCTCATCGTCTGGGCCGACCCGGGGCGGCCCGAGGCCTTCTTCAACGGCAAGCGCCGCCTGGGTGAACTGGCCGACAAGCTGCGCTACAGCGTGACTGCGCCGCCGGTCAAGCGCGGGCCCAGCTACAGCGTGGAGCGCGAATTCGAAAAGGCCGACTACCTGGCTGCGGTGGCGCGCGGCAAGGAGTACATCGCCGCCGGCGACATGATGCAGGTGCAGATCGGCCAGCGCCTGAAGAAGCGCTACACCGAAAGCCCGCTGTCCCTGTACCGCGCGCTGCGCTCGCTCAACCCGTCGCCCTACATGTACTTCTACGACATGGGCGACTTCCAGATCGTCGGCGCCAGCCCCGAGATCCTGGTGCGGCAAGAGCACACGCCGGCCGGCGACAAGGTCACCATCCGCCCGCTGGCCGGCACGCGCCCGCGCGGCGCCACGCCCGAGGCCGACCTAGCGCTGGAAGCCGAGCTCTCGGCCGACCCGAAAGAGCGCGCCGAGCACCTGATGCTGATCGACCTGGCGCGCAACGACATCGGCCGCATCGCCAAGACCGGCAGCGTCAAGGTCAGCGACGCCTTCGTCATCGAGCGCTACTCGCACGTGATGCACATCGTGAGCAACGTCGAAGGCCTGCTGCTCGACGGCATGAGCAACCTGGACGTGTTGCGTGCCACCTTCCCCGCCGGCACGCTGACGGGCGCGCCCAAGATCCGCGCGATGGAGATCATCGACGAGCTCGAACCGGTGAAGCGCGGCATCTACGGCGGCGCCTGCGGCTACCTCAGCTTTGCCGGCGACATGGACCTGGCCATCGCCATCCGCACCGGCATCGTCAAGGACAACACGCTGCACGTGCAGGCCGCCGCCGGCATCGTGGCCGACTCGGTGCCCGAGATGGAATGGCGCGAGACCGAGCACAAGGCGCGCGCGCTGATCCGCGCGGCAGAGCTGGTGGAAGAAGGCTTCTGACCCAGGACATTGCCGGGTTTTCGTGTCGCCCTGTATACCCTACCGGGTACAATTCCGGCCTGCGCCAGGGTGCCGTCCGTGCCCCTGCCTGACCCCGCCCGTTTTTGCCGATTGCCGGAGTGCCGACGACCATGAACCCCCGCCAGACCAACCCGCATGACACCGCCCACGCCTCCAGCCTGCCGCGCCGCCGCGCGCTGCAGGCGCTGGCCGGCCTGGGCCTGCTGGGCGCGGGCCTGGCGCGGGCCGAAGCCCTGGACCCGGTGACGCTGGAGTTCGCGCGCGCCGAGCACGAGGCCGGCCGAGTGACGCTGATCGACATTCGCGAACCCGAAGAGCATGCGCGCGGCGTGGCCGCCGGCGTCAAGCTGCTGCCCATGCGCCAGTTGGGCCAGCGCCTGGACGAGATCCCCACCGACCCCAAGAAGCCGGTGCTGCTGATCTGCAACTCGCAGAACCGCTCCAGCGCCGTCGTCAAGGCGCTGCGCGAGCGCGGCCACGACAACATCCGCTACGTCAACGGTGGCATGAGCGAATGGGCCCGCCGCGGCTGGCCCATGGTCAGCCCCGGGTCCTGAGGCGCCTCGGGTACGCGGCGGCCTGCCGCGATCCGACGCCGGGTGCGGGCGTTGCGAATGTGCTGACAGGGGTGCTTGTAAATGCGAATCATTCGCATTACAGTGCCTCTCCATGCACCCACAAGAACCGCCCCCCTTCGCCAGCGCCCTGACCGCGGTCGGCCGTGTTTCCACCGGCGGCCTGATGCGCATCTGGGAATCGCCCACCACCGACGCACCCGCAGCCGGCTCGCGCCGCCGCCGCCTGTGGGAGCTGCAGGGGCCGGCCCATTGCCCGGTGGTCGGCGTCTGCCTGCCCATGGCCGC
>JALHPY010000147.1 GCA_022842305.1 Rubrivivax sp.
CCGCGATGACGTCGTCGACAGGGCAGGGTCTGAATGGCCCGGGTTGACGCGCCTGCGGTCAACCCTCTCCCCCCAGTTTAGGGGGGTGTCGGTGGCGACGGGTTCGCCGTCACCGGTGATACGTCACGAAACCGCTTCCAGCCCCTAGCGACGGATTTCACGCCAGGAGTTCTTGGCCGGCGTGATGACCTGCCCCACCGGCAGCTCGCGCTGGTAGACGGTGTTGTCCGAGCGGTGCGTCGTGCCGATGATGCGGCCGCTGACCACGCGCAAGGCCAGCACGCGCGACGAGGTGGCGTTGGTGGCGATGGTCTCCGAGATGTAGGTGGAGGTGCTCAGCTTGCCGCCGGTACCGATGTCCAGCAGGTACATGTAGGAGGCCTGCGAGCAATCGGCGCCGCCGTTGATGTTGGTGACGAAGGCCACCGAGCCATAGACCACGATGGGCGCGGTGTTGGCCTGCTCGCCGGCGCTGAGGTCGAAGTACCAGCCACGGTCGGTGCTCCAGTTGAAGGCGGTGGTGGTCATGGTGTCGGCGACGCGGCCGTTGTAGACCTGGCGCACCAGGCCGCTGCGCGCGTTGGCGAGCGTGGCGCCGTCGGCGATGGCATAGAACGACTGCACCCGGCCGCTGCCGAAGTCGGTGATGTCCAGCATCCGGCCGGTGCCGATCAGCACCACCCGCTTGCTGGCCATCAGCGCGAGCTCGGGCGGCGCCGTCACCGGCTGCGGATTGTCGTTGCCGTCCAGCAGCGTGGCCAGCAGCTCGGCGTCGAGATCGCCCACGCCGGTGCGCGCAAGGTCGAACTTCCACAGGTTGCCCAGCAGGTCGCCGCCGTAGACGTAGCGTGTCGTGCCGTCGCTTTCCCTGAAGGCCGACACGTGCGCCAGCCCGGCCTCCTGCGCGGGATGGACCGCGCCCGCGGTGGTGCGGAAGGACTTGATCACGGCGCCGGTGGTGGCATTGAGCACCCACAACCGGCCCTTGCCGTCGCCGATGGCCTGGCCGTTGTCATAACCTGAGGTCACCAGCACCACGTCGCCGTCGGCGGTGGTGCGCGCGATCACCGGCTGGCCGAGCGTGTAGCCCACCTTGGCGCGCGTGGTCGTGTCGGCGGCGGTGGGGAACATCCAGCGGTACTGGGCCGCGGCGGCAGCGGTGGTCAGTCCGCGCGGCGCGCTCACATCCAGCGCGTAGTAGCTGCGCCCGGCGGCACCCAGGCCGCCCACCAGCAGCTTGGCGCCGGTCGACAGCTTGGCGTAGACGGGTGCGGCGTCCAGCACGGTCTGGTAGATCCAGCCGCGCTGGATCGAGGCGCCCAGCCGGGCAAAGCTGTCGGGCGGCACGTAGGCCCATTGCTCGGCGCCGGTGACGGTGTCGAAAGCGTGAAGCATGCCGTCGCCCGAGGCCAGGTAGACCATGCGCTCGTCGCGCGCCAGCACCGGCTCGGCGTTGACCACGGCGCCGATCAGGCTGCTGCGCTGGCGGTAGATGCTGCCTTCGCCGCTGCGGTTGCCGCGCAGGTAGTCGACCACGGCTGCGTTGCTGGTGAAGGTGGCGGTGTCGGGGTTGACCGCGGCGCCGACGTTGGCGTCGTTGAAGTCGATGCCGCCGCTGGCGTTGGAACTGAAGATCACGCGCTGCGTCCAGTCGCGCGCGCCCAGCAGCGTGGCCGCGCTCCAGGTGGCCGTGGACGAGACCGCGGCCGTGGCGATGTTGATGGGATTGGCCGTCAGGTCGCCGGCCCAGCCGCGCGGGTTGTACATGCCCATGTAGGCCTGCGAGTCGCTGCGATCGAGGTTGACGGCGCTGACCGCGATCGCACCCTGGGCCGCTACCTGGCTGAGGATGTCGTCCATGCCGGCGCGTACGCGCAGCGCCGTTTCCTCGGGGGTGTTGGCCAGGTACATGCGGCCGCGGCCGTTGATCGTGGCGTGCCACAGGTCGTCCACGGCCGAGGGGTGGCGGTCGACGTTGGGCGTGGGCCAGTCCGAGGTGCCCGTGGGCGGCGTCGTGTTCTCGGCCAGGAACAGCGTGCCGCGCGCGCCTATGGTCAGGCCATAGGTGTTCATGTGCAGGTTGAGGTTGTCGTCGATGGCCGTGGCCGGCACCTTGCCCGTGACCATGCCATCGGTGGCTGCGGCCGGACGCGGGTTGTTGGTGTAGTAGCGCAGCGCCAGGTCGGCCAGCGAGCCGTTGTAGGTGTCGGCATAGGGCGCACCGCTGCCATGGGTGGCGGCCGAGGTGCTGGAGTCCCAGGCCGGCATGGTCACGCTGGTCGCGTTGGCGAAGCCGTCGGTCACGATGAAGGCGTTGTTGCGCTGGCAGGCGTACTGGATCACCTTGTACTTGCCGGTGCCGTCCTTGTCGGTGCGCTTGTACTGTTCACCGATGTACTTGAGCGTCTCGCGCGTGGGCGTGCCGCCGCTGCCGTTGGCTTCGTAGAAGATGCCGGCCACGCGCTTGCGTCCCAGCGCGCCGCTGGCCAGCGTGGCGTCGGCGTCGTAGATCTCCAGGTTGGTGCTGGGCGAGGGGTGGCTGTTGAAGGGCACCACGCCCAGGCGCATGCCGGTCAAACCCTCCATGGTCTCGCCCATGGCGCCGGCCAGCATCAGCTTGCGCTTGCGGTAGTACTGGAACCAGTTGGCGAAGTTCTGCAATTCATCGACATAACCGCGGCCCGAGGGGAAGGTGTTGCCGCTCTTGATCTCGTAGCGCTTGAGCGTGGAGCCGTCGGGCGCCGTGGTGCAAGTGTCGGTGCTCAGGTTGCTGTTCTCGGGGGTGCAGCTCTCCTTGGCCCAGTAGGTTGCCGGGTAATAGGCCATGCCCACGCGCACCACGCTGTCGCCGGTGAGCGTCGCATCGCTGGTCACGTCTTCCCAGCTGCCGCAATCGGCATTGCCGGCATTGCACACCTGCTTGCGCGCACCGGCCGGGATCTTCATGCCGCGGAAGGCGGTGAACACCTTGTTGGTGCTGGTGCTGCGCGCCAGGCCGGCGCTGTCGGCCAGGTCGAAGGTGACGGTGCCGTACATCGGATGCGACTTCACCGCCGTGGTGGTGGCGTCGACCGGCGACACAGCGCCACTGCTCAGCTGCGCCGGGGCCCAGGGCAAGTAGGTGACCAGCGGGTTGTAGTACAGCGGGTTGTGCACCGGCGACTGCGCCGGGCTGCTGGGTGCCGAGCGCCAGACGCCGGCGTTGTCGCGGTACACGCCCGACCAGCGCAGAAATGCGAACTGCGTCGTCGGCATCACCGCGAAGTGGTCGTAGCTGGCGTCGCCATAGATGCGCCCGCCGTCGACCCTGCCGTTGGGGAACAGGTAGACCATCTTGCGCCAGCGCGAACCGGCCACGCCGGCGGCGTTGAACCAGGTGCTGGTGATGCTGCGCATCGAACTGTTGGGATGCGCCGCGTCCGTGCCCCAGCCGCTGCCGTTGTCGTAGTCCCACCAGAGTGCGCCGTCGTTGTTGTAGAGCATCACCTCGGAGTCCATCGAGCCCGAGTCGTCCATGCCGAAGATGACGGTGGGCTTGGCCAGCACCGAGGCCTTGAGCGGCAGCTCGGCCAGGTTGGTGGCCTGGGCGGCGAAGCCAAACAGCAGCCCCGTCAGCGCGACGGCGCTGGCGGTGAGTTGGATTGCGGTCTTCATGGCATGCCCTGGTGAGCGGAAGGAACGAAGGAAGGGACGGGCCTTTAGCCCTTGGTGACGAGCGACTGCACCCAGGTCTCGGTGTCCTTGGGTCCGGCCACACGCACGGTGATGCGGAACTGGCGCGAATTGGGTGGGTCCAGCGCCTCGTTGCCCACGCGCGCGCTGGCCGTCTGCGGCACCTGCTTGACCAGGCACTGGCGCAGCGTGGCCGTGACCGGCGCGGTGTTGCACATGCGCTCGACCACGTAGCGCACGCTGTAGCTGCCCACCGCCACCTCGGGCGCGGCGCTCCAGTCGATGGTGGGCACGCCGGCAGCGTCGGCGGCCTGCATCGTGGCCCAGTACCAGGTGCCGAAATCGGCTTCTTCGTTGGCCAGCGCGCGCACCGCCGCGTAGGCGGTGTTGACGCCCACCTCCGAGGCCTGCAGCGAGGCTTCGCGGTAATTGCTGTTGCCGCTGGCCAGCGTGCCGATCTCGGTCATGCGCGCCAGCGCCAGACCGCCCATGATCATCACCATCATCAGCACCAGCACCACCAGGATGGTGACGCCGCGCTGGCGGACTGCGTGCATGCGCTTCATGGCGCCATCCCCATCACCAGGTTGCGCAGCGGCACCACGATGACCACGCTGCGGTAGCGGAAGCATTGCCAGTTGGCGACGTCGGGTGTGAGGTCGGCGCCGAACAGCTGTGGCGTGGTCGTGGTGGCCTCGCAGTTGCCTGCGGCGTTGACCTTCTCGGCCTGCGCGCTGCGCGTGACCATGCCGATGCGCAGTGCGCGCACCCGCGGCAGCAGCGCCGGCGTGTTGGTGGCCCAGGTTGCCGCGGCGTTCTGCCAGGTTGCCAGCGCCGTGCTGCCTGCGTCGGCAATGCCGTACTGCACCCGAAAGCCGATCACGTTGCGCGCCAGCACCACCGGGGCGCCGCCCAGCGGGCGCTCCAGCCGCAGGTCGGTGCCTTCGAGGCGGTAGCGCGACCAGCGCAGTTCGCCCTGCAGGGTGACGCGGCCCTTGTCGGGGTAGGTCGGGTTGGTGGTGAAGGCGGCCTGGTTGTGGCTGCCGGTGTTGGCAAAGGCCAGCTGCTGCGGCGTGGTCTCGGTGGACGCGGTGATGGCCGTGACCGTGCGCACCAGGCAGGGCACGCCGGGGGTCTCGGGGGCCAGCAGCACGGCCTGGCCGGCGGTCACCGGCAGCAGTGAACGCAGGTCGGCACTGGCGCCTGCGCTGTCCGCGTTGAGCAGCACGTTGGCGCCCGATGCCACTTGCGTGGCGTAGACCACGTCCAGCCGGTCGCCGCCGGCCTCAGCGGTGACGTTCACAGGCGTGAAGGCGGTGCCGTTGACCACCACCGTGGTGGCCACGCTCAGGTTCAGCTTATGGCACAGGTACTGGTTGTCGCCGAAGAAGCCCAGCCCGGCCGCGGCCGCGTCGTCGCGGATGGCCGACAGCGCGTTGCCGGCACTCATCAGCGCGCCGCCGGTGCCGATGCCCTGGCGCTGCGACGCGGTGAACATGGCCGCGCCGCCGGTGGCGGCCAGGCCGACCAGCATGGCGATGACGATGCCCACCATGAGCTCGATCATCGACAGGCCGCGCTGGCGCATCGAGGCAGGGCCGGGCCGGCGCGGTGCCGGGCCTTGGGGGCAGGGGCGGTCAGGGTCGCACATCGGTCGTCACATCCAGCGTGTGCTGGTCATTGGTTTCCTTGCCGGTCCAGGTGATGAGCACCTGGAAGCGGCCGGTGGCCGAGGTCAGCGTGGCGGTGCGCGTGACCGTGCCGGGCAGGGACGCGGCCACGCGGTCGGCCCATTCGGTGGTGCGCGTCACGGCCGCGGCGTTGCTGCAGGCGCCAGACTGCGGCAGCGTGTAGCAGGCCGCGCTGCCCACGTCCACCAGCACCGTGCTGAGCAGTTCGCCGGCCAGCTGCGAAGCCGTCTGGCGCGACTGCGTCTCGGTGCTCTGCGCCACCATGCGCCCCTGGAAGCGCGTGATCGCCAGCAGGCCGAAGGACAGGATGGCCAGCGCGATGAGCGCGTCGAACAGCCCTGCGCCGCGGCTCAGGAACAGTTGTCGAGTTGGTTGCCGCATAGCCGTATGGCGCCGCCTGCATCGACGCGCAGCCCGGGGCAGCGGTGATCGGCGGAGCAGGTGGTGACCGTGGAGGAAAGGTTCAGGGCCACCGCGGTGAGGTTGGTCGGCCAGCCCTGGCTGCCGAAGTCCACCGTGCCGGTGGCCACGGTGGCGCCCGCGGCCAGGGTGCGCGTGCGCAGCACCACCGGGTTGGTGGGGTCGGTCAGGTCCAGCACCTGCACGGTGCTGCCGTTGGTCGACAGGCGCACCGTGCGGTTGCGCTTGATGGCCTCGCTCTGCGCCATCAGGGCTTCGGTGTAGACCGTGTTGCCGCTCTCGCGCAGGCGCGAATTGATGCCGTAGTCGGCGAAGTGGGGAGCCGCGGCCATCACCAGCAGACCCGCCACGGCCAAGCCCACCATCAGCTCCACCAGCGTGAAGCCGCTTTGAAGGCGCGATCGGGCGATCAGGTGTCGCATACCGTGCCCTTCATGCTCCAGCAGCCGGCCAGCGCGCCCTTGGGGTGCGCCGTGGTGCTGCGCGTGCCCTGGTGGTTGATGGTGTAGGTGTAGCCGGCCATGCTGCCGCTGCCGGTGGCAGTGGCGGTAAAGCCCTGTGCGGTGTTGCTGGTGGCGCAGGTGACGGTGAAATTGGCCACCGCGGGCACCGCCACGGCGCAGGCTGCTACCGTGCCGTAATTGCCCACGTCCTGGTAGCGCTGTTCCATGCGCGTGTAATACGAAGACAGCCCGTCCAGCGCCACCGGAATGCGGCCGCGCTGCATGTAGGCCGAATAGGAAGGCAGGGCGACGGCGGCGATGATGCCGACGATGGCGATCGTCACCATCACCTCGATGAGGGTGAAGCCCTGATTGCGGAAGCGTTGCATGCCGGATCACCTGGAAGCCGGGTGCGACAGGCACCCGAAGACGGCGGGGCCAACGGGCCCCTCCTGTCAGGAATATCGGCCCGGCCTTGTGCGACTTGATCCCGCAGGATGCATGCAATCGTTAACGGCGTTGCCAAATCGCCGGGGCCCCCGGCCGGCTGTGCAACATGTCACGCCGGGTGTCAGCAGTGTGACGCGGGGTTGCGCGCCTAAGCCCCGAACAAGTCGTCCGCCGGCCGCGCCGGTGCTGCCAACCCCAGGTGGCGCCAGGCGGCCGCGGTGGCCATGCGGCCGCGCGGCGTGCGCTGCAGGTAGCCCTGCTGGATGAGGTAGGGCTCGATCACGTCTTCGATGGTGCCGCTTTCCTCGCCGATGGCCGCGGCCACGTTGTCCAGGCCCACCGGGCCGCCGTCGAAGCGGTGGATCACGGCCTCCAGCAGCTTGCGGTCCATCAGGTCCAGGCCCTGAGCGTCTACGTCCAGCATGGCCAGCGCGCGGTCGGCCAGCGCCGCGTCGATGCGGCCGTCGGCCTTGACCTGGGCGTAGTCGCGCACCCGCCGCAGCAGCCGGTTGGCCACGCGCGGCGTGCCGCGCGAGCGGCGCGCGATCTCCAGCGCGCCGGCGCCGTCTATCGGCACCTGCAGCAGCCCGGCCGAACGCGTGACGATGCGCGTCAGCTCTTCCGCGCTGTAGAACTCCAGCCGCGCCACGATGCCGAAGCGGTCGCGCAGCGGATTGGTCAGCATGCCGGCGCGCGTGGTCGCGCCCACCAGCGTGAAGGGCTGCAGGTCGAGCTTGATCGAGCGCGCCGCCGGACCTTCGCCGATCATGATGTCGATCTGGTAGTCCTCGAGCGCCGGGTACAGGATCTCCTCGACCACCGGGCTCAGGCGGTGGATCTCGTCGATGAAGAGCACGTCGTTCTTCTCGAGGTTGGTCAGGATGGCGGCCAGGTCCTTGGGCTTCTCGAGCACCGGGCCGCTGGTCTGGCGCAGGTTCACGCCCAGTTCGGCGGCGATGATGTGGCTGAGCGTGGTCTTGCCCAGGCCTGGCGGGCCGAACAGCAGCACGTGGTCCAGCGCCTCGCGCCGGCCGCGCGCCGCGCCGATGAAGATGGACAACTGCTCGCGCACCTTGGCCTGGCCCACGTATTCGTCCAGGCCCTTGGGGCGCAGCGCGCGTTCGATGGCCTCTTCGCCCGGCGAACTGGCCGCGGCACTGACCACGCGCGGGGCCGGCGCGGCGGCAAAGTCGTCGGTCTGTATGGCCATGGCGCGGATTATCACGACCCCCCGATCCGGGGTGGCCGCTGCGACATCACGCCGCAGGCGCCTGGCGCCTGCGCTGGCTAGACTCGCCGCCGTGAACACCTTGCGTCCGCGCATCAAGCCCATCGCCTGGCTCGCCCTCGTGGCGATGCTGGCACTGGTGCTGATGCCCACGCTGGCGCGTGCGCTCAACCATGTTGAAGGCGGCCACAGCCACTGGGCCGAGGTCTGCACGCCCCAGGGCATGAAGCGCGTGGCAGTGGATGCCGCCACCGCGGCCGATGCCGACCGGGCGCCGATGCAGGCCGCCGGCCACGTCGAGCACTGCCCCTACTGCTCGCTCGCCGGCCAGGTGCTGGCGCCGCCGCCGGCACCTCTGCCGCAGCCGGCTCTGGCTCGCGCCGCCGGTTATCTGGCGCCGCTGTTCCTGCAGGCGCCGCACACGCTGTTCGCGTGGCGCGGCCCGCAGTCGCGCGCCCCTCCCCAGATCGCCTGACCCGCTGCCGCGGGTGAAGCCGCCTGGCCCCGTCACGGGCTGGTGGGCTCGCCCGCGCGCCGCCCGCTGCGCAGCAATGCGCCCGGCCGTCAGGGGCCCGCTGCCAGCGCAGCCCGCCCAGCCCGATGCCCTGCAGCGCCCCGTGTGCGGCAGCGGCCCAGGCCGACGACCGGCAAGCCCGCCGAGTCAACGATCTCAGGAGTGCCCATTCATGGATGCGACATTTCCGTTTCCCCTTGCCACCCGTCCCCATCCCTTTGCCCCGATGCGGCTGCGCCCCGCAGCGCTGCGCCCCGCCATCGCGACGCGCGACGCCGCCGGCCTGGCGCGCGCCCCGCAAACCCTGCACGCCAGCCTGAGCGACCTGCTCGCCCCCGCAGCGGGCTGGGGTCGCGTGGAGCTGGGGCTGCGCAACTCCATGGCCGATTTGCGCAGCACCCTGGAGCGCGCCAGCACCGAAGTCCACGGCGACGACGTGTTTCACCTGGGCGGCGAACGGCACGCGGTCTGGCTGTCCGAGCGCGGCATCGCGCGCGTCGAGCTGGTCGATTCGGTCGGCAACGCAGGCGGCGCGGTCGGCCTGAACTGGTATGACCGCCGCGGCCAGCGCATCGGCTGCGTCCAGCTGCCCAGCCCGGGTGGTCGCGACCAGGCGCTGCTCTGGTGGCGCCAGCAGGGTCGCCCGCGCGCCGATGCTAGCCGGTGCCGTCTGGCGGCCGCACCCGTGCCGGTGATGTTTGCGCCCCTGGAGGGCCTGGTCTCAGTGGATCCGCTGGCGCGTGGCCCGGCGGCCGCGGCCTGGGCGCAGGCCGCGGTGCTGCAGGCCGAGCGCGCTGACGGGATGCGGCTGGACCTGGGCTGCGTCGGCGCCGCCCTGCGCTACACCGGCCTGCTGGCAGCGCTGCCCCAAGAGCCGGACGGCCTGCAGGCCGGCGGCCCGCAATGCCGGCTGCAACTGCAGCCGGCACGGGCCAGCGTGGCCGCCCGCGTGATCGACCGTGACGGCGTCAGCGGCCTGCTGCTCACCGACGACGCCGGCGCCAGCCTGCTGCTGCACCCGCAGGGCGAAGGCGCCGCGGGCTGGCTGTCGGGCGTGGGTGTTCAGGCCGCGGCCCTGCGCCTGCTGCCGTCCCCCGCCCTGTCGGTCTGAGCCGACTGCGCCAACTTCACGCCGCACCACCTGCCGTGACCACCCTGCGTCCGCACCTGTTGCGCCTGTCCTGGATCGCCCTCGTGGCGATGCTGGCGCTGGCGCTGGTGCCCACGCTGTCGCGTGCGTTGGGCACGGGCGCCGAAGTCGCTGGCCACTGCGCCATGCCCCGCCTGCAGGCGGACACACCAAGCTACGGCACCGGCCAGCCCGCTTCGCTGCGGGCGCAAGCCATCCTCGACCACTGCCCCTTGTGCGCGCTGGGCCTGGGCGCGCTGGTACTGGCGCCGATCCCATCGTCGCTGGCGGCGCTGCGCCTGCGTGCGGACGCAGCGCGCCCGTGGCAGCTGCTGCGGGCGCCGCCGCTGCCCACCAGCTGGCGCAGCCCCGAGCCGCGCGCCCCGCCGCCGCAGGCCTGAACCGCGCCGCCCACGGGCCGGCCCGGATTCCTTCTCGCCTTGTTTGCGCTGTACGCCGGCCCGCTGCCGGCGGCGCAACTGCATGGGCCGACGGCTGCCGCACAGGCAGCGCCGCGCCCGGAACCCTATCAATCCCTGCTTGTTTCAAGGAAGACCGTCATGCATCACTTCACCAACACCCGTTTGATCCCCGCGGCGCTGGCCGCCATGGCCCTGGTGGCCTGCGGCGGCGGCGGCGACGACGCCCCCGCTGCCACCGACCAGGCCGTTGCGCTGGATTTCGCCGCCTACTCGGGCACCACGCCCGTCAGCTGCGGCACGGCCGTCACCGGCCTGGGCAGCGGCGCCACGACGGCGCAGATCAAGGACTTCCGCTTCTACATCAGCGGCGTCAAGCTGATCCGCGCCGACGGCAGCACGGCCACGCTCAAGCTGGGTGCCAACGACGACTGGAACCACACCAACGCTGCCGGCGACGCCGTGACGCTGATCGACCTGGAAAACGGCACCGGCTCCTGCGCGACCGGCACCGCGGCCACCAACACCACGCTGCGCGGCACCGTGCCGGTGGGTACCTATGTGGGCGTGGAGATGCAGATGGGCGTGCCCTTCTCGCTGAACCACACCGACACTGCCGTCGCGCCCAAGCCGCTGGACAACCAGGCCATGACTTGGAGCTGGCAAGCCGGCCGCAAGTTCGCCAAGATCGAAGTGACCGATCCCGCCGGCACGCCCGGCACCTGGTCGGCCAACACCTTCAACTTCCATCTCGGGTCCACCGGTTGCGTCGG
>JALHPY010000148.1 GCA_022842305.1 Rubrivivax sp.
GCGCACCTGGTGCTGCTGGGCGACAAGGACCAGTTGGCGTCGGTGGAGGCCGGCGCCGTGCTGGGCGACCTGTGCCAGGGCGCAGCCGGCTACGACGCCGGCACCGCACAGTGGGTGCGGCAGCTCACCGGGCACAGCCTGCCGCCGTCAGAGCAGGGCGCCGGCAGCGGCCTGGCGCAGCAGACGGTGATGCTGCGCGACAGCCACCGCTTCGCCGGCCCCATCGGCCGCCTGGCGTTGGCCGTGAATCAAGGCGACGGCGCTGCGGCGCTGCAGATCTTGCGCGATGGCGAAGAAGCCGTGGCCTTGATCGAGACGCGCGATCCCGGCGTCGTGGCGGCGCTGGCCTGTGCGGGGCGGCCCGGCGCGCCCGGTGGCTATCGCGGCTTTGCCCAGGTGCTGGGCCGGCGTCCGGCCGCGGCGGCGGATTTCGACGCCTGGGCCGTGGCCGTGCTGCAGGCTTTCGATACCTTCCGCGTGCTCTGCGCCGTGCGCGAGGGCCCCTGGGGCGTGGCCGGGATCAACGCCGCCATCGAGCGCGCGCTGTCCGACGCCGACCTGTTGGCCTGCCGCAGCGAGTGGTACGAGGGCCGGCCGGTGATGGTCACGCGCAACGACGCGGCGCTGGGCGTGTTCAACGGCGACATCGGTGTGGTGCTGCTGTCGCCGCAGGGCGCGCTACGCGCGTACTTTCTGGACGGCTCGGCACTGCGTTCGGTCTCGGTGGGCCGCTTGGCCGATGTCGAGACGGCCTTCGCCCTGACCGTGCACAAGAGCCAGGGCTCGGAGTTCGAGCATGTGCTGCTGGTGTTGCCCGACGAAGACCTGCCACTGCTGACGCGTGAGCTGGTCTACACCGGCATCACCCGCGCGCGCCGGGCCTTCACCCTGGTGGCCCGCCATGCCGGGCTGCTGCCATTGGCGGCTGGCCGGTTGACGCGGCGCATGAGTGGCCTGCGCGCGCTGCTGGACAGCCCCGAATCCGAGGCCAGGCCATGACCCAGACGGCACGCGTCTACCGCATCGAGATGCTCATCCGCCAACGCGGGCACGTGAGCTTCAAGACCATGCTGGAGGAACTGGAGGTTTCGCCGGCCACCCTCAAGCGCGATCTGGACTACCTGAAGGACCGGCTGGGCGCACCCATCGTCTACGACCGCTTCCTCAACGGCTACAAGTTCGACCAGCAAGCGCAGGGGCAGCGGCACGAACTGCCCGGCCTGTGGTTCAACGAACGCGAGCTGTACAGCCTGCTCATGGCGCACCAGTTGCTCAGCGGGCTCGACACCGACGGCGTCATCAGCCGTCATCTGCAGCCGCTGCTGGAACGCATCCACCAGATGCTGGGGCCGGACGAAGTGGCGGCGCGGGCGCTGCTGCAGCGCGTGCGCATCATCAGCCCGGCGCGGCGGCCGGTGCCGGTGCTCTTCTTCGAACTGGTGATCGAGGCCTTGCTGAAGCGCCGCCAGCTCGGCCTGCGCTACCGCACGCGCAGCCGCGCCCAGGTGTCCGAACGCGAGGTCTCGCCGCAGCGCCTTGTGCACCATCGCCATGCCTGGTACCTGGACGCCTGGTGTCACCGCAGCGAGGGCCTGCGCCGCTTTGCACTGGATGCGATCGAGCATGCTGAATTGCGCGTCACGCCGGCGCGCGAGATCACCGCGGGAGCCCTGCAGGCGGCCATGGACGCGGGCTACGGCATCTACGCAGGGGCGCGCCGTCACTGGGCCACGTTGAGCTTCGATGCCCATGCCGCGCAGTGGGTCAGCCAGGAACAGTGGCATCCCGAACAGCAAAGGCGATGGACGGCCGATCAGCGCTACGAACTCAGGATTCCGTACACCGAAGAGGCCGAGGTCGTGATGGACGTGCTGCGTCACGGGGCGCACGTGCAGGTGCTGGCGCCGCGATCGCTACGTGCACTGGTGCGCAAGCGCTTGCTGGAGGCGCTGGCCGTTCACGGCGAATGAACGTTGTGCGGGTGGCCTTGCCAGAGATACTGTTGTTTTGTACAGTATCAGCAAAGGAAGCACTCATGAAGCACTCACTGCGCCAGCACTACCGTCCCCGGGTTCATCGAATCCCCGGTTGGGTTCTGCGCTTCTGGCATTGGTTCTGAATAGCTGGCAAGGCCGAAGCCGCCCGCTTCTCGTCGCACTCTGGTTGGGAAGGGTGAAGCTCGCTGGCTGATCGCCTGATCGAGCCAAAGTGCTGGGCCGAGGCGTTGATGCCGGCTTGCGGCTACTTTGCAGGCAGTTTTCGCCCCTCGTTCCATTAGTTGACATAATATACATCGTACCCAGTTATTGTCACCCAACATCGCCGGCTATGTTACGGAAGCCTGTCGACAGACTTGACATGACCACTCCGTCGAGCCGCCCCAGCCCTGGCAAGTGCTTGCCCCGTCACCACAATTTGTACGCGGTTCGCCAATTGCTAGCACTGGTCGCAGCCGCCCCGCATCCTCCCGCGGACGGATCAGCCGCCCGATCGTGATCCCGCTTCTCCACCCGGTTATGAGTTCCTTGTTCGCGCTGGCGCTCTTCGTCAGTGCGCTGGTGCCCGTGCATGCCCGAACTCTGGTTCCCGACGCGCAGAAGCCAGAGTCCGTGACGACTGCACCGTCCTCGTCGCGCGAGGTGCCGGAGTACTTGCTCCCGCCATCGGCGCCCGGGTTCGAGGGCACCGATGTCACCGACATCCGGCGGGGTGCGACCAGTGCGGAGCGTGCAGCCAGCGCGGCCAGCGCGGCCAGCGCGCCGCTCGAGGCTTCGCGCGCTGCGCTCGAAGGCGCAGCCGCTCTCAGGCCTCGACGTGCAGAACCACCTGTGCCGCCCCCCAAGGAGCAAGGCTTCTCACTCTTCGGCCTGGGCGCCATGCCCACGCCCCCGCCGCGTGACGAGCCATTGCGCCAGCCCGAGTTCTACGCGGTCGAGCGCAGCGGTGCCAACACTGCGCCGGCGACTGCGCGGGGGGGCCAGGGCCCCACGCTCGAAATCCCACTGGACGCGGCGATGCCGGTGCTGCGGGAGGGGATCAACTGGATGAGGTCCAATCGCGACGCCGTGTTGGTGGCATCGCTGGCCGTGCTGGCGATCACCTGGATGCGAACCCGCCGACCGGGAAAGCTACAGGCAACCCCTGCTCGCCACGGGTCGGGCGCGGGCTCCGAGCCTTCGCGCCGTCGGCGCCGCCATCGGCACGCCCACGGGCACGGACATTCGAGCCGTTACGCGGCGTTGCCCGGTGGTTCGTCGCACTCGTCTTCGCGCAGCAGATCCGAAGAGCCCTGGGCGGGTGACGCAGGGCGGTCCAGCGGGCGGCACAGGTGACGGTTCAACTGCCCCAGGCGCTCTGACTTTTCTACCGCCGCGAGGATGACCTCCGGGTGCAGCATCAGCATGAAGGGGTTGCGTTCAGCAGCTTGGTGGGCCATGTCGGTACTCCAGGGGCCATTGCCGGCCTGAACAAACTCTACGCCCAGAGCCTGGAATTTCCGAGTCGGCCGGCAGCCAAAGAGGCCGTAGGATGATTTCTGACACGAACCGGGCGGCAGTTGCCCTCAGCGTGCGGCCTGTGCCAGTTGCAGCGACAGCGATTCGCGCCCGGCCAGGCGGGCAAACGCCGCGGCGTCCAACGCCTGCGCATTGCGGGCGCGCGGGTTCGCTCCACGCTTGAGCAGCAGCAGCGTCGACCCCTCCGCCCCATAACGCGCGGCCATCATCAGCGGCGTGGTGCCATTGGGCGACGCCGCCTCTATGTCGCTGCCGCGGTCCAGCAGCAGGGCCACGAGTTGCGGCTCGTCGCTGCAAGCGGCGTAGTGCAGCGGCGTCCAGCCTGCACGGTTGAGGCGCGCCCCGCGCTCCAGCAGGCGTTGCGTGGCGTTCAGATTGCCGCGCAGCGCCGCCATCATCAGCGGGGTTTCGTCGCTGCGGTTGGGCTCGTCGACACGCAGGGCCGGGTGCGCCAGCAAGGTGTCCAGAACCTTGGGCGAGCCGTCGCGCAAGGCCAGGAAGAGCGCACTCTGCCCTTGTTCGCTGGGCGCGTTGGGATCGAAGCCGCGCTCCAGCAAGGCCTTGACGGTGCGCGCATCGTCGACATTCACGGCCCTGAAAAAGTCGACGGAAGCGTCGGCGTGCGCCACGCAAAACCAAGCTACGACAATGGTATAGAACGCAAATCGAAAGTAATTTCTCAGCATTTCAGGCCCTGGTTACGGTGCGCGGGAACAGCGTTTCGAAGTTGGCGCTGGTCGCGCGAGCCACCTCTTCGAGCGCCAGCCCCTTGATCTGCGCCAGCTTGGCCGCGACATGCGGCACCCAGCCGGGCTGGTTGGTACGGCCGCGGTGCGGCACCGGTGCCAGATAGGGACTGTCGGTCTCGATCAGGCAACGCTCCAGCGGCACCATGGCCGCCACCTGCTGCAATTCGACCGCGTTGCGGAAGGTCAGGATGCCCGAAAACGAAATGTAGAAGCCCAGTTCCAGCGCCGCTGCGGCGATGGCCGGGGTCTCGGTGAAGCAGTGGAACACACCCTGGTTCGCGCCCTCCTCGCGCAGCAACGCCAGCGTGTCCTCACCGGAAGAGCGCGTGTGCACCACCAGCGGCAGGCCGGCGGCGCGCGCGGCGCGGATGTGCACGCGAAAGCGCTCGCGCTGCCAGGCCATGTCCTCGACGCTGCGGCCGTTGAGGCGGTAGTAGTCCAGGCCGGTCTCGCCGATGGCCACCACGCGCGGCAAGGCGGCCAGGCGCAGCAAGTCGTCCAGCGTGGGCTCTTGCACGCCCTCGTTGTCGGGATGCACGCCCACCGTGCACCAGAAGTTGTCGTGGGCCAGTGCCAGTTCATGCACCAGACCGAACTCCTCGAGCGTGGTGCAGATGCACAGTGCCCGGTCGACCTGGGCCGCAGCCATGGTGGCGCGGATCTCGGGCAGGCGTTCGCGCAGCTCCGGAAAGCTCAGATGGCAGTGGGAATCGACGAACATGCCGGCAACGTTGCGCGCGGCGCGGGCCGCGGCGCCCTCAGATGGTCTGCGTGGGCTTGGACGAGGAAACCGTGGTGCCCAGCAGTTCCTCGATCTTGAGCTTCAGCTGGCGCGACTTTTCGTCGTTGGGAAAGCGCACACCCACGCCCTGGGTGCGGCCGCCGGAGGCATTGGCCGGCGTGATCCAGGCCACCTTGCCGGCCACCGGAAAGCGCTGCGGGTCATCGGGCAGCGACAACAGCAGGTAGATGTCGTCGCCCAGCCGATATTCGCGGTTGCTGGGCACGAACAGCCCGCCTTCGGTGATCAGGGGAATGTAGGCCGCGTACAGCGCGCCCTTTTCGCGAAAGACGAGCTGGATGACGCTGGGACGCCCGGCAGCACCGGCCGTTGCCGCACCGCCGGTGGGGGGCCCAAGGCCACCGGAGCGGGTGGAAGCTCGATCTGTCATCGCTGAAGTGTATCCAAGCGGCGCGTTGCGGGCGGTAGCGCGCGCTTCGCAGGTGCCAGCGCCTGGGCGGCGGCCTGCACCAGCGCGTCGATCAGCAGCGCTTCCTGCCAGGGATGGTCGTCATTGCGGGCCACGCGGTCGAGCTCGCGCGACCAGCCGGCCAGTGCCGCCATCGAGGCCGTCGCGGGCAGATCGTCCGCCGCAAAGAAGCGTGCCGGCGCACCGCAGGCGCGGGCCATGGCGTCGTGGCAGAGCTTGTGCAGCGTGTCCAGCACGCGCGGAACCGGCCAGCCAGAGAACACCGCGCCCTGCCCTCGCGCCACGGCGCGCGGCACGGCGGCCCAGGCGCGCGCATCCACGCCCGCCTGGGCCAGCGCCCAGGCGTCGAGCACGCGGCCACTGCAGGCCGCCAGCAGCACCTCGGGCGCGTCCACCCCCTGAGCCTGCAGCCAGGCGGCCGCCTGTTCGTGCGGCGCCTCGGGTAGCGCGATGTGCTGGCAGCGGCTGCGCACCGTGGGCAGCAGCAGCGCCGGGTCGGCGGTGGTCAGCAGCATGCGCGTGCCGGGGGGCGGCTCTTCCAGCGTCTTGAGCAGCGCGTTGGCCGACTGCTGGTTCAGCACGTCGGCGGGGTGCAGCAGCGCCACCTTGCCGCGGCCGCGGGCGCTGGTCATGTAGACGCGGTCGATCAGGCGCCGAACCTCGTCGACGCGGATGACGCGGCTGGGCTTGCGCTTGCCCTCCTCGCCCTCGGGCTTGTCCTCGGCCAACGGCCATTCGAGCTCGCGCCGCAGCGTTTCGGGCAGCAGCACCTGCAGGTCGGGGTGGACGCGGGCGTGCACCAGGCGACAACTGCCGCAATGGCCGCAGGGGCGGCGCGCGCCTGCTTCGGCCTCGCACAGCCAGGCCTGGGCCAGGGCGATGGCAAAAGGCAGCGCGCCGGCACCGGCGCTGGCGTGCAACAGCAGGGCATGGCCGCGCTGTGCCGCCAGTGCCCGGGCCAGGGGTTCTGCCAGCCAGGGCAGCGGCAGCTCGCCACTGTCGCCCACCGCGCCGACGAGGTCTACCACCATGCGCGGCGCTGCACTTCGGCTTCGATCTGCGCCCAGACCACTGTGCGCTCCTCAGCCGCGGCGATGCGCGCAAAGCGCTGCGGCTCGGCCGTGCAGCGCGCCTGGTAGCCGGCGATCACGCGCTCGAAGAAGGCCTGGTCCTGGGCCTCGAAGCGGTCGGGTGCGCGCACAGCGGCACGGCGCTGGGCGGCGGTGGCCGCGGGCAGGTCGAACCAGATCGTCATGTCGGGGTTGCGACCCTGCTGCACCCAGGTTTCGAGCTGCGCCAGCACCGCCAGATCGAAGCCGCGGCCGCCGCCCTGGTAGGCGAAGGTGGCGTCGGTGAAGCGGTCGCACAGCACGGTGACGCCGCGCGCCAGCGCCGGCTCGATCAGCTGCGCCAGGTGATCGCGCCGCGCGGCAAACACCAGCAGGGCTTCGGTCAGCGCATCCATGGGCGCGTGCAGCACCAGTTCGCGCAAGCGCTCGGCCAGCGGCGTGCCGCCGGGTTCACGCGTGACCAGCACCTCGTGGCCGCGCCCGCGCACCCATGCGGCCAGGGCCTCGATGTGCGAGCTCTTGCCGGCGCCGTCGATGCCTTCGAAACTGATGAAGCGGCCGCCGCTCAACGCTGGGCCCGCTGGTACTGGTTCACCGCGCGATTATGGTCGGCCAGGTTCTCGCTGAAGACGCTGCTGCCGTCGCCGCGGGCCACGAAATACAGCGCCCTTGTCGGCTCGGGGCGCACGGCAGCCAGCAGGCTGGCCATGCCGGGCAGGGCGATGGGCGTGGGTGGCAGGCCGGTGCGGGTGTAGGTGTTGAAGGGGCCGTCGGCCAGCAGGTCGCGCTTGCGCAGGTTGCCGTCGAAAGTCGCGCCCAGGCCGTAGATCACCGTCGGGTCGGTCTGCAGCGGCATGCCGATGCGCAGGCGGTTGGCAAACACGCCGGCAACGCGGCCACGTTCGGCCGCGGCACCGGTTTCCTTCTCGACCACCGAGGCCAGGATCAGCGCCTGGTCGGGCGTCTGCAGCGGCAGGTCGGCGGCGCGCTGGGCCCAGGCATCGGCCAGACGGCGCTGCATCGCGCCGTGCGCGCGACGCAGCACGGTGAGGTCACTGACACCGCGGCTATAGATGTAGGTGTCGGGGAAGAATCGGCCTTCGGCGGCCTGGCCGGGCGCGCCCAGCGCGGACATCAGCTCGGCCTCGCTCATGCCGGCGCTCACCGGACGCAGTTGCGGCGCGGCGGCCAGCGCGGCGCGCAGCTGGCGCAGGGTCCAGCCCTCGATGAAGCGCACGCGTTCGCGCGCCTCGTCGCCCTGCACCAGCTTGTCCAGCAGGCGGCGCGGCGTGGTGCGGGTGTCGATCTCGTAGCTGCCGGCCCGGATGCGCCGCGCCTGGCCCGACCAGCGGAACCATTCGTACAGCAGCCGCGGCGAGGTCTGCACGCCGGCGTCGACCCAGGCCTGCGCCACCTCGCGCGGCGACGCGCCTGGCTCGATCGACAACTCGGCATGCGGCGCGGCCAGCGGCAGCGGGCGGTCCAGCCACCACAGCGCGGCAGCGCCGGCGACCGTCAGCGCCAGCAGCAGCACGACCATAAGGGCCAGTGCCAGACGAGACCCTTTGTGACTGCGACCCATGGGGCGCTGATGATAATCACCGCATGCCTACACCCCTTTCAGCCCCCCTGCCCTCGGGCGCGCTGCGCCTCACCGACTGGGGCCTGATCCGCGCCCAGGGCGAAGACGCCGCCAGTTTTCTGCAGGGCCAGCTCACCCAGGACATGAAGCAGCTCGCGCCCGATCAGGCGCGGCTGGCCGGCTTCTGCTCGGCCAAGGGCCGGCTGCAGGCCAGCTTCGTCGTCTGGCGGCCGGCGGCCGACGAGTTCCTGCTGGCCTGCAGCGCCGATCTGTTGCCGGTGGTGCTGAAGCGCCTGAGCATGTTCGTGCTGCGCGCCAAGTGCAAGCTCAGCGACGTGAGCGCGCAGCGCCCGCTGTGGGGCGTTGCGGGCACTGCGGCCGTGGCGGCGCAGCTGGGGTCGGGCCACCCGCCCCTGCCCTGGGCCCGGCTGAGCGATGAACAGGGCGAGACCATCGTGCTGCCCGAGGCCCTGGTGCAGGGTGTCGCCGTGCCGCGGCTGCTGCTGGCCCGCCATGCGGGCGCTCCGGCGTGGGCCGAGACGCTCGCGCCGGCGGCCTGGCAGTGGCTCGAGGTGCACAGTGGCGTGGCGCGCATCTGCGCCGCGACGGCCGAGCAGTTCGTGCCCCAGATGATCAACTTCGAGCTGGTGGGGGGCGTCAACTTCCAGAAGGGCTGCTATCCCGGCCAGGAAGTGGTGGCGCGCAGCCAGTACCGCGGCACGCTCAAGCGCCGAGGCGTGCTCGTCAGCAGCGCGCAGCCGCTGCAGCCGGGGCAAGAGGTCTTCCACAGCGCCGACCCCGGCCAGCCGGCCGGCATGGTGGTGCTGGCCGGTGCGCTGTCGGACAGCGAGCACGCGGCGCTGATCGAGCTCAAGCTGGCCGCGCTGGACGGCGGCACGCTGCACCTGGGTGCGGCCGATGGCCCGTTGCTGCAAGTGGGAGAACTGCCCTACGCCATCCCTTCCGAGGCGGCTTGAAGCCGGACTTGTTCGTCTACTGGCACGCCGCGCCGCAGGCCGTGAAGGCAGCGCTGGACGCGGCGCGGGACTTCCAGCGCGCACTGCGCCGCGATCACCCGGAGGTCGTCGCCCGGCTGTACCGCCGCAGCGACGCGGCCAGCGAGCAGCTCACGGTGATGGAAACCTACTGCGCGCCGGCAGGCCTGGGTGCTGCGGTGCAGGCCCGCATCCGCGACGTGACCTGGTGCCCGGGCCGGCGTCACGTCGAGGTGTTCGAGCCGGCTGACTGATCCAGATTCAGGGCGGCGGCAGGCGCAGCCGCAGGTCCTGGTGCGGCAACCCGGCTTCCTCGTACACCGGGCCCTCGGCCTGGAAGCCGGCGCGCCGGTACAGCGGCACAGCCTCTTGCGCGGCCTGCACGCGCAGCTCAACCAGCCCGCGCCCGGCCGCCAGGGCCAGCAGGTGGTCCAGCATCTGCCGCCCCAGGCCGCAGCCGCGGGCGCCAGGCAGCACGGCCATGCGCGAGATCTGCGCCACACCGGCCTGCCCCTGCACATCGACCAACCGGCTGCAGGCCACCGGCCGGCCCAGGCGGTTGACGGCCAGCAGTTGCAGCGCGCCCGCGTCGGCCGCGTCTTCCACCAGCAGCGGCGGCAGGCCCTGCTCGGCCACGAAGACCGCCTGGCGGATGGCGCGGGCGTCGGCACCCAGGCGCGCCCAGTCGCCGCCGCGCAGCTCGGTCATGGGCTGGCCGGACTCGAAGGCCTCGAGCGCAGCGCGCAGGGCGGCGGGCACGGGCCTGGACTGCTGCAGCACCGGGTCGGCGAAGACATAGATCAGCTCGCCGTGCACCAGGCGCTGCTCGCCGCGGAAGACGGCGGCCTGCAGCTGCAGCGAGCTGTTGCCCAGCCGGGCGCAGCGCACGCCCACCGCCAGGCGCTCGTCGTAGCGCGCCGAGCCTTCGTACTCCAGCGTGGCCTTGCGCACGAACAGGTCGCCCTGCAGCGCTTCCATGGTTTCGGCATAGGGCAGCGCCAGCGCCCGCCACCAGCCGCCCACGGCGGTGTCGATGTACATCAGGTAGTGGGCGTTGAAGACGATCTTCTGCATGTCGACCTCGGCCCAGCGCACGCGCAGGGCTTCGAGGTACCGAAAGTCAGTGCGCTTCATGGTGTCCAGGCCTTCTTGAGTGCCGCCGCGGCAGCGTCCAGGGCAGCCGGCGCTTCCCTCAGCGCGCGGCCCATCTTGATGAAGTCGTGCGTCATGCCGCGGTACAGCTCCAACTGCACCGGCACGCCGGCGGCGCGCAGGTGGTCGCCGTAGGCGAGGCCCTCGTCCACCAGCGGATCGCACTCGGCCAGGATCAGGCAGGCCGGCGCCACGCCGTCGACATCGGCGTGCAGCGGCGCGAAGCGCCAGTCGTGGCGGTGGTGGTAGGGGATGGTGTGATCGAACATCCAGGCGATGGTCGCGGCGTCGAGCAGGAAGCCGTTGGCAAACAGCCGGTGCGAGGCCGTGTCGGCGTGCGCCGTGGTGCCGGGCGTGATGAGCAGCTGCAGAGCAAGCGGCAGGCCGCGGTCGCGCGCCTGCAGCGCGCTCACCGCCGCCAGCGTGCCGCCGGCGCTGTCGCCACCCACCGCGGCCAGCGC
>JALHPY010000149.1 GCA_022842305.1 Rubrivivax sp.
CCAGCCGCTTGGCGATCGCCTCGATGTCCTCTCTCACTACGTGCCCACCTTCCTACGTGGACACGTAGGCTCTCAGGCATGCACTCCGGGTTCAAGGGCGTGGTTCATTGACCGCTTACAGAGGAATCTGGTGTCAGCTTGCCCCTTGCCCCTTGCCCCTTGCCCCTTGCCCCTTGCCCCTTGCCCCTTGCCCCTTGCCCCTTGCCCCTTGCCCCTTGCCGCTCGGTCGCTGGTGGCGGTGAGCGCTGGCCAGGACGTGCCTCTATTCGCCGCTGAGGTGGAGGTTTTGATGTGCTGCCGGTTCAGCCCTACAGTGCCTGCTGATCTGGCCTCCTGTCTTTGATGGCAGTTGCGCTTCCCTGGCCGCCCTACAGTGCGCCCAGGCTTGGCCAGGCTGGCGATCAACGATGCCGGCGCCAGCAATGACGGAGCGGAGAGCTGCCCTCCGAGTTCTAGCTGCCGAGCAGGCTCGATTCCGGAGTCGCTCCGCCAATGCCCGATGACTCGCCGTCATCTTGCAAATGCTGACATCATCTTTCTACTGATGTCTATGGCTTCTTTCTGTATCAAAGATCGCCTTTTTCGTCCATCAGCGGTAGGCAATGATTCCTGTGCTTGACCTTTCGAATGCGCTGCGTGATGCTTGGCATCCTGCTGCCATCTCTACCACTATGTGCCGTCAGATACCCATCATTTGTATGTTTCTACTCTTAAGTGTCATCCGCATTGGCAGGTAACCGGACCAACTGTGCAACGGGGTGCAGGGCTGGGCGGCATGGCATGAGACGCTTCCTGACGGGGTCGTTGCGGCCTGCGGCGGATCGGTCGCGTTCGCTAGGCGGTTGGGTAGGGTAGTAGGTCTAGGGATTGGCCAGGTCCGGTGGCAGTCAGGCTGAAGGCCGACCGCATCCCTCTCGCGATTGGACTTCTGCAGTCCGACATGGCTCTACCGAGGGAACTTCCCAGCGCTTTGCCCAGTGGGGTGCTCTGGGCATTGCTCTGCTCGCCCTGGGTCGAGCCAGATCCGCAAGTCCAAGGACAAGGTCGGTGTGTTCCGGAGGGGGGGTAGCTTGGTTCTTGGCTGAAATCGACGATCCGGAAATGCCTGACCGACCCGAATTCGACTCAAGAGAGAGTGGCAACAAGGTCGCTTCTGTAGATTTCTTCTTTTGAAATTTGCTAATCTGTCTTCATTTATCCTCTTCCATGCTGCAATTGGCGAAATCTGGTGCGCGATCAGCATTCTGCCGCAGCGGTCGTTGGTAGGGGGGGGTGCCAGGTATCAAGGGCTCACGCATCTGCTGAAGCGTTCCCCGTGTTCTTAAGAGCGACTTCAGCTTTAAGGCATGCTGTACACGCCTTCAAGTTGTTGGCATCTACGGCCTCGATGGCAGTTTCTGCTCTCATCATGTTTGCGTTTTCGAAAATTCGATATGTCTACCCGCTCCAGATCCCGTTGGGCTGCTCAGGGGACACAGCTGCGAAATCCGGCAAAGATGTCACTTCGCTCGGGCGGGTAGAAATTCCGGTAGCGCGGCTGTCTCACACGCTCCTGGGTCGCGAAGCTGCCACCGCGCAGTACCCGGCGGTGGCCGAACCAGGGCGCTGAGTAGTCCTGGTAGGGGTGGGGTTTGAATCCGGGGTAGGGCTCGAAGGGGCTGGCAGTCCACTCCCACACCGCGCCCCAGTAGAAGTCTTGCGGGTGCTGCAATGCGGCATGCTCCCATTCGGCCTCGGTGGGCAGGCGCCGACCAGCCCAGGCGCACCAAGCCTGCGCCTCATGGGCCGTCAGGTGGCATGCGGGTGCCTGCAGGTCCAGCGGCTCCCAGCGACTCCCGCGGCGCTGCAGCCAGCCTCTGCGGCCCTCAGGCCGCAAGTGTCTGGGGTGCTGCGGCGGTGTGCTCTGAGCTGCCCGCCAGGCCGCTGCGGGGCCCTGCCACCAGCGCGCATCGGCATAGCCACCGGCGCTGATGAACGGAATGTAGTCATTCCAGCTGATGACGCGGCTATCGATGTTGAATGGCTGTAGATCGATGCTGGTAGAGAGTAGTTCGTTGTCAAATGCGAAGCCGGTTCCAGCCCATCCGATGCGCGCAATCGCCCTTTCGACGTGCAGTTCCTGCCGGCGCGGGGGCAGCGCCGGCCGCGGGGTCTGCAGTTGGGGCAGGTCCAGGCCCAGGGTCTGGGCCATGTACAGCGCAGCCTCGAAGTGCATGTCTTCGTGGAACAGCGCCAGGCGGTGGAAGTACAGGCCTCGGTCGTCGTCGTCGGCTTCGTCCAGCAACTCCAGGCTGGTGGCCAGGCCTTCGGCCAGGTCGGCGCGTATGGCGCGGGCGTCGGGCAGGGGCAGCGCCCAGCGGCTGTCGTGCGGCACCTGGCCCGAGTCGTACAGCGCGTCGGCGTCGGCGCGGCGCGCGGGCGTTCTGGGCGCCAGGGGCTGGGCGTTGCATCCAAGATGCCGTTGACTGTTGCGCGCCACGAACCAGTCCTGAAACCAGCCCACGTGGCCCAGTTCCCACAGCGGCGGATTGAGTTCGGGTGTGCAGGGAACTTGCAGGCCGGGCGGAAGCGCCGACTCGTAGGCGGCAAACGCGGCCAGGGTGTCGGCGCGGCTGGCCAGCAGCGCCTGGCGCAGCGCTGCCTTGCCGGCTTGGCGGATGTCGGTGGCGGTGGCGTCCATTCGCGTTAGCCTTTCGGGGTGCCTCGTCCCCGCCTCGTCATCGTCACACCCGCCCTGCGTGCCGCCAACAATGGCAACTGGCAGACGGCGCAGCGCTGGGGGCGCATGCTGGCGCAGGATTATCGGGTGCGCCTGACCGAGCGCTGGGCGGGCGGCGACGAGGCCTTGATGATCGCGCTGCACGCGCGGCGTTCGGCGGAGTCCGTGGTCGCCTGGCGCGAAGCGCACCCGGCGCGACCGCTGCTGTTGGTGCTGACCGGCACCGACCTGTACCGCGACATCCAGCGCGATGCCGACGCGCAGCGTTCGCTGGCCCTGGCCAGCCGGCTGGTGGTGCTCAACGACTGCGGCCTGCAGGCGCTGCCCGCGCCGCTGCGCGCCAAGGCCCTGGTCTGCCTGCAGTCGGCGCCGACGCGCAAGGCGCTGCCCAGGACCGACCGCCACCTGCGCGCCCTGATGGTCGGCCACCTGCGCGCCGAGAAATCGCCGCAGACCTACTTCCAGGCTGCGCGGCTGCTGGCCGACCGCAGGGACATCCTTCTCGACCACGTGGGCGGCGTGCTCGACGAAGGCCTGGCGGCGCAGGCGCGCGCGCTGATGCGCGAACAGCCGCGCTACCGCTGGCTGGGGCCGCTGCCGCATGCCCAGACGCGGCGGCGCATCCAGGCCGCGCATGTGCTGGTGCAGCCCAGCCTGATGGAGGGCGGCGCGCACACGGTGATCGAGGCCGTGACCAGCGGCACGCCGGTGCTGGCCTCGCGCATAGAGGGCAACCTGGGCTTGCTGGGCGCCGACTACCCGGGTGTCTTCGAGCCCGGTGATGCAGCGGCGCTGGCCGCCCTGCTGCGGCAGGCGCGCGGCGATGCCGCTATGCTGCAGCGCTTGCAGGCCTGCTGCGCGGCACGCGCCCCGCTGTTTGCGCCGGCCCGCGAACGGCACGAATTGCGCGCTCTGGTGGCCGCGATGTGCGCCGCCCACACCACCCCCGGAGACCGTCCATGAATGCGCCCGAACGCGCCGCCGAACCCCGCTTGACATCGCTGTCGCACGGAGGTGGCTGCGGCTGCAAGATCGCCCCTGGCGTGCTCAGCGAGATCCTCAAGGGCACGGCCGCCATGCCCATCCCCAAGGAACTGCTGGTGGGCATAGAGACCAGCGACGACGCCGCGGTCTACCAGCTCACCGACGAGCTGGCACTGATCGCCACCACCGATTTCTTCATGCCCATCGTCGACGACCCCTACGACTTCGGCCGCATTGCCGCCACCAACGCCATCAGCGATGTCTACGCCATGGGCGGGCGGCCCATCATGGCGCTGGCGCTGGTGGGCATGCCCATCAACGTGCTGTCCACCGCCACCATCGGCCGCGTGCTCGAAGGCGGCGCGGCGGTCTGCCGCGCCGCAGGCATTCCCATCGCCGGGGGCCACACCATCGATTCGGTCGAGGCCATCTATGGCCTGGTGGCGCTGGGTCTGGTGCACCCCAAACAGGTCAAGCGCAACGCCGACGCGCGCCCGGGTGACCGCCTCGTGCTGGGCAAACCGCTGGGCGTGGGCGTGATGTCGGCGGCGCTGAAGAAGGGCAAGCTCGATGCCGCTGGATACGTGCAGATGATCGCCAGTACAACGCAGCTCAACACACCGGGCCCCGATTTGGCGGCATTGCCCGGCGTGCACGCGCTCACCGACGTCACCGGTTTCGGCCTGGCCGGCCACGCGCTGGAACTGGCGCGCGGCTCGCGCCACGAGGTCTGCATCGACTGGGCGCGCGTGCCACTGCTGAGCGGCGTGCGTGAACTGGCGGCGCAGGGCATGGTCACGGGCGCCTCGGGCCGCAACTGGGCCGGCTACGGTGCCGACGTGTCGCTGCCCGAAGGCTTCGCCGATGTCGATGCCGCACTGCTGACCGACCCGCAGACCAGCGGCGGCCTGCTCGTGACCTGCGCGCCCGAGGCGCTGGACGCAGTGCTGGCGGTGTTCCAGCGCCACGGCTTCGCCGCCGCGGCCGACATCGGTGAGGTCAGCGCGGCGCCGACGCCGCGGCTGCGGGTGCGCTGAGCCCCAGAAACTCGCGCACCGGCGCCACGCTGCGCGCCGGGTCTTCCTCTTGCGGCACGTGGCCCAGTTCGTCGAACACGACGAGCCGGCTGCCGGCGATCTGCTGCTGCAGCCGCCGGCCCACTTCGGGCGGGATCAGCCGGTCGCGCCCGCCCCACAGGATGAGCGTGGGCTGCTTGAGCGTGGCGATGCGTTCGGCATCGGCGCCAATCACCATGCCCTGGATTCGCTGGATCAGCGCGCGCCGGTTGCCATCGCGCAGCGTCAGCTCGAAATAGCGGTCCACCAGGGCCGGCGTCACGCGCGCCGGGTCGCCGTAGACCTGGGCCACGCTGGCCGCCACCATGCCGCGCGGCAGCACCCATTCCAGGCTGTGCGCCAGCACCGGCACGCGCGCCAGGGTGAAGGCTATGGGCACCTTGTCGGGCGTGAAGGGCAGGCCCGAGGCGTCCACCAGCACCAGCGCGGCCACACGTTCGGGCGCGCGCCAGGCGGTGCGCCAGGCGACCTCTCCGCCCAGTGAATTGCCCACCAGCACTGCGCGCCGCACCTGCAGCGCGTCCAGCAGGTCGAGCACGAACTGCGCGTAGGCGTCGCCGCCGTAGTCGCCCGGCGTGTATTCGCCGGTGAAGGGGCCGGTCAGGCCGAAGCCCGGCAGGTCGAAAGTGATGACGCGGCGCTGGCCGCGCAGCGCCCGCACCCAGCCTTCCCAGGTGTGAAGGCTGGCCGAGGTGCCGTGCATCAGCACCAGCGGCAGCGGGTCGCCGCGCGGGCCTTCGTCGCGCAGGTGCACCAGTTGACCGCGGACCTCGATGAAGTCGGAGGGCGGCGGCGCCCAGCGCGCCACCAGGCCCTGCACCGGCATGTCGGGCGCGCGCGACAGCGCCAGCATCAGGGCGCCCAGCATCATCAGCACGCCCAGCAGGCGCATCAGGCGTTCGGACATGGCTTTCAGCGGCTGGCGGGGGATACAGTGGGCGCCAGCGCGCCGCGCTCGTCGAAGACGACGCAGCGGCCGCGCCAGTGCGGCGCCTGCGGCAGGCGCTCGAAGTAGCCCAGGATGCCGCCGTCCAGCTGCAGCAGCTGCGGAACGCCGGCCTGCGCCGCCCACAGCGCCGCCTTCTCGCAGCGGATGCCGCCGGTACAGTAGCTGACCACGGTCTTGCCCTGCAGCTCGGCGGCGTGCGCCTGCAGCGCATCCGGGAAGTCGCTGAAACGCTGCAGCCGCCAGTCCAGCGCGCCTTCAAAGGCGCCGGCGTCCACCTCGAAGGCGTTGCGCGTGTCCAGCAGCACGACGGGGCGGCCCTGGTCGCAATGGCCGGCGTCCAGCCAGCGCGCCAGCGTGGCGGCGTCCACCGCCGGTGCGCGTCCGGCCTGCGGCTGCACCGTGGGGCGGTTCATGCGGATGATCTCGGGCTTGACCTTCACGCGCAGGCGGCCGAAGGGCAGGGCGTCGGCCGTCTGCCATTTGCATTCGAGTCCGGCAAAGCGGGTGTCGGCGGTGAGTTGCTGCAGCCAGCCGCGCAGTGCGTTCGGCTCTCCGGCCAGCGCCAGGTTGATGCCCTCGGGCGCCAGCAGCACCGTGCCCTTGATGCCCGCGGCAGCGGCGGCTTGCTGCAGGCCCGCGGCCAGGGTCGGGCAGTCATTCAGGGCCACGAAGCGGTAGGCGGCCAGCACCAGGAAAGAGCTCACCGGGGCATTGTAGGGAGCGCTCGATAATGCCCCGATGAGCTTTGTCCACCTGCGTACCCACACCGAATATTCCGTCGTCGACGGCAGCCTGCGCATCGCCGACGGCGTGGCCGCGGCGCGTGCCGACGGCCAGCCGGCCCTGGCCATCAGCGACCTGAACAACCTGTTCGGCGCCGTCAAGTTCTACAAGGCCTGCCGCGGCGCCGGCGTCAAGCCGCTGATCGCGGTGGACCTGCTGATGGAGCCTGCCGCCGGCCTGACCGGCGCCGAACGCCAGCCCAGCCGGCTGCTGCTGCTGGTGCAGGGCAGCCAGGGCTATCTCAACATCAACGAACTGCTGGCGCGCGCCTGGGTGGGCAATGCGCAGCGCGCCCAGGCCTGGGTCAAGTGGGAATGGCTGGACGAGTTGAGCGGCGGGCTGATCTGCCTGTCGGGCGCCGACCTGGGGGCGGTGGGCCAGGCGCTGCTGGCCGGCGATGCCGATCGCGCGCAGGCCACGGCGCAGCGCCTGGTGGGGCTGTTTCCGGGGCGCTTCTACCTGGAGTTGCAGCGCGCCGGCCAGCCCGGCAATGAGGTCCATGTGCGCGCCTCCGTGGCGCTGGCCGCGGCGCTGCAACTGCCCGTGGTGGCCACGCACCCGGTGCAGTTTCTGGCGCTTGACGACTTCGAGGCGCACGAGGCGCGCGTGTGCATCGCCGAGGGCGAGACCCTGGCCAACCCGCGCCGCAGCAAGAAGTTCACGCCCGAGCAGTACTTCAAGACCCAGGCACAGATGGCCGAGCTGTTTGCCGACGTTCCTTCGGCGCTGGCCAACACGCTGGAGATTGCGCGCCGCTGCAACCTGCGCCTGGTGCTGGGCCAGGCGCGGCTGCCTGACTTTCCCACGCCCCTGGTCGACGGCGTTCATATTCCCATCGAGGCCTACTTCCGCCAAGCCTCGCACGACGGACTTGAGCGCCGCCTGGCTGCGCTCTACCCCGACCCGGCGCGGCGCGAGGCCGAACGTCCGCGTTATGTGGAGCGGCTGGAGTTCGAGCTGAACACCATCGTCAAGATGGGCTTCCCGGGCTACTTTCTCATCGTCTCGGACTTCATCGTCTGGGCCAAGGAAAACGGCTGCCCGGTGGGCCCGGGGCGCGGCTCGGGCGCGGGCTCGCTGGTGGCCTACGCGCTGTTCATCACCGACCTGGACCCGCTGCGCTACAAGCTGCTGTTCGAGCGCTTCCTCAACCCCGAACGGGTGTCGATGCCCGACTTCGACATCGACTTCTGCCAGGGCAACCGCGACCGCGTCATCGAGTACGTCAAGGACAAGTACGGGCGCGAGGCCGTGAGCCAGATCGCCACCTTTGGCACCATGGCCAGCAAGGCGGCACTGCGCGACGTGGGCCGGGTGCTGGGCATGGGCTACGGCCACGTGGACAGCGTGGCCAAGCTGGTGCCCGGGCTGCCGGGCAAGACCTACACCCTGGCCAAGCTGCCCGACGATCCCGATCCGGGCTTGATCTACGTGCGCAAGGAAGTGCCTGAGCTGGAACAGCGCGAGGCCGCCGAGGAAGAGGTGGCCGAGCTGCTGACCCTGGCCATGCGCCTGGAAGGCCTGGTGCGCAACGTCGGCATGCACGCCGGCGGCGTGCTCATCGCGCCGGGCAAGATCACCGACTTCTGCCCGCTGTACCAGCAGCCCGGCAGCGACAGCGCCGTCAGCCAGTACGACAAGGACGACGTCGAGGCCATCGGCCTGGTGAAGTTCGACTTCCTGGGCCTGGCCACGCTCACCATCCTGGAGCTGGCCAAGGACTTCATCCGTGCGCGCCGCCCCGGGCGCGAGATGTTCAACTATGAGAATCTGCCGCTGGACGATGCGCGCGTTTACCGCCTGTTCAGCGACGGCCGCACCGAAGCCGTGTTCCAGTTTGAAAGCCGCGGCATGCAGGGCATGCTGCGCGAGGCGCGGCCCACGCGGCTGGAAGACCTGATCGCGCTGAACGCCATGTTCCGGCCAGGGCCGATGGAGAACATCCCCAGCTTCTGCGCGCGCAAGAACGGCAAGGAAGAGATCATTTACCCGCACGTTCTGCTGGCTTCGGTGCTGGAAGAGACCTACGGCATCTTCGTCTACCAAGAGCAGGTGATGCAGTCGGCCCAGGTGATGGGCGGCTATAGCCTGGGTGGCGCCGACCTTTTGCGCCGCGCCATGGGCAAGAAGAAGGCCGAAGAGATGGCGCAGCAGCGTGCCATCTTCCGCAGCGGCGCGGCCGAGAAGGGCATCGCCGCAGAGAAGGCTGACGAGGTCTTCGACCTGATGGAGAAGTTTGCCGGTTACGGCTTCAACAAGAGCCATGCCGCGGCCTACTCGCTGTTGGCCTATCACACGGCCTGGATCAAGGTTCACTGCACGGCGGAGTTCTTTGCCGCCAACATGACAGTAGAAGCCGACAATACCGACAAGTTGAAGGTGTTGCTGGCCGACGCCAAGACCTTCGGAATCGCCTTCGAGGCGCCCGACATCAACCGCGGCGTGCATCGTTTCGAGCCCATTGACGACAAGAACGTGCGTTATGGCCTGGGCGCCGTCAAGGGTACGGGGCAGAGCGCGATCGAGGCCATCGTGGCCGCGCGCGAAGGCCGCGGCAGCCACGAAGGCGAGGGCGGTGGGCCCTTCCGCAGCCTCTTCGACTTCTGCGCCCGCGTCGACCGCAAGGCCGTCAACAAGCGCGCGGTCGAGGCCCTGGTGAAGGCCGGCGCCTTCGACCTGCTGCACCCCGACCGCGCCAGCCTGCTGGCCAGCGTGGGCCTGGCCTTCGACTGGGCCGAGACGCAGCAGGCCAACGCGCTGCAGGGGGGGCTGTTCGACTTCGGCCAAGGTGACGATGGCGGCGGCGACGCCCACGGCAGCAGCAGCCAGGAGCCGGCCCTGGTGCACGTGCCGCCCTGGGACGTGCGCGAGCGCCTGGTGCAGGAGAAGACGGCGCTGGGCTTCTACCTGTCGGGCCACTTGTTCGACGCCTGGCGCGACGAGGTGCGGCGCTTCGTGCGCCAGCCCATCGCCGATCTGGTGGACAGCCGCGAGCCGCAGCTGCTGGCCGGCATCGTCGGCGGCGCGCGCGCCGTCAGCGGCCAGCGCGGGCGCGTGGTCATCTTCCAGCTCGACGACGGCAGTGAGGCCATAGAGGCCGTGGCGAACGAAGAGCTGTTCGAGGCGCAGCGCGAGCTGATGCAGGAAGACACCTTGCTGGTGGTGCAGGGCCGCGTGCAGCCCGACCGCTTCTCGGCCGGCCTGCGCCTGAACATCACCCAGCTGTGGGACTTGCCGGCGGCGCGGGCGCGCTTCGGCAAGTACCTGGCGGTGGCCAGCGAGGGCGCGCCGCCGCCGCTGGCCGAACTGCTGCGGCTGTGGCCGGCGCGGCGGGTGGACAGCGAACAGGGCGAGCTGCTGCAAGGCCTGCCGGTGCGCCTGAAGTTGCGCCGGCCGCAGGCCACGGCCGAGCTGGACCTGGGCGACGAGGCCCGCTTCTGGCCCTGCGACGAGGCGCTGGGCCGCTGGCGCAGCGTGGCCCCGGCCGGCGCTGCACAGATCGTGTACGAGTGAAAGTGTTTGTTGCGCTGTCCGTCCAGGCCCCGGGTTCGCGCGTTCAATACGGTATGAACAGATTCGGAGCCACCATGAAACAGTTACTCGCAAATGCCGCACGGGCTGCACTGGTCACGCTGGCCGTTGCGGCCGTGCCGGCCCAGGCCACCGACGTCGGCGTCTCGGTGCACATCAACCAGCCCGGCGTGTATGGCCGCATCGACATCGGCCGCTTCCCGCAGCCGCAGGTGGTGGTGGCGCAACCGGTGATCATCCAGCGCCCGCCGATGGTGGTGCATCAGGAGCCGGTCTACCTGTACGTGCCGCAAGGCCACCGCAAGAACTGGCGCAAGCACTGCCGCGACTACAATGCCTGTGGCGTGCCCGTCTACTTCGTGCAGCACCAGTGGTACGACCGCAACGTGCACCGCCGCGACGACCGCCGTGACTACCGTGACGACCGCAGGGATGACCGCCGCGACGACCGCCATGATCGCCGCGACAACCGGCGCGACGACCGGCGCGACGATCACCGCGGCAAGGGTCACGGCAAGCACGACTGACCCTAGATCCGGCAGTTGCGCGCTGCTGATCGGCCGGTAAGCCAGCACTGGTGAGGCTTTGCGGGGTCTTGGCACACTCACCTGATGGGTGAGTCAAGACGCAAGGCGCTGGCG
>JALHPY010000150.1 GCA_022842305.1 Rubrivivax sp.
GTGTCCACGCTGCTGTGGTTCGACTGGAGCAACCGCTTCGTCTGGGTGGTGATGCTGGTGACCTTCGGCTTCGGCGCCATCGGCTGGACCGACGACTACCGCAAGGTCGTGCGCAAGGACCCCGAAGGCATGCGCAGCCGCGAGAAGTTCTTCTGGCAGACGCTGATCGGTCTGGTGGCCGCGCTCTACCTGGCCTTCAGCGTGTCCGAGACCAGCAACCTGCGCGTGCTGGAACTCTTCCTGCGCTGGGTGGGCAGCGGCTTCAGCAACGAACTGCCGCCGCGCGCCGACCTGATGGTGCCCTTCTTCAAGACCGTGAGCTACCCGCTGGGTGTGTTCGGTTTCATCATCCTCAGCTGGTTCGTCATCGTCGGCGCCAGCAATGCCGTCAACTTCACCGACGGGCTGGACGGCCTGGCCATCATGCCGGTGGTGATGGTGGGCAGCGCCCTGGGCATCTTTGCCTACATCACCGGCAACGCGGTGTTCAGCAAGTACCTGCTGTTTCCGCACATCCCGGGCGCGGGCGAGCTGCTGGTGTTCTGCGCGGCCATGGCCGGCGCGGGCCTGGCCTTCCTGTGGTTCAACGCCAGCCCGGCACAGGTGTTCATGGGCGACGTGGGCGCGCTGTCGCTGGGCGGCGCTTTAGGCACCATCGCCGTGATCACGCGCCAGGAGATCGTGCTGGGCATCATGGGCGGCGTGTTCGTGGCCGAGGCGCTGTCGGTGATGATCCAGGTGGCCTGGTTCAAGTACACGCGGCGCCGCTACGGCGTGGGTCGACGCGTCTTCCTGATGGCGCCGCTGCACCACCACTTCGAGAAGAAGGGCTGGCCCGAGACCCAGGTGGTGGTGCGCTTCTGGATCATCACCATGCTGCTGTGCCTGATCGGCCTGGCCAGCCTGAAGCTGCGCTGAGCATGGACCCCATCGACTATCTTCGCGACCTTCCCGTCATCGTGCTGGGCCTGGGCGACAGCGGCCTGGCCATGGCGCGCTGGTGCGCGGGCCACGGGGCGCGGGTGCGCGTGTGGGATTCGCGCGAACAGCCGCCGCAGGCCGCCGCGCTGGGCGAGCAGGTGCCGGGCGCCGCGCTGGAATCGGGCGCGCTGTCCGCCGCCAGCCTAGGCGATGCGCGGCTGGTGCTCAAGAGCCCGGGCCTGGCGCCGCAGGATGCCCGCATCACGCCGCTGCTGCAGCAGGCGCGCGCCAACGGCATTGCGGTGCAGGGCGAGCTGGACCTGTTCGCGCGCGCGCTGGCCGACCTGAAGGCCGGCTGCCAGTACGCGCCGCAAGTGCTGGCCATCACCGGCACCAACGGCAAGACCACCACCACGGCCATGACCGCGTTGCTGGTCGAGCGCGCCGGCCGCCGCGTGGCCATGGCCGGCAACATCGGCCCCACGCTGCTGGACACCCTGGCCGAGCGCCTGCTGGAGCCGCAGGACGCCTGGCCCGAGGTCTGGGTGCTGGAGCTGTCGAGCTTCCAGCTCGACGGCGGCGGCACCGGCGTGCAAGGCTTCGAGCCGGCCGCGGCCACGGTGCTGAACATCACGCAGGACCACCTGGACTGGCACGGCAGCATGGCCGCGTACACCGCCGCCAAGGCGCGCGTGTTCGGCAGCGGCGTGATGGTGATCAACCGCGACGACGCGGCCGTGGCGGCCCTGGTGCCCGCGCCGCTGCCGGCCAAAGGACGTGCCAAGCCGGTGGAACGCGCCGTCATGCGCTTCGGCCTGGACGCGCCGCAGCGCCCCGGCGACTTCGGCCTGATCACCGAGAACGGCATCGCCTGGATGGTGCGCGCGCTGCCGGCCGATGAAACCATCAAGCGGCGCAAGGACGAGGCGGAAGAGATCCACCTGCAGCGCCTGATGCCGGCCGACGCGCTGCGTGTGCGCGGCCGCCACAACGCCGCCAACGCGCTGGCCGCGCTGGCGCTGGCCACGGCCATCGGCTGCCCGCTGGCGCCCATGCTGCACGGCCTGCGCGAATACGAAGGCGAACCGCACCGCGTGCAGTTCGTGGCCATGGTCGGTGACGTGGAGGCCTACGACGACAGCAAGGGCACCAACGTCGGCGCCACCGTGGCCGCACTGGACGGCCTGGGCGCCGACAAGTCGCCGTCGCGGCTGGTGGTCATCCTGGGCGGCGACGGCAAGGGGCAGGACTTCAGCCCTCTGGCCGCGCCGCTGGCCCGCCACGCCCGCGCCGTGGCCACCATCGGCCGCGATGCAGCGGCCATCGAGGCGGCGATCGAAGGCGTGCCCTTCCAGCACCACGACACGCTGCAGGCCGCCGTGGCCTGGTGCTTCGAGCAAGCCAGAGCGGGCGACGCCGTGCTGCTGAGCCCGGCCTGCGCCAGCCTGGACATGTTCCGCAACTACGCCCACCGCGCCGAGGTCTTCGTGCAGGCCGTCGAAAGCCTGGCCCATGACAGGGGGCAGGCATGACCGCGGGCCTGGCCGCCATCAAGGGCTGGTTCGCCGCGCGCCGCGGCGGCGGCGGCCTGCCGGTGCGCGACCAGATCGACGTGGCCGGCGCGCGCCCGGTGCGCATCACCGCCTTCGATCAGACCCTGGTGGCGGTGGTGGGCGTGCTGGTGGCGCTGGGCGTGGTGATGGTCTATTCGGCCAGCGTGGCCCTGCCCGACAACCCCAAGTTCGCGCAGTACTCGCAGGCCTTCTTCCTGCAGCGCCACGTGCTCAGCCTGGCCATCGCCTTCGTGGCCGCGCTGGTGGTGGTGCAAGTGCCCATGAGCGTGTGGGAGAAGTACGCGCCGGTGGTGTTTCTGGTGGCGCTGATATTGCTGACCATCGTGCTGCTGCCCTTCGTGGGCAAGGTGGTCAACTACTCGCGCCGCTGGATCCCGCTGGGCTTCATGAACTTCCAACCCAGCGAGATGGCCAAGCTGGCCATTGCGCTATATGCCGCCGACTACATGGTGCGGCGCATGGACGCACGCGAGAACTTCTTCCGCGCCGTCACGCCCATGGTGGTGGCCGTGGCGTTTGTGGGCGTGCTGCTGCTGCGCCAGCCCGACATGGGTGCCTTCATCGTCATCGCCACCATCGCGATGGGCATCCTGTTCCTGGGCGGCGTCAACGCGCGCATGTTCTTCCTCATCGCCGCGGTGATGCTCATCGTGCTGGGCCTGTTCCTGGCCTTCGACGACCTGCGGCGAGAACGCATCCTGGCCTACCTGGACCCCTGGAACCCGAAGTACGCGCAGGGCAAGGGCTACCAGCTCACGCATTCGCTCATCGCCATCGGCCGCGGCCAGATCTTCGGCCAGGGGCTGGGCGCCAGCGTGGAGAAACTGCACTACCTGCCCGAGGCGCACACCGACTTTCTGCTGGCCGTGATCGGCGAAGAGCTGGGCTTCGTGGGCGTGGCCAGCGTCATCGTGCTGTTCTTCTGGCTCACGCGCCGCATCTTCCTGATCGGCCGCCAGGCCGTGGCGCTGGACCGCGTGTTCGGCGGCCTGATGTGCCAGGGCGTGGGCATCTGGTTCGGCTTCCAGGCCTTCATCAACATGGGCGTCAACCTGGGCGTGCTGCCCACCAAGGGCCTGACCCTGCCGCTGATGAGCTACGGCGGCAGCGCCATCCTGATGAACCTGGTGGCGCTGGCGATGGTGCTGCGGGTGGACATTGAAAATAGGGCACTCATGCGCGGAGGCCGCGCATGACGGCCATGCGCAGCATGGGCGCCGCGCAACGCGCGGGTGCGCTGTTTCGGCGCAGGCTCACATCGCGCAGCGATGTGAAGCGCGCGCAGCGCGCGGGCCGAAGCCAGAATCGGGCACTCATGCGAGGCGGAAGAGCATGAGCCATCTGGTCATCATGGCCGCCGGCACCGGCGGCCACATCATCCCCGGCCTTGCCGTGGCCAAGGAAATGCTGGCGCGCGGCTGGACGGTCAGCTGGCTGGGCACGCGCCAGGGCATGGAAAACCAGCTCGTGCCCAAGAGCGGCATCGCGCTGGACACCATCGGTTTCAGCGGCCTGCGCGGCAAGGGCTTGCTGCACACGCTGACCGGCGGGCTGCGCCTGCTCAAGGCCTTCTGGGACTGCCTGCTGATCCTGCGCCGCCGCGGCGCCCACGCCGTGCTGGGCATGGGCGGCTATGTCTGCTTTCCCGGCGGGCTGATGGCCAGCCTGCTGAACAAGCCGCTGCTGCTGGTGAACGCCGACGCCGCGCTGCTGCTGTCCAACAAGAGCCTGCTGCCGGTGGCCGACCGCGTGGCCTTCGGCTTCGATGGCGCGGCGGCGCAGACCACCAAGAACGCCATCGTCACCGGCAACCCGGTGCGCGCCGAGATCGAGGCCCTGCCCGAGCCGGCGCAGCGCTGGGCCGGCCGCCAGGGCCCCCTGCGCCTGCTGGTGGTGGGCGGCAGCCTGGGCGCCCAGGTGCTGAACCAGACCCTGCCGGCCGCACTGGCCTTGCTGCCGGCCGAGCGCTGGCCGCAGGTGCTGCACCAGGCCGGCGGCGTGCAGGCCGCCGCCGTGCGCGAGGCCTATGCCGACATCGGCTACGACGTGCAGGGCGGCCCCGGCGGCGCCGGCAGCGTCGAGGTGCTGCCCTTCATCGACGACATGCCGCGCCGCCTGGCCGAATGCGACCTGATGATCTGCCGCGCCGGCGCCATCACCGTCAGCGAGCTCTGCGCCGCGGGCGTGCCGGCCGTCCTGGTGCCGCTGATCGTCAGCACCACCGCGCACCAGCGCGACAACGCGCAGTGGATGGCGGCGCAGGGCGCGGCGCTGCACCTGCCGCAGAGCCAGCTGGAGCCGCAGGCCCTGGCCGACCTGCTGGCCGGCGTCACCCGGCCACAGTTGCTGGAGATGGCGACCAAGGCCCGCACCCTGGCCCACCCCCGCGCCGCGGCGCGCGTGGCCGACGAGATCGAAGCCCTGGTGAAGCGCGCATGAAGCAGCTCATCCAGCACCTGCACTTCGTGGGCATCGGCGGCGCCGGCATGAGCGGCATCGCCGAGATCCTGCACGGCC
This sequence comes from Rubrivivax sp., assembly GCA_022842305.1. Lineage (GTDB taxonomy): Bacteria > Pseudomonadota > Gammaproteobacteria > Burkholderiales > Burkholderiaceae_C > Rubrivivax. Next base: position 5,013 of record JALHPY010000150.1, read on the forward strand.
TGGGCTACAGCGTCTCGGGCTCCGATCAAGCGGCCAGCGCGGTGACGCAGCGCCTGGCCGGGCTGGGGCTGCGCGTGTTCATCGGCCACGACGCGGCGCACATCGCCGGCGCGCAGGCGGTGGTGACCAGCACCGCGGTCAAGGCCGACAACCCCGAGGTGCTGGCCGCGCGCGCGCAAGGCCTGCCGGTGGTGGCGCGCGCCGTGCTGCTGGCCGAGCTGATGCGGCGCCAGCAAGGCATCGCCATCGCTGGCACGCACGGCAAGACCACCACCACCTCGCTGGTGGCCAGCGTGCTGATCGAAGCCGGCCTGGACCCCAGCTTCGTGATCGGCGGCCGGCTCGAAAGCATGGGCGTCAACGCCCGCCTGGGCCAGGGCGACTTCATCGTGGTCGAGGCCGACGAAAGCGATGCCAGCTTCCTGCACCTGAACCCGGTGATCAGCGTCGTCACCAACATCGACGCCGACCACATGGAGACCTACGGCCACGATCTGACCAAGCTGCACGGCGCCTTCGTCGACTTCCTGCAGCGCCTGCCCTTCTATGGCCGCACGGTGGTCTGCAGCGACGACCCTGGCGTGCGCGCCGTGCTGCCGCGCCTGACGGGCCCGGTGCTCCGCTACGGCCTCGACGACCCCGATGCCGACCTGCGCGCCGTGCAGGTGCAGGCCCTGGCCGGCGGCGGCATGCAGTTCGTGGTGCAGCGCCGCGGCAGCACTGATCTGCCCATAACGCTCAACCTGGCTGGCGTGCACAACGTGCGCAATGCGCTTGCGGCCATCGCCGTGGCCGGGCTGCTGACGATTGCCGACGCGCCCCTGCAGCGCGCCCTGGCTGGCTTTGCCGGCGTGGGCCGACGCTTCCAGGCCCAGCAGCTGCGCGCACGCGACGGCGGCAGCTTCACGCAGATCGACGACTACGGCCACCACCCCGCCGAGATGGCCGCGGTGCTGGCCGCCGCGCGCGGCGCCTACCCGGGGCAGCGCCTGGTGCTGGCCTTCCAGCCGCACCGCTACACCCGCACGCGCGACTGTCTGGCCGAGTTTGCCGCGGTCATGGCCGGCTGTGACGCCGTGCTGCTGACCGAGGTCTACGCCGCCGGCGAAGCGCCCATCGCCGGTGCCGACGGCCGCGCGCTGGCCGCCGCGCTGGGCCGCTTCGGGCCCGATGCGCCGGTCTTCGTCGACGACGTGGCCGACCTGGCCGAAGCCATCGCCCGCACGGCGCACGGCGGCGACGTGGTCATCACCCTGGGCGCCGGCTCCATTGCCGCCGTGCCCGCGCAGCTGGCGCAGATCCTGGAGGTCGTGGCATGAACCAGAACACGGGCGAGCTGGGCAAGGTGGCCGTCTTGATGGGCGGCAGCAGCGCCGAGCGCGAGGTCTCGCTGATGTCGGGCAACGGCGTGCTGGCCGCCCTGCGCGCCCAGGGCGTGGACGCACACGCCTTCGACCCGGCCGCGCGCGAACTGCAGGCGCTCAAGGCCGAGGGCTTTGCGCGCGCCTTCATCGCGCTGCACGGCCGCCACGGCGAAGACGGCACGGTGCAGGGCGCGCTGGAACTGCTGGGCGTCCCCTACACCGGCTCGGGCGTGATGGCCAGCGCCATCGCCATGGACAAGGTCATGACCAAGCGTGTCTGGCTGGCCGAAGGCCTGCCCACGCCGCGCTGGCAGTGGCTGGAGCCCGGGCAGCAGTCACGCGCGCAGGTCATCAGCGTGCCCGACCAGCTGGGCCTGCCGCTGATCGTGAAGCCCCCGCGCGAGGGCTCGTCCATCGGCATCACCAAGGTTTCGGGCTATTCGCAGATGCAGGACGCGGTGGCCCTGGCGGCGCAGTACGACGCCGATGTGCTGTGCGAGGAATTCATCGAAGGCATCGAACTCACCTGTCCCGTGCTGGGCCAGGGCACAACGGCGCAGGCGCTGCCGGTGGTGCGCATCGACGCCCCCGACGGCAACTACGACTTCCACCACAAGTACTTCAGCGACGACACCGGCTACCGCTGCCCCAGCGGCCTGCTGCCCGATGAAGAGGCCGAGGTGCAGCGCCTGACCCTGGCCGCCTACCGCGCCCTGGGCTGCCGCGGCTGGGGCCGTGCCGACCTGATGCTGCGCACCGACCCGCGCAACAACGACCGCCGCATCTTCCTGCTGGAGATGAACACCAGCCCGGGCATGACCGGCCATTCGCTGGTGCCCATGTCGGCGCGCGCCGCCGGCATCAGCTACGAGGCGCTGTGCCTGCAATTGCTGCGTCAGGCCACACTGGATTCGCGCCGCGACTAAAAGCAACCATGGCCCGCGTCACCCGCACCCCCGCCCCCGCCGCAGCAGCCCAGCGCCTGCCGCTGCCGCTGGACGTGCGCGTGATGAACATCGTGTCCGGCACGGTGTTCGCGCTGGCAGGCGTGGGCCTGGTGGCCGCGGGCGGCTTGTGGCTGATGCGTTCGCCGCTGTTCCCCATCCGCGCCATACAGCTCGAGGGCGAGGTGGCGCGCAACAGCGTGCCCACCATCCGCGCCAACGCCACGCCGCGCCTGGCCGGCAACTTCTTCAGCGCCGACCTGCAGGACGGCCGCCGCGCCTTCGAGGCCGTGCCCTGGGTGCGCCGCGCCGTGCTGCGCCGCGTCTGGCCCGACCGCCTGGCTGTGCGCCTGGAAGAGCACCGCGCCGCCGCGCTGTGGGCCGGCCCGAACGAGGCGCCCGGCGCCGAGCGCCTGGTCAACCTGCAGGGCGAGGTGTTCGAGGCCAACGTGGGCGACGTCGAGGACGAGGCCCTGCCCACCCTGGCCGGCCCCGAAGGCAGCGCCGCGCAGATGCTGGCGCTGCTGCAGCGTCTGCAGACCGCACTGGCCCCGCTGGAGCTGGCGGTGGAACGGCTGGACCTGTCGGGCCGCGGCTCCTGGCGCGCGGCGCTGGACAGCGGCGCCACGCTGGAGCTGGGCCGCGGCACCGAAGAAGAATTGCTGGCACGCACCGATCGCTTCGTGCGCACCCTGACCCAGGCCACCGGCCGCTGGCAGGCACCGCTGCTGTACGCCGACCTGCGCCACGCCGATGGCTATGCCGTGCGCCTGCGCGGCGTGAGCACCACCACCCCACCCACGCCGGGCGGCGTGGCGAAGAACCACTGAGGAAGACGATGGCCAAGGAATTCAAGGACATGGTCTTCGGACTGGACATCGGCACCGCCAAGGTGATGGTGGTGGCGGCCGAGGTCATGCCCGACGGCACGCTGCGGCTGGCCGGCCTGGGCGTGGCGCCCACGCACGGCCTGAAGCGCGGCGTGGTGGTGAACATCGACGCCACCGTGCAGAGCATCCAGGCCGCGCTGAAAGAGGCCGAGATGATGGCCGCCTGCAAGATCGACCGCGTCTACACCGGCATCACCGGCAGCCACATCCGCGGCCAGAACAGCACCGGCATGGTGATCGTGCGCGACAACCGCGAGGTCACGCCGGTGGACGTGGCGCGCGTGGTCGAAACCGCCAAGGCCATCAACATCCCCAACGACCAGCGCCTGCTGCTGGTGGAGCCGCAAGAGTTCGTCATCGACGGGCACGAGGTGAAGGAGCCCATCGGCATGAGCGGCAGCCGGCTCGAGGTGAAGGTGCACATCGTCACCGGTGCTCAAAGCGCTGCTGAAAACATCTTGAAGTGCGTGCGCCGCTGCGGGCTGGAAGTGGAACGCCTGGTGCTCAACCCCAGCGCCAGTGCCGCGTCGGTGCTGACCGAGGACGAGAAGAGCCTGGGCGTGGCCGTGGTCGACATCGGCGCCGGCACCACCGACGTGCAGATCTACACCGACGGCAGCGTGCGCCACACCGCGGTGATCCCCATCGCCGGCGACCTGATCACCAGCGACATCGCCATGGCGCTGCGCACGCCCACCAAGGACGCCGAGGAGATCAAGGTCGAGCACGGCGTGGCCAAGCAACTGCTGGCCGACCCGTCGGACCAGGTGGAAGTGCCCGGCCTGGGCGACCGCGCGCCGCGGATGCTGAGCCGCCAGGCGCTGGCCGGCGTGATCGAGCCGCGCGTCGAAGAGATCTATTCGCTGGTGCACCAGGTCATCCGCGAAAGCGGCTATGAAGAGCTGCTGTCCAGCGGCATCGTCATCACCGGCGGCAGTGCGGTGATGCCGGGCATGGTGGAACTGGGCGAAGACATCTTTCTGAAGCCCGTGCGCAAGGGCCTGCCGCTGTACCGCGCGGCCCTGGACGACATGGTGGCCAACCCGCGCAGCGCCACGGTGATGGGCCTGCTGGAAGAGGCGCGCCTGGCGCGGGCGCGCGGGCACAAGGCGGCGGCGCAGGCCGGTTCGGTGACGAACCTGGTGACGCGCGCCAAGGACTGGTTTCTCGGCAATTTCTAGCAAAGGGGCAGCACATCGACACTCACAAGACAAGCCCCTCCATTCCCCCCCAAACGGCAACTGCAACTTAATCTCAAGGAGGCTCCAATGCCCATCGAAATGATCGACGAGTTCGACGAAGGCACGCAAATCAAGGTGATCGGCGTGGGTGGCGGCGGCGGCAACGCCGTCGAACACATGATCAGCCAGGGCGTGCAGGGCGTGGACTTCATCTGCGCCAACACCGACGCGCAGGCCCTGCACCGCAGCAGCGCCGGCACGCTGGTGCAACTGGGCAAGACCGGCCTGGGCGCGGGCAGCAAGCCGGCGGCCGGCAAGGTGGCCGCCGACGAGGCGGTGGACCGCATCAAGGAATCCATCGCTGGCGCGCACATGCTCTTCATCACCGCGGGCATGGGCGGCGGCACCGGCACCGGCGCGGCGCCGGTGATCGCGCGCGTGGCCAAGGAGATGGGCATCCTGACCGTGGGCGTGGTGACCAAGCCCTTCGAGTTCGAGGGCCGCAAGCGCGGCAAGCAGGCCGAGGACGGCGTGAGCGAACTCGAAGCCAACGTCGACAGCCTCATCGTCGTGCTGAACGAGAAGCTGCTCGAAGTGATGGGCGACGACGTGACGCAGGAGCAGGCCTTTGCGCACGCCAACGACGTGCTCAAGAACGCCGTGGGCGGCATCAGCGACATCATCCACATCCCGGGCCTCGTCAACGTCGACTTCGAGGACGTGAAGACGGTGATGAGCGAGCCGGGCAAGGCGATGATGGGCACGGCCGTGGCCGGCGGCCCCGACCGCGCCACCAAGGCCGCCGACGCGGCCGTGGCCTGCCCGCTGCTGGAAGGCATCGACCTGTCGGGAGCCAGGGGCGTGCTGGTGCTGATCGCGGCCAGCAAGGCCACCTTCAAGCTGGCCGAGAGCCGCAATGCGATGAACACCATCCGCCGCTACGCTGCGGACGATGCGCACGTGATCTTCGGCACCGCCTACGACGAGACCCTGGGCGACCAGCTGCGCGTGACCGTCATCGCCACCGGCCTGAGCTCGGCCAACCGCAAGGCCAC
>JALHPY010000151.1 GCA_022842305.1 Rubrivivax sp.
GGCTTGCTGGCGCCAGTAGTTCGCCTCAGCCTCCGCCGGCGGGATGTAGCCAATGGGTTCGAGCAATCGATGGTGGTTGAACCACGAGACCCATTCCAGTGTCGCCAGCTCGACCGCCTAGCGCGTCTTCCAGGGCCCGCGTTGGTGAATGATCTCGGCCTTGTACAGCCCGTTGATGGTCTCCGCCAGCGCGTTGTCGTAGCTGTCGCCGGTGCTGCCCACCGAGGGCTCGATTCCGGCTTCGGCCAGTCGCTCGCTGTATCGGATAGAGACGTACTGCGAGCCCCGGTCGCTGTGGTGCACCAGTTCCCCGTCACGCTCGCGGCGCCGCGCGTACAGCGCCTGCTCCAGCGCGTCGAGCACGAAGTCGGTGTGCATGGAAGTGCTGACGCGCCAGCCGACGATGCGCCTGGCGAAGACATCGATGACGAAGGCCACGTAGACAAAGCCCTGCCAGGTCGACACGTAGGTGAAGTCCGCCACCCACAGCTTGTTGGGACGCTGCGCCTTGAACTGTCGATGCACGCGGTCCAGCGGGCACGCCGCCTTGGCATTGGGCACGGTGGTGCGCATCTTCTTGCCGCGGCGCGCGCCGGCCAGGCCGCGCAGTCGCATCAGCCGCTCCACCGTGCAGCGCGCCACGGCCGTGCCTTCGCGCCGCAGCTGGCGCCAGACCTTGTCGGCGCCATAGACCCGAAGGTTCTGGTCGTACACGCGCTGAACCTGAGGCGACAACATCGCGTCGCGCGCCGCCCGTGCCGGCAGCAGCCTGGGATCCCGCCGGCGGGCCGCATGACGCCGGTACGCCGACGGGGCAACCTGCAGCGCGCTGCAGATTGACTCGACCCCGCAACGAGCGCGGTGCTCGTCGATGAAGGCATTCACTTCTTGTGGTGGCGGTCGAGCTCCGCCTGGGCGAAATACGCGCTGGCCAGCTTCAGGATCTCGTTGGTCTTGCGCAGTTCGCGAACCTCGCGTTCCAGATCCTTGATGCGCTGCTGCTCGGCCGTGGTCGGACCTGGCCGCGCACCGCTGTCGCGCTCGCCCTGGCGTACCCAGCGCCGCAGCGTCTCAGCTTGACGGCACCGCTGTCACCCCGTGTGGCACAGGGCATGCGCCGCAGCGCCTGACAGGCGGAGCGCCCGCCGAAATTCTGCGCCAGAGCAGTGACCGCGGCGTGACACGGGCGTAAGCTGGATGCTTCCCCTGCAGCCGGAGAAGTGCCGTCATGTCTGCCATCCGCTCGTCTCATCTGGTCGCGCTGTCTCTACCCCTGGCCGCCAGCGCTGCGCTGGCCCAGCAGCCCGCGGTGCAGCAGGTGGTAAAGCCGCCGGTGGCTCAGGCCTGGATCGACATTGCCACAGGCGCCGGCTTCGGCATGCCCGCGGGTGGTGCCGGCGGTGCCAACCCGATGGCCATGATGGGCGGGCTGTTCGGCGGTGGCAGGAGCGCTGGCAACAGCTTCGGGCAGACCACCGCCGTCCCAGCCGGCCGCTGGGTGGACGTGACGCTCTACACCCGCAACAACCCCCAGTTGGCCGAAGCGCAGCAGGCCGTTCCCGCCGGCTTCCTCAATCCCGCGCTGAAGCTGCAGAGCCCGCGCGAGCTGCGTGGAGGGGTGCCGCCCGAGCCGGGCGATGAACGCGTGGTCGAGCCCGAATTCGAGCGTCCCAAGGGCAGGATGCTGCTCTATTGGGGCTGCGGCGACACCATCCGCACCGGCCAGCCGCGCGTGGTGGACTTTGCCACCGCCACGCCGGCCGACCTGGCGCGTTTCTTCCAGTCGCGTCGTGCCACGCAGCGCGGCACGCACGCGGCGCCCGGCCGCCCGAGCTGGCCCGGCCGCGACGACACGCGCATGGTGCCCGACGGTGCCTCGCTGGCCGGCGAACACCTGTTCACAGGCGCGGGCGTGCCCGAAGGCTTCCGCTTCCAGATTGCGACGGCTCAGGACCTGATGCCACCCATCGCCCTGAAACAGCAGGACCAGTCCGGTGCCACCCGACTGGACTGGCAGGCGCTTCCAACCGCCCGGGCCTATTTCATTTCCGGGATGGGTGCCAAGGCCGGGGGCAAGGGCGACAACGAGGTCGAGATGGTGCTGTGGACCAGCAGCGAGCAACCCGAGGTCGGCTTCGGCCTGATGGACTACCAGACCAACTCCGCGGTCGACCGCTGGTTGAAGGAGCAGGTGCTGCTGGCGCCCAGGACCACCACCTGCACCGTGCCCAAGGGCGTGTTCACAGGAGAAGGGGCAATGCTGCGCATGATCGCCTACGGCAGCGAACTGAACCTGGCCCACCCGCCGCGCCCCACAGACCCGAAAATCGCCTGGGAACCCCAGTGGGCGGTCAAGCTGCGGGTCAAGTCACAGACCACGGCCATGCTGGGCATGGAGATGCCTGCCATGCCCGCCGCCGCCGCCGAAGCCGAGCCCGGGCGGGCCCCTGCGAAGGAGGAGAAGAAACCCGACGCCAGGGACGCCGTGAAGGAAGGCGTGAAGGACGTGCTCAAGGGCTTGTTTGGTCGGTGAGGCTGCCGCGCTCGAGCGCGTCGAGGCCTTGCTGGCAGCGACGGCTGCTCGTTCGCGGAGCCGCCGGGTCTGGATCTGTACGGAGGGCGGTCTACTTCCTGACGCTGGCGCTTTCGACCATCGCCGGGTAGTCGTAACCTGCTCCCACCGTCACATTGGCGCGGACCACGCCGCGCGCGGTGACGATGTCGCCCGGCGGCGCGGTGTCCTGCGTCGTCACCAGCAGTCAACCAGCAGGATGCGCAGCGGCCTTGCGGCGGCGGGTGGGGGCAGCTCGGCCGGCGTGGCGGGTTGACGGCGCACGGGTGGGTGGGTCGCGGCCGTTGACAGGACACAGGCCGAAAGGGCCAGCAACGAGGCCGCCACGGTCCTCACGGGCACCCCAGCTCAGCGTCCGAACAGGCTGCGCAAGCGGTTGACGGCATCTGCCGCCTTCTTTGCAGCATCGGTCGCCGGCGTGCCTGCCGAAGCCGCTGCCGACACGGGCTTGGAGGTCGATGCGGATGCCGGCACCGAAACGGGCGCTGGCACCGGAGCGGGTGCAGGGGAAGGGGCCGCGGCCGCGGTGGTGGCGGAGCCGGGGCCGGGGGCGACCGGGACGCCCGGCGGTGTGCTGACCGCCGGTCCCGTGGCGGACCCGGCGGCAACAGTGGCTGGGGCGAAGTCAGGCACCAGCCTGGGCGTAGCCCGGGCGGCGGTGGCTGCGGCTTCCGATGCGGCTTCGCTCGGCGGTGGCTTGCCGACCAGGCCCTGCATGTTGGCGGCGGCCAGTGCCGCAACCAGGGTCTGGCGCAAGGGCCCGTCGCTGCCGACGGCGCTCCATGCCAGGTTGTGGACCACCAGGCCGGCGCTCTTGCCCGGGCTTGCCACGCCATGGCTGCCGGCTGCAGCGCCTTCGCGGGGAGCAGGCAAGCGCTGCAGGTTCATGCCGATCACGATGCTCACGCGCTGCTGCTCGAGATCGATGGACGTGCGGCGCTCGTCGAGATCGCGTGTCTGCGTCTGGACGGTGGCCGCATGCTGGGCGTCCATCGCATCGGCCTGGTTGCGCAGGCTGCGATAGCGCGCGTCGCTGGCTTGCGCGGCGGACTTGTCGCCGGCCTTCTCGGCGTCGCGCATGGCCTGCCAGGCGGCGTTGGACTGCTGGCGCAGCGCTTGCTGTTCAGCAACCTTGTCGGCGGGAAGCTTCTTCAGCGCATGGAACTGCGCCGTGAGCGTGTCGTACTGCTCGCTCCAGTACCGGCGCTCGGCCTCGCTGTGCTTTCGGGTGTAGTCACGCCGGGCCGTGAGGCTGAAGTCGCCTTCCTTCGAGCCTTCGCACAGCACCTCGTAGATTGCCGGCGGGTTCTTGAAGTCGAACGGTTTGGCATCTGCGGCGACCACGCCCGCCGGTGCCGGCGGCAGCGCCGCCACCAGGGCCGCCATGGCGCGGGCATTGAAGGCTGTCTCAGTGGGTCGCGCCGCACGCGTCGTGCAATCAGCGCTGGCCGCCGAGGCAGCCAGGCAGAGCATCACAAGGAGAACCGGCCGGGCGGCGAACCTGGCAGTTGGAGCGTCTCGCATTGGCCATTGTGCTTCCGCGCAGTTGTTATGGAAAGCAGTCTTGGTCAGAAACGCCACTGGGGCGGATGCGGCCAGGCCACGAATTCCACAGCGACCAATTCGCGGGTGATCCCGGCGACGTCGATGAGACGAGAGTCGACGCCAGGAAGCCATCGGTCGCCGAAGTCAGTTTGTGGCCGGGTCCCGGTGGTCACGAACGGCTGGTTCGTAGACGCCAAACCCGAACGAGGCCGATCCAAACGTAGGGCAGTTTCCAGCGGAGCGGCGAGGCGGGAAGAGATCAACAATAGGAAGCGACTTTGCCGGAAAGCGGCGAACTCAACCGGGAGTTTGCCAGCGGCTAGCGTGAAGCTTCTTCGCTTCGATGCTTGCGATCGTTGATTAGGTTGATGAGCTCCACTGTGGAATGCACATCGAGCTTGGCATGGATCGTTCTGACAAGGTCCACCACGGTGGCCGGTGCCACCCCCGGTCTCGCAGCTACGCTTGTCTGCGATAGTCCGGCTTGCAGAAGCAGGCAAACCTCCTTCTGCGCGGGCGTCAGCTCGAACGAGTCCACGGCACGCTGCGCCGCAACCAAGTCGAACTCTCGGTGGCTGACAGACATGTGCAAGCACCTCCCACCCTGAGAGGTTGGCGCCCGCAACTCACAGCCTTCAAATTCAAGCAGGCTGGGACGCCGGGCGCTGCGACGCTCTCGGCGGTCGAGGCGCGTGTCGCAGGGCTGCCGTCGTCCACGCGAGGTCCGCCTGCGCAATGCTGACAGAAGGCCATGGCGGCCGCCAGGAAGGCACACGGGCACGGCGCTTGCCGTGGGATGCCATCGCTGGGCACCCACTGGAGAACGCCGCATGCTGGCCATGGATTACCGCGGTCCTTGCCGCGTGCGCGCAACACACATACCCGACCCATGCATCGAACACTCGGAAGACGCCATCGTGCGTGTGCTGCGTTCGTGCATCTGCGGCTCCGACCTGCACCTCTATCACGGCCTGGTGCCCGACACGCGCATCGGCACCACCGTCGGCCACGAGTTCGTCGGCGAAGTCGTCGACATCGGCAGCGGCGTGCAGCGGCTGAAGGTCGGCGACCGCGTGCTCGTGTCCTTCAGCGTGTTCTGCGGCAGCTGCTACTTCTGCCAGCGCGAACTGTTCGGCAACTGCCACGACACCGACCCCCAGGCCACGGCCGTGGGCGGCATCTACGGCTACTCGCACACCGCCGGCGGCTACGACGGCGGACAGGCGCAGTTCGTGCGCGTGCCACGCTCCGGCGCCGGGCCGATCGGTATCTTCGCGGCGAAATCGGCTTGGCTGTTCAGTGACGGTCGGGTCATCGTCGTCGACCACGTCGAGGAGCGGCTGGCCTTCGTGAAGGACTATGCGCAGTGCGAGGTGCTCAACTTCCGCAGCGTCGTAGACATGGCCATCAACCTGAAGCGCATGACCGACGGCCTGGGTCCGGACGTCTGCATCGACGCGGTGGGCTGCGAAGCCGAAGGTAGTGCACTGCAGACACTGACGGGCGTGAAGATGAAGCTGCAGGGCGGTTCGGCCACGGCCCTGCACTGGGCCATCAACTCGGTGCGCAAGGGTGGCAACGTGTCGATCGTGGGTGTCTACGAGCGCAACGCCCGCGCGTGGTGCTCGAGGTGCTCGCCGATGAAGCTGGCGATGAAGTAGTAGCTGTGGTCGTAGCCTGGCTGCCGGCGCAAGGTCAGTGGGTGACCGGCTGCCGCGCAGGCCGCTTCCAGCCATTCGGGCTTCAACTGCACATCGAGGAATTCGTCGGCCTCACCCTGGTCGACCAGCAGCGGCAGCCGCTCGGCGGCGCCGGCGATCAGCGCCGTCGAGTCGTGCGCCATCCAGGTGCCTTCATCATCGCCCAGGTAGGCGGCGAAGGCCTTGCGGCCCCAGGGGACCCGCGCGGGCGCGACGATCGGCGAGAACGCCGAGACGCTGGCGTAGCGCCCCGGGTGGCGCAGCGCCAGCGTCAGTGCGCCGTGGCCGCCCATCGAGTGGCCGAAGATGCCGCGACGGCCCGTCGCAGCGACGTGTTGCTCCACCAGCGCCGGCAGTTCGTGCACGACGTAGCTCTCCATGCGGTAGTGGCGCGCCCAGGGCTCCTGGGTCGCGTCGAGGTAGAAGCCGGCGCCTTGCCCCAGGTCGTAGGCCGGGTCGTCGGCAACGCCCAAGCTGCCGCCGGGGTCGCGCGGGCTGGTGTCGGGCGCGACCAGGATCAGCCCCAGCCGCGCCGCGTGCGCCTGGGCACCGGCCTTGGTGATGAAATTCTGTTCGCTGCAGGTCAGGCCCGAGAGCCAGTACAGCACCGGGCACTTCTCTCCGGCCAGCGCCTGGGGCGGCCGGTAAAGCCCGAAGCGCATCGTGCAGCCCAGCGTGCTGGAGTCGTGGCGCCAGACTTCCTGGCGGCCGCCCGATGAAGCGTGTTGTTCGATGAGTTCCACGGCCCGGCCCTCAGTAGTGCACGACGCTGCGGATCGACTTGCCCGCGTGCATCAGCTCGAAGGCTTCATTGATCTCGGGCAGCGGCATCGTGTGGGTGACGAAGGGCTCCAGGCGGATGCGGCCGGACATCGCATCCTCGACCATCCCCGGCAGCTCGCTGCGGCCCTTGACGCCGCCGAATGCCGTGCCCAGCCAGCGCCGGCCGGTGACGAGCTGGAACGGCCGCGTCGAGATCTCCTGCCCTGCGCCGGCCACGCCGATCACGACCGACTGGCCCCAGCCGCGGTGCGCGCTCTCCAGCGCCGCGCGCATCACGTGCACGTTGCCGATGCACTCGAACGAATGGTCGACGCCCCAGCCGGTCATCTCGACGATGACCTGCTGGACTGGCTTGTCGAAGTCCTTGGGGTTGACGCAGTCGGTGGCGCCGAAGCTGCGCGCGAGCTCGAACTTGGACGGGTTGGTGTCGACGGCGATGATGCGGCCGGCGCCGGCCAGCTGCGCGCCGTGCACCACTGCCAGGCCGATGCCACCCAGGCCGAAAACCGCGACGCTGTCGCCGGGCTGCACCTTGGCGGTGTTCTTCACCGCTCCCAGCCCGGTGGTGACACCGCAGCCCAGCAGGCATACCTGCTCGGGGTTGGCATCGGGGTTCACCTTCGCCAGCGAGACCGCGGCCACGACGGTGTACTCGCTGAAGGTCGAGCAGCCCATGTAGTGGTACAGCGGCTGGCCGTTGTAGGAAAAGCGCGTCGTGCCGTCGGGCATCACGCCCTTGCCCTGGGTCGCTCGAACCGCGACGCACAGGTTGGTCTTGCCCGACTTGCAGAACAGGCACTCGCCGCACTCGGCGGTGTACAGCGGGATCACGTGGTCGCCGGGCCGCACGCTGGTGACGCCCTCGCCGACCTCGACCACGATGCCGGCGCCTTCGTGACCCAGCACCACCGGGAACAGGCCCTCGGGGTCGTCGCCGCTGAGCGTGAAGGCGTCGGTGTGGCAGACGCCGGTGTGGGTGATCCTCACCAGCACCTCGCCCTTCTTCGGCGGCGCGACGTCGATCTCGACGATCTGCAGCGGCTGGCCGGCTGCGAAGGCGACGGCGGCGCGGGATTTCATGGGCGGGTCTCCTGGAGGGGTTGTGTGGCGAAAGAAGGCTTCAGCGCGTGAAGGAGCGCACCAGCACGACCAGGCGGTCGATCTCGGCTTGCGGGTCGGCGGCCGGCGCGGCGTGGTCTGCATCTGCGCCGAAGCTCTCACGCAGATGGCTTTCGAGCACGTCGGCCATCAGCCCGTGCGCGGCGCCGCGCAGCGCGGCGAGCTGCTGCAGCAGCTCGCCACAGTCGGTGCCGGCAACGACGGCACGTTCCATCGCCTCGGCCTGGCCCCTGATGCGGCGCAGCCGGGTGACGACACGTTTGCGTTCGGCCGTCGAATGCGGCATGTGCGGCGTGCTCCTATGTACTGGGGGGGAGTATATGGGAGAGGCAGGCAACTCAGGCCTCGCCTCGGCGCCTGACAAGCACGCAGCCCGCCATTACGACGGGGCGCGCACATCTCAGGAGCCGCTGGGACGCATCAGGATGGCCTTCGCGTCGTCAAAGCCCACCGGCGCAGACGTGTGTTCGTGAACAATCCTCAGCACGTGCCCGCTGGTCTTGAGCACCCAGGTGAGCCGGTTCTGCATGCAGCGCAGCGGTTCACCCGCGGCGGACTGTGCGGCATACGAGACGATGGCACTCACCACCGCGAAGCCGGCATCGCTGGATGTCTGGACATCGTCGAAGGTGATCTTCACCCGCTCGGTGCCCAATGAGGTGAACCAGGCTTCCACCGCCAGCTGCCACGACGCGGACCCTTCGTAGGACCAGACGCCCCAGGTGTCGAAGACGCGGGCCTTGGGGTCGTACAGCCGGATCAGTGCGACCGCGTCCTTGGCGTAGACCGCGGACTTGTAGGTTTCGATGATTCGGGCGATCGCCTTGTCGGTCTCGGCCATGCTTGCTTCCTGTCCTCGTGTTCGTCTTGAACCCTGTGTGGCACAAGTGGTTCGCGATTGTCTGCCGGGCCGCTGTGCGGGCGAGCGCAGAGCCACTGCAACCCATGCAACCCGTGGCCCGCCGCCATCTGAGCCAGCAGTCTGGTCACTCCATGTCTCTGAACTTTGAGTAGCTGACATCGAGTCGCGCTTTGGCGCCGCTCCATGGAAGCACGTCAACTTGGCCGCAAAGGGCCACCGTTTCGGCGCTCGGCCTGGGCTGCATGGGTCTGAGCCATGGCTATGGACCGGCGGTCAGCAAGGACCATGGCATCCATCTGCGGTCTCCTATGCCTGCCAGACGCCGTACCCGGACTCGCGCAGGGCGATGGCCAGTTCGACTTCCATCTCCCGAGCGGCCTCGTAGGGCATCGGGTTGTAGACCTCGTACAACTGCGGTACCAGACGCAGGCCGTACAGCCGCACGAACCGGTTGGCCTGGATCCCCGCCTTGTGCCGGTCGAAGCGCAGGTCCGGGTCCAGGCCCGTCATGCCGACGTAGACCAGTGGCTTGCTGAGCTGATAGTCCGGGTTCGCCTTGCGGAACGAGGGCTCATTCCAGACGCGGTCAGACAGTTCCACCACGTACACATGGTGGTGGTGCTTGCGGGGGCGGTTCATGCAAGTGCCGACTCCACCGCCGCCGAGAGCAGTGCCTGGCCGAACCAACTGGGTCTTGTGGGCGACGAAGTCATGGCTGCCTGGATTTGCAGGGTGGTTGCACGCGTCCGGCTACGGCTTGGTCTTGGCCATCGCTTCAAGCTGCGCGCGCAGCGCCTTGCGCCCGGCGCTGTTGGTCGACCGCCAGGCGGCCAGCGCGAGGTCCTGCAAGGCCCTCTCGGCAGCAGTTGGCGAGCTGTCTTCGCGGGCTTCGTCCAGCCAGCCTGCCGGCTTGCCCTGGTGCTGCTCGATCTGCCGCGCCAGCTTGTCGCCGATCGGCCGCGACGACTTGATCTGGCTCCACATGCTGGGCGAGATCTCCAGCGTGGCTGCAAAGGCCTGCTCCAGCCCCTTGGGCGATGCACCGGCTGCGAGCGCCTGCTCGGCATGGGCCTGGAAGAGGGCCAGGGCGTTGAGTCTTCGGGTGACGGTGGTATTGACCACTGCTGCTGTGCTCGATGCAACGATTTCGGTCCGCCATTGTCTCAGGGGGTTGACGACAGCGTAAAGACTATTTACAGTCCGCTTCGTCGTACCAGAAGCCGCTCCACTTGAGCACCCATTTTTCCAAGGACGCCATCGTGAACTCCCGCTATGCCGCCAGCACCACCCGACCCGTCAAGGGTCTGGCCGCGTGTGCACGTGCTGCAGCGATGGGATCGCTGGGCGTCTGTGGCACCGGCCCATTCCCGGCCTTCCCGACGAGCTGCCAGCGGCTTGGGCGGCATGGGGACCCAGTTCATCCGGGAGAGGAGGGCACATAGCTCGCACCCTCCACGCTCTGCACGCAGGGGCCCGGATTCCGCAAGGATCCGGGCCCTCTTCTTTTCTGACTTGACCGGCCTGCGCATCGGCGCAGGCCCGCGATCGATGGATCGCGCCACCGCTGGCGGTGGACGCTCTCTAACAAGTTGACGCAAGGCAGTCTCGGGAGCCTGGATCAGGCCGACGGCATGCCTTGCAACCATTGCGGATGTAGCTCAGTAGGCAGAGCAAGGCCACCCCACGGCCAAGACACGGGTTCGAGACCCGTCATTCGCCCCACTTCGGGTGTGTCCTTGCACTCCGTGGCCGCGCGACAAGGTGTTGGCGGTGCGGGATGTGCGCGGCCATTGATCAGGCCCCGTGCAGCGAGACACCACATCCGACGGGATGCTCGC
>JALHPY010000152.1 GCA_022842305.1 Rubrivivax sp.
GCTGCATCGCGAAGCGATAGCACAGCTCCGGCTGCAGTGCGCACCACTCGTCGACCAGGGCCACCTCGTCGATCAACGCCTCGACATCGACGCCGTATGCCGTCCAGCTGTGGTCATGGATGGCCATCTTGCCGCACGGTCTGCGCCATCAGCGCGCCAACGACCTTTCAGCCCATTGTGCTGACTGGCGCCGATACGGGGCAAGTGCAGGTGATTGCCGAAGTGGTCGAGGTGCTGTGAGGGTTTCCGTCGGCCGAAAGGTGACCAGCCAACCCCGGTGATGCCGGGCGAAAGCTGATCAAGTTGTTCGTCGTCAGGACAACGCCCGCAACACACCCGCCGGGTCGCGGTCGATCAGGTTCAGCAGCACAAGCGCCTGCCCCTGGGGGTTCGACATGGATCGCTGGCGCGAGGCACGACGGCTGCATCCAGAGCCAGCACTGCATGCAGGCCTACCGGCAACCGAGTTGCCAGAAAATTGCCAGAAACGCGCCTCTCAAAGCACCAGCGAGGCACGCAAAGAGAAACGGGCTAGACGCCGAAGCATCTAACCCGTTGATCTAGAACGCAATGTTCTGGTGCGGCTGGCAGGAATCGAACCCACGACCCCTTGGTTCGTAGCCAAGTACTCTATCCAGCTGAGCTACAGCCGCCCTGAGCCGCTCAGTATAGCACCGGCCTTTTGGCCGCCCGGCCAGGCGCCCAAAGTCAATCCAGCATGGCCGCGGCGCGTTCGCACTCCTGAGCGCGCGTCTCGTCGGCTTCCTCGCGCGCCAGCAGGGCCAGCTGGCGCCAGGCCAGGCGGCGTGTGCGTGCCGGCAGTGCCGGGGCGGCGGCGGCTTGCTCCAGCAGCTTGCGCGCCTTGCCCCACAGGCCGCGCTCGGCGAAGACCATGCCCACGGCGGCCACCACCGCGCCCTCGTGGCCGAAGGCCTGGGCAGCGCTTTCCAGGCGCGGCAACCAGTCGCCGGCAATGCCGACGCGGGCCTCGATCAGCGCCAGCGCAACCTGCTCGCGGTCGTCGCGCGAAAGCTCGGACAGCCGGTCCCAGAAGGGGCGCAGCCAGCGCCGCGCATCCTCGGCCGCGTCCAGATGCACGGCGCGCGCGGTAGCGCGGGCCACCACCTGCGCGTCGCGCCGGTCGGCGGCGTCGAACTGGCCCCACAGGCGGCGCAGCTGCTGCGCGTCGTGCGCGCCTTCCAGCGCCTCTGCCGCCAGCGCGCGCAACAGGCTTTGCGCCACCACCGGCGAGAACGCCTGATGGTTGGCCAGCAGCCGCGCCGTGGACAGCGCGTCCATCGGCTGGCGCGCCATGCGCGTGGCCTGAAGGCGCAGGCGCAGGGCCTGGGTGCGCCGCCCGGCGCCGGGCGGCAGGGCGGCCAGCAGTTCCAGCGCGCGCGGGCCGTCGCGGTCTTCCAGCGCCCACTCGGCGGCCAACAGGCGCGCCGCTTCGTCGGCCACCTTGGAGCGGCCCTCGACCAGCGCCAGCTTGAGCGTGGCGTCACGCCGCGTGCGGTCTTGCAGGCGGTGCAGGCTGCCCGCGGCCAGCAGCAGCGCCAGCGTGCGGAACTCGGTGTCGGGCTGCAGCTGCGGTGTGTCCTGCTGAAGCGTCAGCGCGCGCTGCGCGGCCTTGCTGGCGCGGCCGTAGCGCGCGCCAAAGTATTCGGCCAGGGCCTCGCGCAGCGCGGCCTGCGCCCCGCGCTCGCGGCGCAACGCGCGCCAGTCGCCAGCACGGCGCGGCAGCGTCAGCAGCGAATACAGCGCCTTGACCGCAGACATCAGCAGCAGGCAGGTGCCCAGCAGCAGGATCACCGCCAGATTGAGCGACAGGTCCATGCGCCAGCCGCCCCAGTAGAGCGTCACCAGCCCGTCGTTGCTGCCCAGCGTGGTGGCGGCAACCACCGCCACGGTGAACAGGAGCACCAGCCAGATGACGCCGCGCATGGTGGTGGCGGTGCCGGCTCAGCGGCCCGCAGAGACGGTGGCGATGGCGGCCAGCGTGGCGTCGGGCCGCGGCACGGTGACCAGACGCGCCTGCGCGCTGATCTGGCGCACCTGTTCGCTGGCCATGGCCACGCGGCGCGCGCTGCGTTCGAAATAGCGGTCCAGCGCGGCCTGCGCGTCGCGCAGATCGGACTGCGCCGTGTCGAACTGGCGCGACAGCAGCGCCAGGCGAGCGTTGAGCAGGCGCAGCTTGAGGTTTTCGCGCAGGAACCAGGCCTGCTCGGGCGCCACCAGCATGCCTTCGGGGTGCTCGATGCGGGTCACGCGCACCAGGCGCTGCACCTCGCCCCACACCGACAGGCCGATGTTGCGCCACTTCTCGGGCACATCCAGGCCCCAGCCGCCGGACGAAGCGGCGGCCGATGCCGGCGCGGCCACGGCCGGCGCCGCCGCGGCGCGGCGTTCGGGTGCCGACAGCAGCGGCAGGTCGTCGACCAGGCGGATGACCTCGTCCAGGCGGATGCTGAGCACGGCGATGTCGGTGACGCCGGCCGCACGCACGCGGTCAAGGTCCTGCGCCACGGCGCGGCGCACGCGCTCCAGCCGGGGCTGGTTGAAGCGCGCCAGGCGCTCATCGGCCTGCTTGAGCGTCAGCACCAGCGGATCGGCGCTGCCGGTGATGGCCGTCTGCTGCAGCGCCACGCGCAGCGAGGCCTCGATGTCGGCCAGCACGTTCTCATCGCGCGAGCGTGCCAGCGACTGGATCAGCTCTTCGATCTGCGTGCGCTGCAGCGTGGTCTCGGCCACGCGCGCCTCGAGCAGCGCCTGCTTGGCGGCGATCTCGCGCGAGGTGGTCTCGGCCTGCTTGGCCAGCACGCGCGCCTCGGCCGCCTGGGTGCCGCTGTCCTGCTGGCGCCGCACCAGTTCGGCTTCGAGCGACTTGACGCGCTGCTGCGTGTTCCAGGCCAGCACCAGCGCCGCGGTGGCCAGGGCCGCCAGCAGGGCCGCACCGGCGGCGATCCAGCGCCCGTTGCCGGCGTGGGTCGTGACCAGCACTGCGGGCGTCGCGGTCGGCGCGCTTGGCGCCACAGGCGGCGGCGGGGCCGGGGCCTCGGCGGAGGGGGATGAAGGCGTCTCGGTCACTGGGGCGCAGATTGTATCGAGCGCACACCGGCCAGACAGCGGGCGACCTCGGCCGGCGTGGGCGACACGGCCTCGACGCGGCCGAAGCCGATGCGCCGCGCCGTGGCCGCGATGCGCGGGTGCGAGGCCAGGGCCAGGCTGGCCGACCAGTCAGCGCCCGGCGCCAGGCTGACCAGGTGCTGAGCCGCCTCGCTGCTGCTCAACAGCCAGGCGTGGTTCTGCGGCGCTACCAGCGCGGCCTGCAGCAGCGCCCGGCCGGCGGCGTCCGGCACCGGGGCCAGGCGGCGGTAAGCGGCCACGAAATCCACCGTGGCGCCGCGGCCGCGCAGGGTGTCGGCCAGCCAGTCGCGCCCGTCCTCGCCGCGCACCACCAGCGCATGGCGGCCGGCCCAATCGCGCGCCGACAGCTGCGCCCACAACGCCTCGCTGTCCAGGGCCGGGGCATCGGCGGCGGGCTCGACGATATCGGCTTCGGCCACACCGGCCTGGCGCAGCGCGTGCGTGGTGCCGGGCCCGGTGGAGCCGGCCAGCACACCCGCGGGCCAGGCGGCGCCTTCACCTTCACCTTCAGGGCGCGCAGCAAAGAAGTGCTGCACCGCGTTGGCGCTGACGAACATGGCCAGCGCACAGCCAGGCAGCTGGTGCCAGGCGGCGTGCAGCGGCGCTGCGTCGGCCAGCGGTGCGATTTCCAGCAGCGGCAGCGCCTGCGCGTCCACGCCCAGCGCCTGCAGTTCCTGCACCCAGCGCGCGGCCTGGGCCGCGGGCCGCGTGACGATCAGCCGCATGGCGCGCGCCGGGCCGTCATCAGGTATGCAGGTAGTCTGCGGCGCCTGCAGCGCGCAGCCGGGCCACCGCGTCGGCGCCCAGGGCCAGCGCTGCGGCTTCATCGGCCACTGCGGCGGCCACGGTCACGCGCAGCAGCGGCCGCGTGGGCGCGTCGGCGTCGCCCAGGGCGGTGTGCAGGCGCAGCGTGCCGCCTTCCCACACGCCGTGCGCCGCCAGCGGCACGCTGCAACTGCCGCCCAGCCCGCGCGACACGGCACGCTCGGCCGCGGTGGCCAGCAGCGTGGGCGCGTGGCTGGTCAGTGCCAGCGTGGCACGCAAGGCCTGCGCGTCTTCACGCACCTCGATGCCCAGTGCGCCCTGTCCGGCGGCCGGGATCATCTGGTCGATCTCGAAGCAGGCGCGCACGCGGCTGCCCAGGCCCAGGCGCTTGAGCCCCGCGGCGGCCAGGACGATGGCGTCGAAGCCGCCTTCGTCGAGCTTGCGCAGCCGCGTGTCCAGGTTGCCGCGCAAGGGTTCGATGCGAAGGTCAGGCCGCCTGGCCAGCAACTGGGCCACGCGGCGCAGGCTGGAAGTGCCGACCACCGCGCCCTGCGGCAACTCGTCCAGGCCAGCGTAGCGGTTGGAGACGAAGGCGTCGCGCGGGTCTTCGCGCTCCCACACCGCGGCCAGCACGAAGCCGGGCGGCAGGTCCATGGGCACGTCCTTCAGCGAATGCACGGCCAGGTGGGCGCGGCCCTCTTCCAGCGCGGTTTCCAGCTCCTTGACGAACAGGCCCTTGCCGCCCACCTTGGCCAGGCTGCGGTCGAGGATCTGGTCGCCGCGGGTGGTCATGCCCAGCAGCGCCACGCGCAGGCCGAAGCGTGCGGACAGGGCGTCGCGCACGTGTTCGGCCTGCCACAGGGCCAGGCGGCTTTCGCGGGTGGCGATGATGGTGTCGGCGTTCATGACCGCGATGATAGCCAGCGGGTCAGCCGCCCCGGCGCGAGGAGCAGGCGCGCGACTTGCAGGCAGAATTGGTAACCGGGTTACATCATCGGAGCCAGCGATGCCACGCACCAAAGCCAAGCAGCCCGCCACGCCGGAACGCACCAAATCGAGCAGGCGCGCCACAGAAGGGGACGCGGCCGCCAAGAACAAGGCGCTGGTCGAAGATATCCGGTTACTCGGCCGCATCCTGGGTGACGTGATCCGCGAACAGGAAGGCGCGGCCGCCTTCGAGCTGATCGAGCGCGTGCGCCAGCTCTCGGTGGCCTATCGGCTGAAGGCCGACGCCAGCGCCGGGCGCGTGCTCGACCGCCTGCTCAAGAACCTGTCGTCCGAGCAGACGGTGACGGTGATCCGCGCCTTCAGCTACTTCAGCCACCTGGCCAACATCGCCGAAGACCGCCACCACGTGCGCCGCCGTGCCGTGCACGAGGCCGAAGGCCACCAGCAGGACGGGTCACTGTCGCTGGCCTTCGAACGCCTGCACCGCGCCGAGCATCGCAGCGCCGACATCGCCCAGGTGCTGCAGCACGCCTACATCTCGCCCGTGCTCACCGCCCACCCCACCGAGGTGCAGCGCAAGAGCATCCTGGACGCCGAGCGCGCCATCGCCGCCTTGGTGGGCGAACGCGACGATCTGCCCGGCGACGAGCGCCGCGCCGACAACGAAGCCCTGATCCGCGCCCGCGTCACCCAGCTGTGGCAGACGCGCATGCTGCGCACCGCCAAGCTGACCGTGGCCGACGAGATCGAGAACGCGCTGTCCTACTACCCCGCGACCTTTCTGCGCGAGATCCCCAGGCTCTACCGCGACCTGGAACGCGCCCTGCCCGGCCACCCGGTGGCCAGCTTCCTGCGCATGGGCCATTGGATCGGCGGCGACCGCGACGGCAACCCCAATGTCGGCGCCGCCACGATGCGCCACGCACTGTCACGCCAGGCCGAGGTGGCGCTGCGCTTCTACCTGACCGAGGTGCACGCGCTGGGTGCCGAGCTGTCGATGTCGGGCACGCTGGCGCCGGTGACGGCCGAGATGCAGGCGCTGGCCGAGCGCTCGCCCGACCACAACCCGCAGCGCAACGACGAGCCCTACCGGCGCGCGCTGATCGGCCTGTACGCGCGCCTGGCGGCCACGCTGCAGCGCCTGACCGGCACCGAGGCGCTGCGCCACGCCGTGGCACCGCAAGACCCGTATGCCTGCGCCGAGGACTTTCTGGCCGACCTGCAGGTGATTGCGCGCGCGCTGGGGGCCCAGCATGCCCAGGCCCTGGTGGGGCCGCGCCTGGCGCCGTTGATGCGCGCGGTGCAGGTCTTCGGCTTCCACCTGGCCACGCTGGATTTGCGCCAAAGCTCTGACCAGCACGAGGCCGTGGTGGCCGAACTGCTGCGCGTGGCGCGCATAGCGCCCGACTACAGCGCGCTGGACGAGCCTGCGCGCCGCCAGTGCCTGCTGGCGCTGCTGAACGACGCGCGCCCGCTGCGCGTGCACGGCGCCGAGTACTCCCAGCTGGCCCGCGGCGAGTTGGCCGTCTTCGAGGCCGCGCGCACGGCGCTGGCCGCCTATGGCCTGGCGGCCATCCGCCACTACATCATCAGCCACACCGAAGAGGTGAGCGACCTGCTGGAAGTGCTGCTGCTGCAGAAGGAGACCGGCCTGCTGACCGGCACGCTGGACCAGGACGCACGCGCTGCGCTCATCACCGTGCCGCTGTTCGAGACCATCGGGGACCTGCGCCGCAGCGAACCCATCATGCGCGAGTTCTACGCCCTGCCCGGCGTGCGCGATCTGGTGCTGCGCAGCGGCGCCGAACAGGACGTGATGCTGGGCTACAGCGACAGCAACAAGGACGGCGGCTTCTTCACCAGCAACTGGGAGCTGTACCGTGCCGAGACCGCGCTGGTCGAGCTGTTCGGCGCACAGCCGCCGGGGCAGGCCATCACGCTGCGCCTGTTCCACGGCCGCGGCGGCACGGTGGGCCGTGGCGGCGGCCCCAGCTACCAGGCCATCCTGGCGCAGCCCCCGGGCACGGTGAACGGCCAGATCCGCCTGACCGAGCAGGGCGAGGTCATCGCCAGCAAGTACGCCCACCCCGAGATCGGCCGGCGCAACCTCGAAACCCTGGTGGCGGCCACGCTCGAAGCCACGCTGCTGCACCCGACCAAGAGCGCGCCCAAGGCGTTTCTGGAAGCCGCCGCGGCCATCAGCCAGGCCAGCTTTGAGGCCTACCGCAAGCTGGTGTACGGCACGCCCGGCTTCACCGACTACTTCTTTGCCGCCACGCCCATCCGCGAGATCGCCGAGCTGAACATCGGCAGCCGCCCCGCCAGCCGCAAGGCCACGCGCGCCATCGAAGACCTGCGCGCCATCCCCTGGAGCTTCAGCTGGGGCCAGTGCCGCATGGCGCTGCCCGGCTGGTGCGGCTTTGGCGGGGCGATCGAAGCTTACCTGGCGGGCGATGGGCGCGAGGCGCGCGTCGAGCTGCTGCAGCGCATGCACCGGCAATGGCCGTTCTTCCGCACCCTGCTGTCCAACCTGGACATGGTGCTGGCCAAGAGCGACTTGCGCATCGCCACGCGCTATGTAGAACTTGTGGAAGACAAGGCCGTGGCCCGCCGCATCTTCACCGCACTGCGCGCCGAATGGCAGCGCACGCACGACGCGCTGTCGCTGATCACCGGTGAGACCGAACGGCTGCAGAGCAACCCGGCGCTGGCACGCTCCATCGCCCATCGCTTCCCCTACCTGGACCCGCTGAACCACCTGCAGGTGGAACTGCTGCGCCGCTACCGTAACCGGCGCGACGGGCAGGACGAGGTGGAGCGGCTGCAGCGCGGCATCCACCTGTCGATCAACGGCATTGCGGCGGGGCTGCGCAACACCGGGTAAGCGGCACCGACCGCAGGCCCCCGGCGCCCCGGGGCACGCGCGGCAAGGGCGACGGCGTATGCGCAACAAGGATGCGCAACAATCGCGGCCGCGGGCCCTGCTCGGGTGCTGCGCGCGCACGGCCGTTGCGGCCCTTTATCGACAGCCAGGAGATGCAAGCCATGACACGCCCCACCTGTTTTTTGATGCGCATGCGCGCACCGGCGCTGGCCGCTGCGCTGCTGCTGGCCAGCAGCCTGGCGCTGGCCCAGTCGGCCACACCTGCCGCTGATCACCACGCCGGGCACGGTGGCCACGGCGGCGCAGCGTCGCATGCGGCGGGCGGCCATGGCGAGCACGGTGCTGCAGGTACCGGGCACGGCGACGGCGGCGGCGGGCACGGCGGCGGCAAGCATGGCGGTGGCAAGCATGGCGGTGGCAAGCACGGCGGTGGCGGCATGGGCGGTGGCGGCATGCACGGCGGTGGTGGTGGCGGCATGCACGGTGGCGGTGGCATGCACGGCGGCGGCATGCACGATGGCGGCCTCGGCGGCGCCACCTACCTGGGTCGCGTGTTCGAGCACTCGCTGCGCGACGCCAAGCCCAGCGACGAGCAGCAGCGCCAGATCGATCGTGTGGTCGAGGCCGCGCGCAAGAAGAACTGGCCGCTGTTCGACCAGGTGCTGGAAGAACGCGCACGGTTGCAGGCGCTGCATGCCGCGCAGCCGCGCGATCTGAAGGCGATCAAGGCCGCCTACCGCAAGCTGTCTGACCTGCAGGTGCGCATCGCCGAGAACCGGCTCGATGCATTCGACGAAGTTGCGCGCCTGCTGAACGCCGACCAGCGCAAGGCCTTCGAGTCGCACACGACGCGCCACTTCTCGCACTGAGCGCGCGTCGGCGGCGCAGCTTACTTCTGCGCCCCCTCCAACGCCGCGCGCACCGCGGCCACCTGGCGGCGCGACACCGCCAGCCATTCGTCCAGCCCGGCCAGGCGCACGGCCCAGCCGTCGCCGCCGCCCTCGTCGTCGATGCCGGCGCGCAGTTCCAGCGCACGCACGGCGTGGCGCGCCACCAGCGTGTTGCGGTGGATGCGGATCACGGCATCGCCCAGGCGTTGTTCCAGTTCGGCCAGCGAGTCGTCCAGCAGGTAGCTGACGCCGGCGGTGCGCAGCGTCACGTACTTCTGCTCGGCCCTGAGCACCAGCACCTCGGCCAGCGGCACGCGCAGCACGCGGCCGCGGTCACTCACCACCAGCACCGGGCCTTCGGCGGCTGCCTCGGCCGGCGCAGGCGCGCGCGGCTGCACGCGCTGCAGCGCGGCCAGCAGGCGCTCCTTGCGCACCGGCTTGGTCAGGTAGTCCAGCGCCTGCAGCTCGAAGGCCTGCAGCGCGTGTTCGGCATGCGCGGTGACGAAGATCACGGCCGGGCCCTGCGGCAAGGCCTTGAGTTCCGCGGCCAGGCGCAGGCCGTCGCGGCCGGGCATGTGGATGTCCAGCAGCAGCACGTCGGCCGGGGTGGCGCGCAGCAGCGCCAGCGCCGCGTCGGCGTCGGCGGCCTCGCCCACCACCTGCGCGCCCAGTTCCGGCAGGCCGTTGATCAGCGTGCGCAGGCGCAGCCGCGCCAGTTCTTCGTCGTCGACGATCAGAACTCTCATGGCGCCGGCAGCAGGATGCGCGCGTGGAACAACTCGCCCTCGCGCCACACGTCGCACTGCGCCGCCACGTCGTGCAGCAGGCGCAGGCGTTCGCGAATGTTGTGCAGCGCCATGCCGTGGCCGGGGCTGCCGGGCCCGTCGCCCAGGGTGTTGCTCACCTGCACCACCACCTGCCCGCGCTGCAGGCTGGCGCGCACCGTCACGCGGCCACCGCGCGGCGCGGGCTCTATGCCGTGGCGCACGGCGTTTTCCACCAGGGGTTGCAGCACCAGCGGTGGCACGCGCGCGGCGTTGACCTGCGGGTCGATGTCCCAGTCCACCTGCAGCCGCGCGCCGAAGCGCACCTGCTCGATGGCCAGGTAGCGACGCGCCAGGTCCACCTCTTCGGCCAGCGAGACCGAGACACCGACCTCGGCCAGCGCGGTGCGAAAGATCTGCGCCAGGTCTTCCAGCACGGCCTCGGCGCGCTCGGGGTCGACCTGTACCAGCGCCAGCGCGGTGTTGAGCGCGTTGAACAGGAAGTGCGGGCGGATGCGCGACTGCAGCTCGGCCAGGCGCGCGCTGGCGTCGGCCGGCTGCCAGATGTGCGAACGCAGGTCCAGCCAGGCCCACAGCAGCGCGGCAAAGCCGGCGCCGGCCAGCAGCGCAGCGGCGCCGCGCAGCGTGCCGCCCTGCACCAGTCCGGCCCAAGCCAGCGGCATCCAGGCGACCAGGCCCAGCGCGCCGCCCAGGCCCAGCACCGCGACGGCGCGCCAGGTGGCGTTCAGCCGGCGCAGCGGCCGGCGCAGCGCGCACACCAGCACCAGCCACAGCAGGGTGCCACCAGCGCCGCCGAAGGCCAGCGCCGCCTGGCGCGCGGCCCATTCGGCCGGCGTGGCCG
>JALHPY010000153.1 GCA_022842305.1 Rubrivivax sp.
CCGCGCTTCGTGGAACGCACCCGCAACGAGCCCGGCTGCGTGCACTACGCCTTCTCCTTCAACGGCCAGGCCGCGCATTGCCGCGAAGGCTACGACGACGCCGCGGCCGTGCTGGCGCACCTGGACAACGTCGGCGCGCTGCTGCAGGAGGCGCTGAAGATCGCCGCCATCGAGCGCCTGGAAGTCCATGGCCCCGCGGCCGAACTGGACAAGCTGCGCGGCCCGCTGGCCGGCCTGAACCCGCAGTGGTTCGTGCTGGCCACCGACGGCGTGCGCCGCACCAGCTACTGACCCGCACGGCGCGCCGGTGCCCGCCACGGCACGGTGCGGCAAGGGTTGCGTCGCCCCGAAATAGAACGACCGTTCTATTTTTTGTCGGAGACCGCGTCCGTCGGTCGGCCTGCGGCCTAGAATCCTCTGGTTGCCGTTAACGTCAATTGACGCCCAGGAGCGAGACATCATGAAGGTACTGGTCCCCGTGAAGCGGGTGGTCGACTACAACGTCAAGGTGCGCGTCAAGACCGACGGCACGGGCGTGGACATCGCCAACGTGAAGATGAGCATGAACCCCTTCGACGAGATCGCCGTCGAAGAGGCGGTGCGCCTGAAGGAGAAGGGCGTGGTCACCGAGATCGTGGCCGTGTCCTGTGGCGTCACGCAGTGCCAGGAGACGCTGCGCACGGCCATGGCCATCGGTGCCGACCGCGCCATCCTGGTCGAATGCGCCGATGAACTGCAGCCGCTGGCCGTGGCCAAGCTGCTCAAGGCCTTGGTCGATCGCGAGAAGCCCGGCCTGGTGATCGTGGGCAAGCAGGCCATCGACGACGACTGCAACCAGACCGGCCAGATGCTGGCTGCACTGGCCGGGCTGCCGCAGGCCACCTTCGCCAACAAGGTGGTCATCGAGGGGCAGCAGGCCACGGTCACGCGTGAGATCGATGGCGGCATGGAGACCATCAAGGTCAGCCTGCCGGCCGTCATTAGCGCCGACCTGCGCCTGAACGAGCCGCGCTACGTGACGCTGCCCAACATCATGAAGGCCAAGAAGAAACCGATGGAAGTGCTGAAGCCGGCCGACCTGGGCGTGGACGTGGCCGTGCGCATCAAGACGCTGAAGGTGACCGAGCCGCCCAAGCGCGGCGCCGGCATCAAGGTGCCCGACGTGGCCACGCTGGTGGCCAAGCTCAAGAACGAAGCCAAGGTGATCTGATGACCGCTCTCGTCATAGCCGAACACGACCACGGCACCCTCAAGGGCGCCACCCTCAACACCGTCACCGCGGCGCTGCAATGCGGCGGCGAGGTGCACGTGCTCATCGCCGGGGCCAACGCCGCCGGCGCCGCACAGGCCGCCGCGCAGGTGGCTGGCGTGGCCAAGGTGCTGCTGGCCGACGCGCCGCAGCTGGCCGAGCAACTGGCCGAGAACGTGGCCGCGCAGGTGCTGGCCATCGCCAAGGGCTACAGCCACCTGCTGTTCCCGGCCACGGCGCACGGCAAGAACGTGGCCCCGCGCGTGGCCGCGCTGCTGGACGTGGCGCAGATCAGCGATGCCATGAAGGTGATCGCCCCCGATACCTTCGAGCGCCCCATCTACGCCGGCAACGCCATCGCCACGGTGCAGAGCCTGGACGCCATCAAGGTGATCACCGTGCGCACCACCGGCTTCGACGCCGCGGCAGCCTCGGGCGGCAGCGCCGCGGTGGAGAACCTGGCCGCGGTGGCCGACAGCGGGATGTCCAGCTTCGTGGGCAGCGAGATCGCCAAGAACGACCGGCCCGAGCTGACCGCCGCCAAGATCATCGTCAGCGGCGGCCGTGCCATGGGCAGCAACGAGCAGTTCATGGCCGTGCTCGTTCCGCTGGCCGACAAGCTGGGCGCCGCCCTGGGCGCCAGCCGCGCCGCGGTGGACGCTGGCTACGCGCCCAACGACTGGCAGGTGGGGCAGACGGGCAAGATCGTCGCGCCGCAGCTGTACATCGCCGCGGGCATCAGCGGCGCCATCCAGCACCTGGCCGGCATGAAGGACAGCAAGGTCATCGTGGCCATCAACAAGGACGCCGAGGCACCGATCTTCAGCGTCGCCGACTACGGCCTCGAGGCCGACCTGTTCACAGCAGTGCCCGAGCTGGTGTCCAGCCTCTGAGCGCCACACCCCGCAAGGGCGCCCATCGCGGCGCCCTTTGTCCATCAGGAGACCCGACATGAGCTATCGCGCACCCGTCAAGGACATGCTGTTCGTGATGAAGGAGTTGGCCGGCATCGACGCCGTGGCCAGCTTGCCCGGCTTCGAGGACGCCGGCTACGACACCGCCGCGGCGGTGCTGGAAGAATCGGCGCGGCTGTGCGAGGACATCATCGCGCCGCTCAACTGGGAAGGCGACCGCAACCCGTCCACTTTCAAGGACGGCGTGGTCACCACCACGCCGGGCTTCAAGGGCGCGTTCCGTCAGTACGTCGAAGGTGGCTGGCAGGGCCTGCAGCACCCGGCCGATTTCGGTGGCCAGGGCCTGCCCAAGCTGATCCACGCGGCCTGCAGCGAGATGGTGAACAGCGCCAACCTCAGCTTCGCGCTGTGCCCGCTGCTCACCGACGGCGCTATCGAGGCTTTGCTCACCGCCGGCACCGACGAGCAGAAGGCGCGCTACATCCCGAAGATGGTGGACGGCAGCTGGACCGGCTCGATGAACCTGACCGAGCCGCAGGCCGGCAGCGACCTGAGCCAGGTGCGCACGCGCGCCGAGCCCCAGCCCGACGGCAGCTACAAGCTCTTCGGCACCAAGATCTTCATCACCTATGGCGAGCACGACCTGGCCGAGAACATCGTGCACCTGGTGCTGGCGCGCGTGGTCGGCGCGCCCGAAGGCGTGAAGGGCATCTCGTTGTTCATCTGCCCCAAGGTGCTGCCCGACGGCACGCGCAACGACGTGCACTGCGTCAGCATCGAGCACAAGCTGGGCATCAAGGCCAGCCCCACCGCGGTGCTGCAGTACGGTGACCACGGCGGCGCCGTGGCCGAGCTCATCGGCCAAGAGAACCGCGGCCTCGAATACATGTTCATCATGATGAACGCGGCGCGCTACGGCGTGGGCGTGCAGGGCGTGGCGGTGGCCGATCGCGCCTATCAGCGCGCCGTGGCCTTTGCGCGCGACCGCGTGCAAAGCCGCCCGGTGGACGGCAGCGTGGCCGGCCCCGCGCCCATCATCCACCACGCCGACGTGCGCCGCATGCTCATGACCATGCGCGCCCACACCGAGGGCTGCCGCGCCATGGCGCTGGTGGGCGCCGCCGCCTTCGACGCCGCCCATGGCCACCCCGACGCAGACGTACGCAAGCAGAACCAGGCCTTCTACGAGTTCCTGGTGCCGCTGATCAAGGGCCTGTCCACCGAGATGAGCCTGGAAGTCGCCAGCCTGGGCGTGCAGGTGCACGGCGGCATGGGCTATATCGAGGAAACCGGCGCGGCGCAGCACCTGCGTGACGCCAAGATCCTGACGATCTACGAAGGCACCACAGCGATCCAGGCCAACGACCTGGTGGGCCGCAAGACCGGCCGTGACGGCGGCGCCGTGGCGCGCGCCATCGCCGGGCAGATCGAGAAGACCGAGGGAGAGCTGCGTTCCAGCGGCAGCCCCACCTGCCTGGCCATGGCCGGCCGCCTGGGCGCGGCGCGGCGTGCCTTCCTGGACGTGGTGGACTTCGTCGTGGCACAAGGCCGCAGCCAGCCCAACGCCGTGTATGCCGGCAGCGTGCCTTACCTGATGCTGGCCGGTACCGTCGTATGTGGCTGGCAGATGGCGCGTGCCCTGCTGGCCGCCGAGGCGCAACTGGCCGCGGGCAATGACGCCGAGTTCATGCGCGCCAAGATCACCGTGGCGCGCTTCTACGGCGACCACATCCTGGTGCGGGCCGCGTCGCTGCGCGACAGCATCGTCGACGGCGCCGAGTCGGCCACTGGGCTGGCGCTGGAGGCCTTCTGATGCCCGCGCGCCACCTGCCGCCCGTGCTGCAGCGCGTGCCGCTGCCCGTGTTCGGCGCGCCGCTGTTCATCATCAGCAACCCCAAGCTGGTGATCGCGCAATGCACCGCCGGCGTCGTCGGTTCGATGCCGGCGCTCAACGCGCGGCCGGCGTCGCAGCTGGACGAATGGCTGGCCGAGATCACCGAGGCCCTGGCGGCCTGGGACCGCGCGCACCCGGACAGCCCGGCCGCGCCCTTTGCCATCAACCAGATCGTGCACAAGACCAATGACCGGCTCGAGCACGACATGCAGGTCTGCGCCAAGTACCGGGTGCCGATCGTCATCACCAGCCTGGGCGCGCGCACCGACATCAACGAGGCGGTGCACAGCTGGGGCGGCGTGGTGCTGCACGACATCATCAACAACGCCTTCGCCCACAAGGCCATCGACAAGGGCGCCGACGGCCTGATCGCCGTGGCCGCGGGCGCCGGCGGCCATGCCGGGGTGAAGAGCCCGTTTGCCCTGGTGCAGGAGATCCGCCAGTGGTTCGGCGGCCCGCTGGCGCTGAGCGGCGCCATGGCCAGCGGCGATGCGGTGCTGGCAGCGCTGGCCATGGGCGCCGACTTCGCCTACATCGGCTCGGCCTTCATCGCCACCGACGAGGCGCGCGCCTCCGACGCCTACAAGCAGTGCATCGTCGACAGCAACAGCGACGACATCGTCTACAGCAACCTGTTCACCGGCGTGCACGGCAACTACCTCAAGCCCAGCATCCGCGCCGCCGGGCTGGACCCCGACAAGCTGCCCGAAAGCGACCCCAGCGCGATGAGCTTCGGCGGCGGCGAGGGCAGCAAGGCCAAGGCCTGGAAAGAGATCTGGGGCTGCGGCCAGGGCATCGGCGCGGTCGACGCGGTGGTGCCGGCGGCCACGCTGGTGGCACGCCTGGGCCGCGAATACGCCGCGGCGCTGCAGCGCGTCAACCAGCGCAGCGTGCGCTTGCCCGCCGCCTGAGCCTTACTTCAGCGTGGTGAAGCGCGCCTCGGGCCGGTCGTCCGAGCGGTGCACCGTGCTCACCCCGGCCTTCATCGCCCAGGGCCGCATCTGGTGGTGCAGGGGGATCAGCAGCACCTCGTCGCGGATGCGCAGCAGCGCCTGGCGGATCAGGGCGTTGCGCTTGGCGATGTCGGTCTCGCTCTTCATCGCGTCGGTCAGGCGGTCGACCACCGGGTCGCTGACCTTCGAGAAGTTGAAGTTGCCGTCGGCACCGCTGCTGCGCGTGCGCGCCAGGGACTGGATGGTGTACTGCGCGTCGTAGGTGGCCACGCCCCAGCCCAGCAGGTAGATCGAGGTATCGAAGTTCTGGAACTTCTGGCTGAAGGTGGCCATGGATTCGGCCACCAGGCTGACCTTGACGCCGATGCGCGCCCACATGGCACTGATCGCCTGGCAGATCTTCTCGTCGTTGACGTAGCGGTTGTTGGGGCAGTTCAGGCGCAGCTCGAAGCCCGCGGGGTAGCCGGCGTCGGCCAGCAGCTTCCTGGCCGCCGCGGGGTCGGCGCGGGCCGGCGTGTCCAGCGCCGGGTCGTGGCCGTTCACGCCGGGGGCCACCATCAGCGCTGCCGGGATGGACATGCCGCGCATGATGCTGCGGCGTATGCCTTCGCGGTCTATGGCCAGGCTCAGCGCCTGGCGCACGCGCTTGTCTGCAAAGGGGTTCCTGCCCTTCACGCTGCTGTACTTGAGCTCGGCGCTGCCCAGGTCGGGCGCCAGGAACAGGGTGCGCACCTCGGGGCCGTCCATGACCTTCAGGCGCTTGTCGGCGCGCAGGCGCTCCAGGTCCTGCACCGGCACGTCGGTCAGCAGGTCCACGTCGCCGGCCAGCAGTGCGGCCACGCGCGTGGGTTCCGACTTGATGGGCGTGTACACCAGTTGCAGCACGTTGCCCGCGGGCTTGTCCCACCAGGCTTCGTTGCGCGCCATCAGCACGCGTTGCTCGGGCATCCAGCTCAGGATGCGGTAGGGCCCGGTGCCCATCACGTTGCGGCTGGCGAAGTTCTCTTCCTTGGCCTTGTAGTCCTGCACGCGGGTGCTGTTGTTCTTCTCGGCCCAGGCCCGGCTCATGATGCGGAAGTCGATGATGTTGCGCAGCAGGATGGGATTGGGCGCGCTGAGCACCAGGTCCACCGTGTGGCTGTCGACCTTGCGGATGTCCTGGATGCCGGTCACGTAGATCTGCATCGTGCCCTGGGGCTGGCGGATGCGCTCGAAGGAGAACAGCACGTCGTCGGCGCTGAAGGGGCTGCCGTCGTGGAAGCGCACGCCGCGGCGCAGTTCGAAGCGCACCTGCGTGGGGCTGATGAAGGTCCAGCGCGTGGCCAGCGACGGTTCGATCTGGTAGCTGGGCCCGTAGCGCGTGAGGCCCTCGTAGGCGTGCATCAGGATGGCGCTGGTGGTGGCGTGGTTCTGCGAGTGCGGGTCCAGCGTGAGCACGTCGTTCTGCGCCGCCCAGCGCAGCGTCTGGGCCTGTGCCGGAAGGGTCGCCATGGCGAGCAGCGCTGCGACGGCGAGCACGAGCTTGATGAGCATGTCGGTCCTCTGTGAAGTGGCCTGCAGCGCGCGATGCTAGCGCCCAGCAACGCTGGGCCGGTGCCTTGCGCTTGCACGACCCATTGTCAGCAAATCACAAGGGTTGCCAGTGTCCAATGCACGTACCGAAGCGCAACGGGGCTCGATGTTAGAGTCCCGCGCTGGAGAAAAACCAGTCCCTTCCCGTCCCCTTGCTGAGTGAGACAAACAGCAAGCCGGGTCGCTAGTCCGCCAACCGGTGAAGCCGGGACGCGGAAGGTTGATCAACCCATCAAAGCCTTGGAAACCAGGGCCAAAGGTGAGCGAGAGATGATGCAGCAATACAGGTCCAACTCGTACCTGTTCGGGGGCAATGCGCCCTACGTCGAGGAGTTGTACGAGGCCTACCTCGACAACCCCGGCAGCGTGCCCGACAACTGGCGCGCCTACTTCGACAACCTGCAGCACGTGCCTGCCACCGACGGCAGCGAGGCGCGCGACGTGGCTCACGCCCCGGTGGTCGAGTCGTTCGCGCAGCGCGCCAAGGCCAACGCCTTTGCGGTGAAGGCCAGCGCCGCCGACCTGGCCGTGGCGCGCAAGCAGGTCCACGTCCAGAGCCTGATCGCCGCCTACCGCTTCCTTGGCAGCCGCTGGGCCGATCTCGACCCGCTCAAGCGCACCGAGCGCCCCAAGATCCCCGAACTCGAGCCGGCGTTCTACGACCTGTCCGAGTCCGACATGGACATCACCTTCTCGGCCGCGAACACGTACTTCGGCAAGGCCGAGAACATGACGCTGCGCGAGATCATCCGCGCCCTGCGCGAGACCTACTGCGGCACCGTCGGCGCCGAGTTCATGCACTGCACCGACCCGGCCGAGAAGCGCTGGTGGCAAGAGCGGCTCGAATCCATCCGCAGCAAGCCCACGTATACCGCCGAAGCGAAAAAGCACATCCTCGAGCGCCTGACGGCGGCCGAGGGCCTCGAGCGCTACCTGCACACCAAGTACGTGGGCCAGAAGCGCTTCAGCCTCGAAGGCGGTGAGAGCTTCATCGCCGCCATGGACGAGGTGGTGCAGCGCGCCGGCACCAACGGCGTGCAGGAAATCGTCATCGGCATGGCCCACCGCGGCCGCCTGAACGTGCTGGTCAATACGCTGGGCAAGATGCCCGCCGACCTGTTTGCCGAGTTCGACCACACCGCGCCCGAGGCCCTGCCTTCGGGTGACGTCAAGTACCACCAGGGCTTCAGCAGCGACGTCACCACCCCCGGCGGCCCGGTGCACCTGAGCCTGGCCTTCAACCCCAGCCACCTGGAGATCGTCAACCCGGTGGTCGAGGGCAGCGTCAAGGCGCGCATGGACCGCCGCGGCGACAAGGACGGCGCCCAGGTGCTGCCCGTGCTGGTGCACGGCGACGCCGCCTTTGCCGGCCAGGGCGTGATCATGGAGACGCTGGCGCTGGCGCAGACGCGCGGCTACTTCACCGGCGGCACGGTGCACCTGGTGGTGAACAACCAGATCGGCTTCACCACCAGCGACCCGCGCGACACGCGCAGCACGCTGTACTGCACCGACGTCGTCAAGATGATCGAAGCGCCGGTGCTGCACGTCAACGGCGACGACCCCGAGGCCGTGGTGCTGTGCACGCGGCTGGCCATGGACTATCGCCAGCAGTTCCACAAGGACGTGGTCCTCGACATCGTCTGCTTCCGCAAGCTGGGCCACAACGAGCAGGACACGCCCAGCCTGACGCAGCCGCTGATGTACAAGGTCATCGCCAAGCACCCGGGCACGCGCCGCCTGTACGGCGACAAGCTGGTGACCCAGGGTGTGCTGGCTGCCGAAGGGGAAGACAGCCCGGACGGCATGGTCAAGGCCTTCCGCGCCGCCATGGACGAGGGCCGGCACACCGCCGACCCGGTGCTCACCAACTTCAAGAGCAAGTACGCGGTCGACTGGGCCCCGTTCCTGAACAAGAAGTGGACCGACAGTGCTGACACCGCGCTGCCGCTGGCCGAGGTCAAGCGCCTGGCCGAGCGCCTGACCACCCTGCCCAGCAGCTTCAAGGTCCACCCGCTGGTCGAAAAGGTGCTGGCCGACCGCGCCGCCATGGGCCGCGGCGAGATCAACGTCGACTGGGGCATGGGCGAGACGCTGGCCTATGCGTCGCTGGTGGCCAGTGGCTACAGCGTGCGCCTGTCGGGCGAGGACTGCGGCCGTGGCACCTTCACCCACCGCCACG
This sequence comes from Rubrivivax sp., assembly GCA_022842305.1. Lineage (GTDB taxonomy): Bacteria > Pseudomonadota > Gammaproteobacteria > Burkholderiales > Burkholderiaceae_C > Rubrivivax. The sequence goes on from JALHPY010000153.1 coordinate 8,765, forward strand.
CCGTGCTGCACGACCAGAACCGCGAGAAGTGGGACGAGGGCACCTACGTGCCGCTGCAGCACGTGGCCGACGGCCAGGCGCCGTACGTGGTGATCGACTCGCTGCTGTCCGAAGAAGCGGTGCTGGGCTTCGAGTACGGCTATGCCGCCGCCGAGCCCAACACGCTGACCATCTGGGAAGGCCAGTTCGGCGACTTCGTCAATGGCGCGCAGGTGGTGATCGACCAGTTCATCGCCAGCGGCGAGGTCAAGTGGGGCCGCGTCAACGGCCTGACGCTGATGCTGCCGCACGGCTACGAAGGGCAGGGCCCCGAGCACAGCAGCGCGCGCATCGAGCGCTTCATGCAGCTGTCTGCCGACAACAACATGCAGGTTGTCCAGCCCACCAGCGCCAGCCAGATCTTCCACCTGCTGCGCCGCCAGATGGTGCGCCAGTTCCGCAAGCCGCTGATCATCTTCACGCCCAAGAGCCTGCTGCGGGCCAAGGACGCCACCAGCCCGCTGACCGAGTTCACCAAGGGCGAGTTCCGCACGGTGATCGGCCCGTCGCGCACCGAGGTCGAGGGCGACAAGGTCAAGCGCGTGATCTGCTGCTCGGGCAAGGTGGTCTACGACCTGATGCGCAAGCGTGAGGAGCGCAAGGCCAGCGACGTGGCCATCGTTCGCGTCGAGCAGCTCTACCCGTTCCCGCACAAGGCATTCGCCGCCGAGATGAAGCGCTTCCCCAACGCCACCGAAGTCGTGTGGTGCCAGGACGAGCCGCAGAACCAGGGCGCGTGGTTCTTCGTGCAGCACTACGTGCACGAGAACATGCTCGAAGGCCAGAAGCTGGGCTACGCCGGCCGGCCCGCATCGGCATCGCCGGCGGTGGGCTACTCGCATCTGCACCAGGAGCAGCAGAAGGCGCTGCTGGAGCAGGCCTACGGCAAGCTCAAGGGCTTCGTGCTGGCCAAGTAGCGCTGCGCCGCACGTCCTCGGCCCCGTCCAAACCTCCCGCGTCCGAGCGCCCACCCCTGGTGGCGCCCGGGCGCGCGGGAACAACACAACACACGCAGAGATAGATCATGGCAATCGTTGAAGTCAAGGTTCCGCAGCTCTCCGAGTCGGTGGCCGAAGCCACCCTGCTGCAGTGGAAGAAGAAGCCCGGCGATGCCGTGGCAATCGATGAGATCCTCATCGAGGTCGAGACCGACAAGGTGGTGCTGGAAGTGCCGGCGCCGGCCGCCGGCGTGCTGGTCGAACTGGTGATGCCCGACGGCAGCACCGTGGCCGCCGAGCAGCTGATCGCGCGCATCGACACCACGGCCACCGCTGGCGCCGCCGCACCCGCGCCTGCCGCCGCTCCGGTTGCTGCCGCTGCTGCGCCCGCCGCTGCGGCGCCTGCAGGCGACTCCAAGGCCGG
>JALHPY010000154.1 GCA_022842305.1 Rubrivivax sp.
GGCGCCGGCACCGGGCTGGCCGGGCCCTCGCGCGACATGCTCATCAAGCGCGCCGCGCCGCCCGGCGCCACCGGGCGCGTCTACGGCACGGTGTATTCGGGGTTGGACCTGGGCTTTGCCTGCGCCGCGCCGGTGTTCGGCGCGCTGTTGGATGCCGGCCATCCCGCCGCCATCTTCCTGGGTGCGGCGCTGACGCTGCTGCTGGGCGTGGGCTCGGCCGCGCTGGTGGGGCTGCGCCTGCGCGCCGGGCCGGCATCACCCCCGCCCGCCCGGGCCTGAGCAGCCGCTACAGTGGCGGCATGACTGCCGCCACACCCACCGCCCGGCCTGCCGGCCACGCCCTCGTCGAAGCCCTGGTCGCGCAGGGCGTGTCCACCTGCTTCGGCGTGCCCGGCGAAAGCTACCTGGCCGTGCTCGACGGCCTGCACGAACTGCGCGCACACATCCGCTTCGTGGCCTGCCGGCAGGAGGGCGGCGCGGCCTTCATGGCCGAGGCCCAGGGCAAGCTCACGGGCCGCCCCGGCGTCTGCTTCGTGACGCGCGGCCCCGGCGCCACCAACGCCAGCATCGGCGTGCACACGGCCTTTCAGGACAGCACGCCGATGGTGCTGTTCGTGGGCCAGGTGGCCAGCGACCAGCGCGACCGCGAGGCCTTCCAGGAGATCGACTACCGCCAGATGTTCGGCCCCGGCACGCTGGGCCTGGCCAAGTGGGTGGCCGAGGTGCAGCACGCCGACCGCCTGCCCGAGTACGTGGCGCGCGCCTTCCGCACGGCCATGCAGGGCCGGCCAGGCCCGGTGGTGCTGGCGCTGCCCGAGGACATGCTCACCACGCCCACCACGGCGCCGGTGCTGCCGCGGGTGGAGCCGGTGCGCGCCTGGCCCGCGCCGGGCGGTCTGCGCGATCTGCGCGCCATGCTGCTGGCCGCGCAGCGCCCAGTGTTGATCGCCGGCGGCCCGGGTTGGGACGCCGAATCCGCCAGCGCGCTGCAGCGCTTTGCCGAGAACTGGCAGCTGCCGGTGGCCTGCGGCTTTCGTTTCCAGGACACCTTCGACAACCGCCACCCGCAGTACGCGGGCGACGTGGGCATCGCCATCAACCCGGCGCTGGCCGCGCGCGTCCGCGACGCCGACCTGGTGATCGCGCTGGGCCTGCGCCTGGGCGAGATGACCACCGGCGGCTACACCTTGCTGCAGGCGCCGCGCCCGACGCAGAAGCTGGTGCATATCCACGCCGGGGCCGAGGAGCTGGGCCGCGTCTACGCCGCCGACCTGATGCTGCAGGCCGCCAACGCCGCCGCAGCCCGGGCGCTGGAGGCCCTGACCGCGCCGCCCACCCTGCCCTGGGCCGCGCACACGCAGGCGGCGCACGCCGACTACCTGGCCAACCTGCAGGCACCGGCGGTGGCGCCGCTGGACATGGCGGTGGTGGTGCAGACGCTGCAGCGCCTGCTGCCCGACAGCACGCTGTACACCAACGGCGCCGGCAACTTCTCGGGCTGGCTGCACCGTTACGGCCGCTACCCCGGTCTGCAGCACCACGGCCGCACGCAGCTTGCGCCGACCTCGGGCGCCATGGGCTACGGCCTGCCGGCGGCGGTGGGCGCGGCGCTGCTGCAGCCCGAGCGCTGGGTGGTCAACCTGGCCGGGGACGGCGACTTTTTGATGAACGGGCAGGAACTGGCCACGGCCACCGGCTACGGCGCGCGCCGGCTCATCAGCATCGTGGTCGACAACGGCAGCTACGGCACCATCCGCATGCACCAGGAGCGTGAGTACCCCGGCCGAGTGAGCGGCAGCCAGCTCTTCAACCCCGACTTCGCGGCGCTGGCGCGCGCCTATGGCTGGCGCGCCGAAACCCTGGACGAGACCGCGGCCTTCGAGCCCGCCCTGCAGCGCGCCATCGCCGCCGGCACGCCCACGCTGCTGCACCTGAAGCTGGACGGCGACGTCAGCACCACGCGCAGCACGCTGGGCGCCATCCGCGCCGCGGCCCTGGCCAGGAAGGCCTAGCGCCGCCCCAGCAGCAGGAGGATGACGCCGCCCGACACCACGGCGGCGGCCGTCCATTCCAGCGGCGTGACCGCCTCGCCGCCCAGCGCCACGCCCAGCACCAGGCCGATGAGGGGGTTGATGAAGGTATAAGTGGAGGCCAGCGTGGCGCTGGTGCGCTGCAGCAGCACCATGTAGGCCGAGAAGCCAATGATGGAGCCGGCCACCACCAGGTACAGCCAGCTGGCCAGGGCGCGGCCGTCGGGCGGCAGCACCGGCCGCTCACCCACCAGTCCCGACAGCGCCAGCAGCATCATGCCGCCCAGCAGCATCTGGCTGGCGTAGCCGGCGGCACCGGGCGCCAGCGTCAGCGGCCGGCCGCCCGGCAGGCCGCGCAAGGCCCACACGCTGCCCAGCGACCAGGTGGCGCAGGCCAGCGCAATGGCCAGCAGGCCCGAGGGCGACGCCGAGAAGCCCTGGCCGCGGGTGAGCAGCAGCACGCCCACCAGGCCCAGGGCGATGCCGGCGGCTTCCCAGGCCGTGGGTCGGCTGCCGTAGCAGGCCTGCAGCAGCGCCACCAGGGCCGGCACCACCGCGATGAAGGCCACCACCAGGCCCGAACTGACGCTGACTTCGGCCACGGCCGTGGCGCCGTAGCCGCCGCCCAGCATCAGCGCGCCCAGCACGGCGGCATTGACCCATTCATCCCGCGTGGGCCAGGTGGCGCCGCGCCAGGCCGCCCACAGGCCCAGCAGCAGGCCGGCGGCGACGAAGCGCGTGCCCATCTGGAAGAAGGGCGGGAAGCTCGTCAACGCCCACTTGATGGCCAGGTAGGTGGATCCCCAGATGATCCAGGTGGCGCCCAGGCAGGCGACGATGAGCGCGGGCATGCGCGGTGCGGCCGGCCAACGCAGGGCGGAACTGTTCAGCATGGGCTGCATCGTATGAAAGCCGCACCGGTTTTCCGCGACCGATGGAAGATTCATTCGCCGACTCGCGCTTGAGCTGGGCAAATCAGTGCAAAGTCCAGTTCATGCCGATCAAGGACCGTTGGATGTTGGAGATCATTGACGCCGACATGTCAGGTGTGCATGCAGTGCACCATTGGATGCTGTCGGTGGCCGCATGAGCCGCGCCGAAAGCGTCGAATGGGAAGTCGTGCCCGGTGAGGGCCACGACCTGCAGGCCGTGGCAAGGCGCTGCCGCCGCCGCGTCTCGCAGCGCGCGCTGCTGGCCGCGGGCGTGGCCATGGTGCCGTTGCCGGGGCTGGACTGGGCGGTGGACGTGGGCCTGCTGATGCGCCTGCTGCCGCAGATCAGCGCTGAGTTCGGCCTGAGCCCTGCGCAGGTGGAACGCCTGGCGCCCGAACGCCGCGTCGTCGTCTACAAGGCCATCAGCGCCGCCGGCGGCGTGCTGGTGGGCAAGATCATCACGCGTGAACTGGTGCTGCAGCTGGTGCGCCTGGTGGGCCTGCGCCTGACGGCGCAGCAGGCCGCCAAGTACGTGCCGCTGGCCGGCCAGGCGGTGTCGGCGGCGCTCACGTACTCGGCCCTGCGCTATGTCTGCGAGCAGCACATTCGCCAGTGCATGGACGTGGCGCGCCAGCTGCAACTGCCCGCGCCGTCTGAGCCTTGAGCCCGGCGCCTACAATGCCGGGTTCGTCGGGGTGTAGCGCAGCCTGGTAGCGCAACTGGTTTGGGACCAGTGGGTCGAAGGTTCGAATCCTTTCACCCCGACCACTTCAAGTGCTTGCCGCGCCTGGGGTTTTTGCCATCGCGCCGCTGCTCGCCGCTTGAGCAGCTTTCTGGCGCCGGCAGTTTCTTCCAACGGGCCGCCCCGACTCCGCGCACGCCGCGGCTGCGCACACGCGTCGGCACCGACCGCAACGGTGTACCGAAGCGCCAGGCTCCAGTTGCTGGATCGGCGCAGGGATGTCAAAAAGTAACGAACACCGTTGCGTTCATTGCGGCGCAGGCGCCTGCTATCGCGTCCAATTTCGCAAGCGTCGTGCAACTCGTCCGGCGACGCACGTTTGACCATAGCGCAACCGTCCGCCACGATGCCGTTCGCCCCGCAACAAGCAAGTGCCTCTGCTCTGGCGCCAGCAGGGCCGGCGCGCAGCTCGGTCTACGCGCTGGATGCCGAGGCGCGCCTGCGGTTGCGCGCCCGGCAGACTGCGGCGCTGCTGGCCCACAGCGCCAGCGCGAGCCTCGTCTCCACCGTCGCGGCGCTGATCCTGGCCATTTTCTTGGCGCCGACGGTTGGCAGCCTTGCGGCGTACGGCTGGTTCGGGTTGAAGGCGGCCAGCGCCCTGGCGCGGTTCGTCATGGGCCAAGCGTGGCTGCGAGGGTATTGGAATCTTGAAAGGGCCAGCACCAACCGCATCGTGCTGGCTTCGCTGGCCTTCGATGGGGCGGTCTGGGGGCTGGCGGGGATCTGGTGCGCCGGTTTGCATGGCGAGACGACCGCGGGCCTGCTGCTGGGTTGCCTAGCGAGCGTGGCGATGCTGGCGACCTTCGGGCTTCAGGTGCAGCAGGCGGCGACGGCCGCGTATGTGGTGCCCATCATGTTGCCCTTGGGCGTCGCACTCGCCGCGCGCGGCGACGTGCTCGGCATCGCCGGATCCGCAGGCGCCTTGCTGGTGCTGATCCAGACCCTTTTCACCGGGCTTGCCTCGGAGCGAAGGGTCACGCGCGAGTTCATCGCCGAGGAGCAACTGCGCAAGGCGCTGGAAGAGCGGTCCGCAGCGCTTGCACTGGCCAAGGAAACTTCGAAGAACCTGGAGGGCGCGCTGGTCGATGTGCAGCGCCAGGCTGCGGTCAAGGCGCTCTTCCTCAGGACGATGAGCCACGAGTTGCGCACCCCACTGCACGGCATCCTCGGGCTCACCCAACTGGTGCTGGAGCAAACCGACAAGAGCGATGCGCGCAAGAAGCTGGGGCTGGTCAGCTCTTCGGCTGAACATCTGCTGGAACTGATCGGAGCGCTGCTCGACGTGTCGCGGATCGACGCCGGCAAGCTGGTGCTGCACGAGGCGCCATTCGATCTGGCCAAGGAGCTGAAGACCATGGCCGACCTGTATGCCGTCCGAGCCCTTTCGAAAGGCATCGAGTTCGGTGCCCGCGTCCGCCTGCCCAAGCCTTGCTGGGTGAGCGGCGACGCGGGCCGGCTCAGGCAAGTCCTTCACAACCTGCTCGGCAATGCCATGAAGTTCACCAAACGCGGGCAGGTGAGCCTGAGCGTCGAAGAGCGTGACGGTCGGTTCCATTTCGAGGTCGTGGACACCGGCACCGGCATCAGCCCGGAAGACCTGCCGCACATCTTCGAAGCCTTCCGTCAGACCAAGGAGTCCGCGGCCAGAACCGAGGATGGCACGGGCCTTGGATTGAGCATTGCGCAAGAACTGGTCAAGGCGATGGGCGGGCACATCACTGCCTCCAGCGCGGTCGGCATCGGCTCTCGCTTCTCGTTCGATGCGGCGCTCAGGCAACTCGATGAGAGCAGCATCCCCCGCAGCACCCAGCCCGCACCGCTGCCGCTGCTGAAGCAGAAGTTCCGTGTCCTGTTGGTCGAAGACAACGAAGTCAACGCCCTGATCGCCGTGGCCCACATGAGCCGGCTCGCGATCGTCACGATCCGGGCCCGCGACGGCCGGGAAGCGGTGGCGGGCGCCTTCACCGATGACCGGCCCGACCTGATCCTGATGGATTGCCGGATGCCTGTGATGGACGGGCCCACCGCCAGCCGGGAAATCCGGCGGATCGAGGAAGTGCGCGGGCTGGCGCGGGTGCCGATCATCGCGCTGACCGCGAACCCCAGCCGCGAGGACGAGGTCGAGTGCCTGGACGCCGGAATGGACGGGTTTCTGGCCAAGCCCTTCACCGACCAGCAACTTCTCGAGGCGATCCGCGCGGCACAGACCGCCCGCGCCATCAGCATGCGGGAGCATCCGCTGTACGCGTTCGCCTTGTCGCTAGAAGACTGCGGCGCAGACGCGGCCGGTTGCCACGGGAACACCGTGCATTGAGTCCATGGGATCGAGCACCCGGATGTCCGGGTGACGCGTCTCGACCATGAACTTGAGCAGTGGATGGTCCGACTCACGCCAGAAGGTCTCGGCCGCGCGCATGTCGATGGCCAGGATCCGATGGACCAGGTTACTCGCGTAGGGCAGCGCAAAGGGCTGCGCGATGTCCTTCGCGCCCATGCGCTCGTAGGCCTTGATGAGGGCGCGCTTGCGCACGGCCATCATCAGCAAGCGCACGCCGAGGTGGGTGCAGTGCAGGTAGCTTGACTTCCACAGCGCGAGTCGCACGAAAGGGTCGGCGCCGGGAATGGCGGCCATGCGCGTGATCTCGGCCCTGGTCAGCGAGCCGAATCCCGCAGGGGTCGGCACGTACTTCTCGATTTCGAGGCCCGCCATTCCCGGGCGGGTGAACTGCACGCGCATCGTGCCGATCGCTTGCCCCGTGATCTTGTCCTCGCAGATGTACACGCCCGTGGCAGGCAGCAGGTCCACCCGATCCGGGCTGAGCATGGATTCGCGGCATTCCGGGATCTTGCGGCCGTAGGCAATCGACCGGACCTCGCACGCGCGCAGCAGGTCGTGGTGGTCGGCAACCGGCCGCACCGTGAAACTGAAAGATTCTGTGGACATGGAGGCCTTTTCCTTTTCTGCCCTCGACGGGGTCGACCCGGGCTGCGCGGCGAGGGGCTGACGGCGGCTTCTGGCGACGCCTTGTTCGTGAGTTCTTGCACATTGTGCGTAGCAGCCACGGCCTGGGGATTGCGTCTACGCAAATCGATGTGCTAATCGGTCAGGTCAACGGCGCATCGTCCAAAATACCGACCCCCCTTCCGTCCCCGAGGAACCTTGCCCCACGGCAAGGCCGTGGCAGCGAAGGGCGTTCGCGGGCTTGCGCGCCCGTCCGCACCGGCTGGACGAGGCAGTCATCGGCGATGGCGAAGCCGCGTGAGGCGGGCCCCGCGCAACAAGGCCAACGCGGCGAAGCTTCGAATCCTTTCAGCGGGACCTGCTTCTTGCCGTCCGCGCTGCGCATGGTGCCGGCTCGTCCACAATGCGCGCGCCGCCCCCGGACTGGAGAACCCCATGAAGCCCCGATTGATCGCCCTGGCGCTGGCCGCGGCCACCGTGCCTGCCTGGGCACAGGACGCGCTGCTGGCGCGCAACCTGGCCGCCACCTGCGCCAACTGCCACGGCACCAACGGCCAGGCCCGCGGCGACATCAAGCCCCTGGCCGGGGTGTCGGCCGGCCGCATCTTCGCGATGCTCACCGACTTCAAGAGCGGCGCTCAGCCTGCAACGATCATGCATCAGATCGCCCGCGGCTATACCGACGAACAGATCAAGCTGCTGGCATCGCACTTTGCCGCGCAGCAGAGCAACCGATAAGCACCTGCACCCCATGAAGCATCCCTTGGATCGAGACGTCGACGGCGCGCGTCGCCGCCTGCTGGGCGCGGGCATGGCCGCCGCAACCGGACTGGGCGGCCTGGCCCTGGCTGGCTGCGCCGCCCCGCCGGCAACGGCCCCTGCAGCCCCGGCGCGGCGCTCTGCGGGCCGCGTGCTCGTCGTCGGCGGCGGCTTCGGCGGCGCCACGGCGGCGCGCTACCTCAAGCTGTGGGCGCCCGAGCTGGACGTCACGCTGGTCGAGCGCAACGCCGCGTTCGTCTCTTGCCCGATGTCCAACCTGGTGCTGGGCGGATTTCGCGAGATGTCGAGCATCACCCACGGCTACCGCGGCCTGGCGTCGCAGGGTGTGCAGCTGGTGCAGGGCGAGGTCACGGCCATCGATGCGGCCAAGAAGGCGGTGCGCCTGGCCGATGGCAGCGATCTGCCCTATGACCGGCTGATCCTGTCACCGGGCATCGACTTCATGCTCGATCAGGTCGGCGGCCTGGCCGCGGCGCTGGAGAGCGGGCGTGTCACCCACGCCTGGAAGGCCGGGCCGCAGACCCTGGCGCTGCGCCGCCAGTTGCTGGACATGCGCGACGGCGGTGTGGTGGCCATCACCGTGCCCAAGGTGCCCTACCGCTGCCCGCCCGGGCCGTACGAGCGCGCCTGCATGGTGGCCGCCTACCTGAAGCAGCACAAGCCGCGCAGCAAGCTGCTGCTGCTGGACGCCAACCCCGAGATCCAGTCCAAGAAGGGCTTGTTCGAACGCGCCTTTGCGCAGCACTACAAGGACATCCTCGAGTACCGGCCCAACGCCGAACTGCGCGAGCTGGGCGCCGACGGCGTGGCGCGCCTGGAGTTCGAGGACGTGAAGGCCGACGTGCTCAACGTCATCCCGCCGCAACGCGCGGCCGATCTGGCGCACAAGGCCGGGCTGGTGAACGTGAACCAGCGCTGGGTGGGCGTGGACTGGCTGAGCATGGAATCCACCGCCGCACCCGGCATCCACGTGCTGGGCGACGCCACCTTCCCGGCGCCGCAGATGCCCAAGTCGGGCCACCTGGCCAACCAGCAGGCCAAGCTGGCGACGGCGGCGGTGATCCAGCTGCTCAAGGGCCAGCCGGTGAGCGCAGTGCCAGTGCTGATGAACACCTGCTACAGCTTCGTCACCGCGCGCGAGGCCATCCACGTGGCCGCGGTCTACCAGTACGACGCCGCGGCCAAGACCTTCAAGGCGGCCGCCGGCGCGGGCGGTGTGTCGGCCAGCGCCAGCGCCGACGAAGGCCGCTACGCCAACGCCTGGGCCGCCAACATCTGGGCCGACAGCCTGGGTTGAGTCACCCCTTGGCCCGCGGCATGGCTGCGGTTCAGTCGGGCACGACGGCCGTGACCTCGATCTCCAGCCGCGCACGGTCTTCCATCAGCGCCACCACCTGCACCGCGGTCATGGCGATGTCGTAGTGGCCGATCAGCTCGCGGAAGGCGCGGCCCACGGCCGGCAGCGCGGCGCGGTACTCGGCGCGGTCGAGCACGTACCAGGTCATGCGCACGATGTGCGAAGGGCTGGCGTCGCCAGCGGCCAGCACGGCCACGATGTTGAGCAGCGCCTGGCGCGCCTGCGCAGCGAAGTCGCTGCTGTGGAAGTGCTGGTGCTCGTCCCAGCCCACCATGCCGGCCACCACCACGCTGCGGCCGCGCGCCGACACGCCGTTGGCATAGCCCTGCGGGCGCGGCCAACCTTCGGGAAGCAGGGCTTGCAGCATGGGGTTCTCCTTGGCAGGGTCAGGGCAGGTCGTGCAGCCGGTAGCGCTGCAGCTTGCCCGTGGGTGTGCGCGGCAGCGTGTCCACGAACGCCACGGCGCGCGGGTACTTGTAGGGGGCGACGGTGTGCTTGACGAAGTCCTGCAGCTCGGCCACCAGGCGCGGGCCTTTGATGAAGCCCGGGCGCAGCACGACGAAGGCCTTGACGATCTGGCCGCGGTCGGGGTCGGGCACGCCGATGACGCCGCACTCGGCCACCGCGGCGTGCTGCATCAGCGCGTCCTCGACCTCGGGGCTGGCGATGTTGTAGCCGGCCGAGACGATCATGTCGTCGGTGCGCGCGTGGTGGCGGAAGTAGCCCTCGTCGTCGATGGAATAGGCGTCGCCGGGGTAGTTCCAGCCGCCGCGCACGTAGCTGGCCTGGCGCGCATCGGCCAGGTAGCGGCAGCCGGTGGGGCCCTTCACGCGCAACTGGCCCACGTTGCCCACGGGCACGGGCTGGCCGGCGGCGTCCACCACCTCGGCGCGGTAGCCGGGCACCGGTTTGCCGGTGGCGCCGGCGCGGGCGTGGGCCTCGTCGTGCGAGATGAAGATGTGCAGCATCTCGGTGGCGCCGATGCCGTCGATGATCTCGATGCCCGTGGCCTGGCGCCACAGCGTGCGCGTCGCCGCCGGCAGCGCCTCGCCGGCCGAGACGCACTTGCGCAGCCGGCTGGCGCGGATCTCGGCCCCGTGCGCGGCCAGCGCGCGGTAGCCGGTGGGCGCGGTGAAGACCACCGTGGCACCGAAGTCCACGATGCCCGCCAGCAGCTGTGGCGGGCCGGCCTTTTCCAGCAGCACCGTGCTGGCGCCGATGGCAAAGGGAAACAGCACCAGCCCGCCCAGGCCGAAGGTGAAGGCCAGCGGCGGGCTGCCGATGAACACGTCGTCGGGCGTGGC
>JALHPY010000155.1 GCA_022842305.1 Rubrivivax sp.
TCGGCGCGCGCCAGCCGGCGCAGCTCTTGCGTCACCTGGTCGGCCAGCTCGCGCGTGGGGCACAGCACCAGGGCCTGCACGGCAAAGCGGCGCGGGTTCAGGTTGGCCAGCAGGGCCAGGGCAAAGGCAGCCGTCTTGCCGCTGCCGGTGCGCGCCTGGGCGATGAGGTCGTGGCCGGCCAGGCTCAGCGGCAGCGTGGCGGCCTGGATCGGCGTCATCGCGTCGTAGCCCAGGCGCTGCAGGTTCTCCAGCGCGGCGGGCGACAGCGGCAGGCTGCCGAAGGAAGGGCCGGCGGCGGGGGGCGGATTCTGTGCGGTAGCGTTCATGGGCCATTATCGGGACCTGGAAGGCCGAACTCCGGCGCCCCTGACCACGCTTCGATGCACGCTCACCCTCTCCCCCTGCCGCCCGTCTTCAACCTGCCCGATGCGCGCCACGTTGCGCGCCTGCCGCCGCACATCGGGCCGCAGCAGCTGGCGCGCATCCGGCAGTCGTCGCACGCGCTGCCGCAGGTGGTCAAGCCGGCCGACTACGGCGCCGAGCACGGCAAGGCCGGCGACGAGCATCTGCACACGCTGGGCCTGGTGATGCTGCAGAAGGCAGTGGCCGGTTCGCGCCCCAGCCGTTGGATAGCCCCGGCGCTGATGGACAGCGCGCTGGCCCACCTGGACGCCGTGGGCCTGGGCCCGACCGCCCGGCCGCTGATGCTGGAACGCCTGGCCGCGCTCGAGGCCATGGGCCTGCGCCGCCACGCCGGCGTGTGGAGCCGGCGCGTCAGCCACAGTCTGGTGCTGACCGAGCCCGGCTGGGAGCTGGCCGTGCCGTTCTACTCTGCGCTGGACGAGGCCGCGGTGTGGGCCTTTCTGCGCAGCGGCGACAAGCCCGCGCTGCTGGCCGCACTGGGCCCGGCGCCGGCGTGGGCGCACGCGCAGGAGCTGGCCGCGCACATCGAATCGCTGCTGGGCCGCAGCCGCGAGTACCAGCCGCGCCAGCTGGCTTCTCTGCTGCCGCGCCTGCAGTCGGAATGCGCCACGCCGCAAGGGCTGCCCGAGCTGAAGAAGGCCTGCTCGCGCGCGCAGGACCGCTGGGAGCACCACGTCGCCGAGCTCGAGGCCTTCGAGGTCCTGAACCAGGAACTGGCCTTTAAGGGCTACCCCGACACCTTCGAGACCGCGCGCCGGCTGCAGCGCACGGTCAAGCTCTACGTGGGCCCGCCCAACAGCGGCAAGACGCACGCCGCCTTCGAGCGCCTGGCGCAGGCCTTCGACGGCGCCTACCTGGCGCCGCTGCGCCTGCTGGCGCTGGAAGGCCGCGACCGCCTGGCCGCGCGCGGAGTGCCCTGCTCGCTGCTGACGGGTGAGGAAAACGTGCCCGCCGACGGCGCGCGCGTGGTCAGCAGCACCATCGAGATGGTGGGCACCAGCAAACCCATCGACGTGGCCGTGATCGACGAGGCGCAGATGATCTTCGACGCCTCGCGCGGCTGGGCCTGGACCCAGGCCATCGTGGCCGTGCCGGCCAACGAGGTGATCATCATCTGCAGCGCCTATGCCGTGCCGGCCATCGAGAACCTGCTGGGCCTGTGCGGCGAGCGCTGCACGGTGCGCCATTTCGAGCGCAAGCAGTACGTGGACCTGCTGCCGCAGCCGGTGCCCACGGCAGCGCTGAAGCTGGGCGACGCGGTGGTGGCCTTCAGCCGGCGCGACGTGCTGATGCTGCGCGACCGCATCGCCGGCGCCGGCCACCCGGTGAGCGTGATCTACGGCGCGCTGCCGCCCGAAGTACGCCGGCGCGAGGCCGAACGCTTCGCCCAGGGCGAGAGCCACATCCTGGTGGCCACCGACGCCATCGGCATGGGCCTGAACCTGCCCATACGCCGCGTGCTCTTCAGCACCCTGACCAAGTTCGACGGCCAGGGCGACCGCACGCTGGACGAGGGCGAGGTGCACCAGATAGCCGGCCGCGCCGGCCGCTTCGGCATGCACGAGGAAGGCTTCGTCGGCGTGCTGGCCGAGGCCGAGCCCACGGCCTTGCGCACGCTGCGCGACCTGCTGCCGCGCACGCCCACCGCGCCGCGCGACTTCAAGGCGCCGGTGGCGCCGAATGGCTGGCACGTGGACACCATCTCCGAGCGCCTGCAGCTGACCCGCCTGCGCGAGGTGCTGGATGTCTTCATGGAACAGCTGCAGCTGGACAACGCGCACTTTGCCGTGGCCGAGCTGGAACAGATGCTGGAGCTGGCCGAGCAGCTGGACGGCCACGCCGGCCGCCTGAGCCTGCGCGAGCGCTTCGTCTACGCCCAGGCACCGGTGGACACGCGCACGCCCACCCAGGTGCAGCATTACCTGGACTGGGCCGCCAACCACGCCGCCACCGGCCGCGCCGGCAAGCCCTGGTTCCTGGACGAGATCGACGGCCACAGCCGGCTCGACCGCATGGAGCAAGCCCTGCGCGCCTGCACGCTGTGGCTGTGGCTGGACCTGCGCTTCCCCGGCATCTACGGCCACGTGGACGCGGTGGTGGCGCTGCGCAGCGAGCTCAACGACGGCATCGAACGCCAGCTCAAGGGCCACCGCCCGCTGTCCCAGGCGCGCACGCGCGCCCGGCGCTGACGCGGCGCGTCAGCGGATGGCGTCGGGCAGCTCGATCTTGACCTGCAGGATGTCCAGATCGTCCTGGCGTTCCAGGTGCACCTTGATGTCGTCGGTGCGTATGGCCACGTACTTGGAGATCACCGCCAGCAGTTCGGCCTGCAGCTGCGGCAGGTAGTCGGGGCGGCTGCCGCCGCGGCCGGCGCGCTCATGCGCCAGGATGATCTGGAGCCGCTCCTTGGCGACCGAGGCGGTCTTCTTCTTCTCGCCCAACAGGAAGGAAAGCAGGGACATCGCGCTCACCTCCCGCCGAACAGGCGCTTCAGAAGACCGGGCTTGGGCGCCTCGGTGAAGCGCATGGGCCGCGTCTCGCCGAGAAAGCGGCCCACCACGTCCTGGTAGGCCTCGGCCACGTCGCTGCCCTTGATGTGCACCGCCGGCACGCCCTGGTTGGAGGCCTCGAGCACGCTTTCGCTTTCGGGGATCACGCCGATCAGCGGGATGCGCAGGATCTCCTGCACATCGGTCAGCGACAGCATCTGCCCGCCCTGCACGCGCAGCGGGTTGTAGCGCGTCACCAGCAGGTGTTCCTTGATGGGCTCCTTGCCCTCGATGGCGCGGCGCGTCTTGCTGGCCAGGAAGCCCAGGATGCGGTCGCTGTCGCGCACCGAGCTGACCTCGGGGTTGGTGACCACCAACGCCTCGTCGGCAAAGTGCATGGCCATCAGCGCGCCGGTTTCGATGCCCGCGGGCGAGTCGCAGACGACGTACTCGAAGCCCAGCTCGGCCAGTTCGTTCAGCACGCGCTCGACGCCGTCCTTGCTCAGCGCTTCCTTGTCACGCGTCTGCGACGCCGCCAGCACGTGCAGGTTGTCGGTCTGCTTGTCCTTGATCAGCGCCTGGCCCAGCTTGGCCTCGCCCTGGATGACGTTGATCAGGTCGTAGACCACGCGCCGCTCGCAGCCCATGATCAGGTCGAGGTTGCGCAGGCCGACGTCGAAGTCGATGACGGCGGTCTTGTGGCCGCGCAGGGCCAGGCCCGCGGCAAAGCTGGCACTGCTGGTGGTCTTGCCGACCCCTCCCTTGCCGGAGGTGACGACGATGATGCGGGTGTCCATCGGTGGGGCTTCCTTGAGAATAGGTTTCGGTGTCAGCGCGACAGCGGCTCGATGACCAGCTGGCCGGCGGCCAGGCGCACCTGGGCCGGGCGGCCGGCCACATCGGCGGGCAGAGCGGCCTCTATCGTGCGGTAGGTGCCGGCCACGGCCACCAGTTGCGGCTCCATGCAGGTGGAGAAGATGCGCGCCGCGCTGTCGCCACGCGCGCCGGCGATGGCGCGGCCGCGCAGCGGTGCGTAGACGTGGATATGGCCGTCGGCGATGACCTCGGCGCCGAAGCTCACCGGCGCCATCACCACCAGGTCACCGCCGCGCGCGTAGACCTGCTGACCCGAACGCAGCGGGCGGTCGATCAGCAGCGTGGGTGGCGCCGCGGCGGGTGGCGGCGGCGCATCCACTGCTTCGGCCGGCGGCGGCGCTGCTTCCTGGGGTTCCATAGGCTCCACGGGCGGCGGCGGTGGCGGCAGCTGCAGCGGCGTGGCCGAATCGGGCAACGCCAGCAAGCCGGCCTGGCGCACCTGTTCGGCGTCGCCACCGCGCACGGCCAGCGGGCGCAGGCCCTGGCGGCGCAGCAACACCACCAGGCGCGTCAGGTCAAGTGTGGCGACGCCACCCGCCAGCGGTGCCAGGTCCAGCAGCAGCGCCTCGTCGTCGAACAGCCCGGCCTCGGCGCCAAAGCGCTGCCGCATCGCGGTCTCGAGCAGGTCGAGGTCGGCGGTGCGCAGCAGCAGCGTGGTCAGCGTGAGAGAGGCGCTCTTGAGATCGAAGACGGGGGGCGTGTGGCTCGAGGGGGATGCGTGCGGCTTCGGTGCGAGGGCCATCAGGGCAGAGGGAACGGAACAGGAGGCCTAGTTTACCGGCCGGGGCTCAGCGCCCCAGCAGCGCCCGGATCTCGGCCAGCAGCAGCTGCGAATCGAGCGGCCGGCGCAGGTAGCGCGCCGCGCCCAGCGCCAGGCCGCGCTCGCGCGAGGCCTCGTCCCAATGCGTGGACGACAGGAACAGCACCGGGATGTGCTGCAGCGCCGGGTCGGCCTTGAGCGCGGTGATGAACTCGAAGCCGTCGCCGTGCTGCATGCCCACGTCCGAGATGATCAGCTGGGGCAGGCGTTCGCGCGCCAAGGCCAGCGCCTGGCCCATGGTCTCGGCGGTGAGCACGCAGTAGCCGTGCGGTTCGAGGAGGCCGCGCTTGAGCTCCAGGTTCAGCCGCATGTCGTCCAGCGCCAGGATGGTGGCCAGCGCCTGCTGCGGCGCCGCCGCCGCGGGCGCGGCCACCGCCGCGGTGGCGCCGCCGGCGGTGGTTCTCCTGGGCAGGTGCTGCCGCACCAGCGCGCCAAAGGCCTGCAGGTCTATGGGCTTGGCCATGTAGGCGTCGAAGCCGCGCTCGAGGATGCGTTCATCGTCGCCGGCCATGGCCTGGGCGGTCAGCGCCACCATCGGCACCTTGGTCAGGTCCGGGGCCTGGCGCAGCCGCCGCACCACCTCGAAGCCGTCGATGCCGGGCAACTGGATATCGCACAGCACCAGGTCGGGCTGGTGCTGCAGCGCCAGCGACACGCCGGCCTCGCCGTCGGGCGCGACCAGCGCACGGCAGCCGAAGGACTTGAGCAGGTAGGCCATCAGCACAGCGCTTTCGACGCTGTCCTCGATCACCAGCACGCAGGGCTCCATGCACCCCTCCTTCAGTTGCGCGGCTGCGCCGGCAACAGCAGCGTGAAGCGGCTGCCCTCGCCCCAGCGGCTGTGGAACTCGATGCTGCCGCCCAGCAGCCCGGCCATGCGGCTGCACAGGTACAGGCCCAGGCCCGTTCCTTCGACGCGCGTGCGCCCGCTGGGCGTGGCCAGCTGGGCAAAGGCGTTGAACAGCTTGTCCTGGTCCTCTTCGCGGATGCCGATGCCGGTGTCCAGCACCGAGATGCGTGCCTGCCCGGCGTCACCGGCTTCCAGGCGCAGCAGCACCTGTCCGCGGTCGGTGTACTTGATGCCGTTGTTGAGCAGGTTGATCAGGATCTGGTGCAACGCGCGCCGGTCGCTCCACACCGTCAGCTCGGTCGGCGGCAGCTCCAGATGCAGCGCCAGGCCCTTGTCCTGGGCGGCCAGGCGCAGCGTATCGGCCACCTCTTCGAGCAGCGGCCGCAGTGCCAGCGGCGCCAGTTGCATCTCGACCTTGCCCGACTCGACCTTGGCCACGTCCAGCAGGTCATTGATCAGCGACAGCAGGTGCTTGCCGCTGGACTGCACCATGCCCAGCTGCTTTTCCTGCTCGGCCGTCAGCGGGCCCGGCAGCTTCATCAGCAGCACGCCGGTGAAGCCGATGATGGCGTTCAGCGGCGTGCGCAGTTCGTGGCTCATGGTGGCCAGGAAGCGGTCTTTCGCGCGGTTGGCGTTTTCGAGCTCGATGTTCTTGTCGTGCAGCGCACGCTCGACCCGGCGCCGGTCGGTGATGTCGCGGATCGAACCGCTGACCAGGTTGCCGTCCTCGGTCTGCAGCGGGCTCAGGCTGATCTCCACCGGGAACTCGCTGCCGTCGCGGCGTCGGCCCATCAGCTCGAGCGCGGCGCCCATGGGCCGCAGCTTGGGATCGGCAAAGTAGTTCTGTCGATGGCCGGGGTGGCTGCCACGGAAGCGCTCGGGCATCAGGATCTCGATGGGCTGCTGCAGCAGCTCTTCGCGCCGGTAGCCGAACAGCCGTTCGGTCTGGCCGTTGACCAGCACGAGGCGGCCTTCGGCGTCGACGATGACCATGGCGTCGGGCGCCGATTCGAGCAGGCTGCGAAACTTGTCTTCGGCGCGGCGGCGCTCGGTGATGTCGCGCACCGCGGTCATCACCAGCGGGCCGACCTCGCTGTTCAGCGGGCACAGGCTGATCTCGACCGGGAACTCACGGCCGTCCTTGTGCAGGCCGTGCAGCTCGAGCCCGTTGTTCATGGGCCGGATGCGGGGGCGCTTGAAGTACTCGCGCCGCAGGCCCACGTGCCCCTGGCGCGCCCCGGCCGGCAGCAGCACCTCGACCTGCGCCGCCAGCAACTCGTCGCGGCCGTAGCCGAAAAGCTTCTCGGTCTGCTCGTTGACCAGCAGGATGCGGCCGGTGTGGTTGACGATGACGATGGCGTCGGGCGTGGGCTCGAGCAGCTCGCTGTAGCGCGCCTCGAGCAGGCGCGAATCGCGCAACAGCTTGAAGTGCGTGACATCCGTCAGGCTGATGGCCACGCGGCGCTCGCCGCCCTGCGCGTCCAGCAGTTCGCGCCAGGCCATGTTGACGTAGATGAGCGCGCCGTCGCGGCGCTGGCGCACGATCTCGTGGACCAGCAGGCTGCCGTCCCAGGCCACGCGCCGCGGTGCCGCTTCGGCCTCGAACTGGCCGGGCGCGCCGATCAGGTCGTCGAGACGGCGGCCCAGGGCCTCGTCCGGCGGGTAGCCGAAGGTCGCCTGGGCACCCTGGCTCCAGCCCAGGATCTCACCACTGCGGGCGGTGACGATGAGCGCGCCTGGGGCCTCGTCCAGCAGCAGGCCACTGCGTTCTTCCTTCATGCGCTCAGTTCAGCTGCCGCCGCTGCCCCAGCAGCGTGGTGCACTCGTCGGCCGGCAGCGGGTGGCTGAACAGGAAGCCCTGGATCTCGCAGCCGCCCGGCGGGGCCGCGGCGGAATGCTCGCGCAGGAACGACACCTGCTCCTCGGTCTCCACGCCCTCGGCCAGCACCGGGATGCCCAGGTCCTGCGACAGCGCCATCACCGCTGCGGCGATGGCGCGGTTGGTGGCGTCGTTGTCGATGTCGTGCATGAAAGACTGGTCGACCTTGATGCGGTCGAACTGGAAGCACTTCAGGAAGCTCAGGCTGGAGCTGCCGGTGCCGAAGTCGTCGATCGAGAGGCTCACGCCCAGGGCCTTGAGCCGACGCAGGCGGTCCAGGCAGTCCTGGTCTTCGAGCACGGCCGCGGACTCGGTGATCTCGAGCTCGAGGTGGCGCGCCGCCAGCCCGGTCTGCTGCAAGGCTGCGCGCACCGCGGCCAGGATGGCCTCGCTCTTGAGCTGGCGCGGCGACACGTTGACGGCCATCACCGGGCAGTCCAGCCCGGCATCCAGCCAGGCGCGCGCCTGGCGGCAGGCGCTGAGCAGCACCCATTCGCCGATGGGCACGATCAGGCCCGTGTCCTCGGCCAGCGGAATGAACTCGGTCGGGCCCACCAGCCCGAGCTGGGGGCTGTTCCAGCGCAGCAGCGCCTCGAAGCCGCACAGACCGGCGTCGGGCAGCATCACGCGCGGCTGGAAGTGCAGCACGAACTCGTCGCGCTGCAAGGCCTGGCGCAGGCCGTGCTCGATGGCGAAGCGGCGCTCGGCGCGCGCCGCCAGCTCGGGTGTGCAGAAGCGGTAGCCGCTGCCGGCCTCGACCTTGACCTGGGCCAACGCGATGCGCGCGGCCTTCAGCAGCCCGGCGGCGTCGCGCCCGTCGTGCGGCGACGCGGCAATGCCCACGCGCGCGGCCACCGAGACCTCGTGGCCGGCCAGCACGAAGGGCGCGGCCAGCGCCGCCAGCGCGTCGCCCGCCGCGCCCACGGCGTCGGCGGCTTCCACCAGTTCGGGCAGCATCAGCACGAACTCGTCGCCCTCGAGCCGGGCCACCACTTCGTGGCTGCGCGCCACGCCGCGCAGCCGCGCCGCGGCCTCGCGCAGCAGGCCGTCGCCGACCGCATGGCCCAGGGTGTCGACGATGTTGCGAAAACCCTCCAGGTGGACCACGGCCAGGGCCACGCTGCGCGCGCGCGGCTGGGCCTGGGCATGGGCCAGGGCCTCGGCCAGACTCTGCTCCAGCGCCTGGCGGTTGGGCAGGCCGGTGAGCAGGTCGTGCTGCGTCAGGTGGGCCAGCTGATCGGCCAGCTCGGCCTGCGCGCGCAGGTCTTCGGCGAGCTGGCGGTTGGCCGCTTCCATGGCCGCGGCCTGCGCGCGCAGCTCGGCGTTGCGGTACAGCGCCACGAAGACCTCGACCTTGGAACGCAGCACGGTCGTGTCCAGCGGCTTGTACAGGTAGTCCACCGCGCCCGCGCGGTAGCCCTTGAGCAGCATGGCGCCGTCGGGCGCGTGCGCGGTGACGAAGATGATGGGCGTGCGGCTCGAGCGCTCGCGCTGGCGGATCTGCACGGCGGTCTCGAAGCCGTCCATGCCGGGCATCTGCACGTCCAGCAGGATGAGCGCGAAATCGCGCTCGAGCACCTGGCGCAGTGCCTCGGCGCCAGAGGTGGCGCGCACCAGCTCGATGCCGGTGTGGTCGAGCATGGCCTTGATCAGGTACAGGTTGGTGGGGTTGTCGTCCACCGTCAGAATCGCCGGGAGCTTGGTCATCGGGCTGAAATCCTCTGCCGGGGTTGCACGGGCCGGTCCGATGGCGGCAGATCCGTCCAGGCATTGTGCAGTGCATCGCGCGTTTTCACGCGCCCAACCCCGGCTGCCAGTGAGGTTGCAAGGGCTGCGCCCCTCCCCCGATACGGGCCAGGCGAGGCGGCAGCGCAGAATCCATTGATGAAAACCCCTGCCCGGCTGCAGCCGCTGATCGATGAAGGCCTGATCGACGAGGTGCTGCGCCAGTTGATGAGCGGCAAGGAAGCCAAGGTCTACGTGGTGCGCTGCGGCGACGAGCTGCGTGCGGCCAAGGTCTACAAAGAGGCCGAGCAGCGCAGCTTTCGCCAGGCCGTGGATTACACCGAGAACCGCAAGGTCAAGAACAGCCGAGCGGCGCGCGCCATGGCCAAGGGCACGCGCTACGGCCGCGAGGTGCAGGAGGCCGCCTGGCAAAGCGCCGAGGTCGACGCGCTGCGCCGCCTGGCCGGCGCCGGCGTGCGCGTGCCGCGGCCCTGGCAGTTTCTGGACGGCGTGCTGCTGATGGAACTGGTGGTGGACGCCGCGGGCCACGCCGCGCCGCGCCTCAACGACCTGCACTTCGATGAGGTCGAGGCCCTGGCCCACCACGCCACGCTGATTGCCGAGGTGCTGCGCATGCTGGGCGCGGGCGTGGTGCACGGCGACCTGTCGGAGTTCAACGTGCTGCTGGCCGCCGACGGCCCGGTGATCATCGACCTGCCGCAGGCCGTGGACGCCGCCGGCAACAACCACGCGCAGCGCATGCTGCTGCGCGACGTGGCCAACCTGCGCGACTTCTTCGGCCGCTTTGCCCCGGCCCTGCTGGCCACGCAGTACGGCCCCGAGATCTGGGATCTCTACCGCCGCGGCGTGCCGCTGCAGGCGGCGGCGCTGAGCGGCCGCTTCGTCGCCAGCGGCGCGCCGGCCGACGTGCACGGCGTGCTGCGCGAGATCGACGACGCGCGCGCCGAAGAGGCGGCGCGGCGGCTGCGCATGGGCGCCGCCTGAGCGAGCGCCTGAA